>NZ_AUGA01000015.1:0-184488 GCF_000426785.1 Bradyrhizobium sp. th-b2
CGCCTTGGGAAGGCGCAACTGGACCTTCGCCGGCAGCCAGCGTGGTGCCGACCGTGCCGCCATCATGCTGACGATGATCACGACCTGTCGTCTCAACGACGTCGATCCGAAAGCCTGGCTCGCCGACGTCCTCGCCCGTATCGCCGATCTTCCCGCATCGCGTCTGCACGAATTGCTGCCCTGGGAATGGAAGCTCCTGCGCCAAGCCGACAAGCCCGCCGATCAGCAGGCCGCCTGACCTTCACGCAAACGCCATCATAGAGCTCGCCGTACCCGCGCGCATGCGTCCATCACGCGGTCCTCGTCGTATGCGTACCGAAAGCCTTCCATCCGGAACCTACATCGTCGGCGGCGTCCTGCTGTCCGTCGCCAATGGCGTTGCGGTCTACCTCAAGCGCCCGGGGGCTCAATAATGGCTGTTACGCGAAAGCATGTCGGATTATCTGTCGCCGGCGCCGCGCTCGCCGGCGTTCTGGTCTCCCATTGGGAGGGCATGAACCTTGTGGCCGAACATCTGCCGTTCGATCCGCCGGGCGTCATCACGGTTTGCGGCGGGATCACGACTTACGATTGGCCGTGGCTCAAGGTGGGGATGAAATTCACCAAGGAGCAATGCCAAGAAGAGCTTTCGCACGTCGCGGAGCGCTACGCCGATAAGGTCGTGGTTTGCGTCCCGTCGCTGCCGACCATGCCGCCGCACCGTCAGGCGGCTATCGCTTCGTTTGCGGTCAATCTCGGGCCTGAAAAGGTCTGCGCAACGTCCATCGCGCGGGATCTCAACGCGGGCCGCGTCGCGGACGCCTGCAACGCGATGGTGAAGTACGTCAACGCCAACGGCAAATTCCTGCAGGGCCTCTACAACCGCCGGACCGATGCCATGTGGGGCGAACGTCCCTGGTGTCTCCGGGAGGATTGATCCGTGCTCGGTGATTTCTTCTGGAACGTTGCAACGTCCTATTTCGCGCTCGGGCTCGACGGCTTCGTTTTCGTCGTTGCGTTCGTCATCGGTCATTTCCCGCTGCTGCGGTACTCCGCGCAGCTCGCGCCCTATGTCGCGGTCGCCCGGCTGGTGTCCGTCCTGGTCGCCGCGCTCCTGTTCTTCATGATCGGCTTTCGCGTCTCGGATGAGCGGGAAGAGGCAAAAAGCCTGCGGGCAACGATCGCCGCGCAGCAAACCGACTTGGAAAATTCACGGAAATCACGCGCTGATGAGGCCGCGCGCGCGGATGCAATCGCCGAAGGGGCACGGGCACAATATGAAGCGGACGTTGATTATATCGGGCAACTTGAGGCTGACGACCGTTGCAAGTTTGATCCTTTTGGCCGGGTGCGCGAGCGTGCCGCGCGAGGATCTTCCACCCCCGCGGGAAGTGCAGCGCCAGCTGCCAGCGGCGCCCGATAAGCTCGCGAAAGTCCCGCCGGTGCCGTACCTCGATACGCAATGCCGGTTTCCCTGGCGCGGCGTCGCCGGCTGCAAGGACAAGGACGCGCGGGCCATGCTCGAACTAACGACTTCGTACGCGATCGAGTTGCAAGCGCGGCTCGGCGCGGTGCCCGCCTGGTATGACGGCGTGCGCAAGAGCTACGGGGCGCGCTGATGACACCCGCGCACACCGATCTCGAGAAAATCGCGAAGATGGCGGCGAAAGAGGCCGTTTCAGAAACGTTTCTCTCGCTCGGAATGGACGTTTCAAACCCGGCTTCGGTGATCTCGGTGCAGGGGCAGTTTTCTTTCCTCCGGAACATGCATTACGCGGCCCGGCATCTGCGCAACGTCATCATTGCGGGCGTGGTCGGCGCGATCGTGAGCGGCGCTGTGTGGGCGTTCTGGGCTGGGTTCAAGGTGAGCGCTGCGGCGTCGCCTCCAACGATCTCCGCGCCGGGCGGCTCCCGGTAATCCCATAGAGGAAGAAACATGCCGTTGAATGCGAGCGAAGCCGCGATTGAAGCGGAGCTGAAAACCAAGGGCCTGAATGCGCCGCGGCTGACGCCGGACGCGATCGACGCCACGATTACCGGCGAGAGCTACCACGTTTTCCCGGGTACCACGATGACGGTTTGCGCGCTGACGCTGCGCAACGGGTTCATTGTGATCGGCGAGAGTGCGGCGGCGTCGCCCGAAAACTTTGATGCTGCGATCGGCCGCCGGATCGCCCGCGACAATGCCCGCAACAAGATTTGGGCCCTTGAGGGCTATTTGCTCCGGTCCAAGCTCGCCGCCGGCATCGTCTGACAACCCGCGCCGGCCGGACGCCGGCAATCCCTCTATGAAAAGGTACTTTCGATGATCAATCCGACCGTTGGCCGTGTCGTCTGGTTTACCCCGGCGCATGGCGATATCCGTTTCGATGGCTACGCGGCACCATTCGCGGCCCATGTCGCCTATGTGTGGGGCCCGCGCTGCGTCAACCTGATGGTGATCCTGCCGAACGGCTCGGGCGTCGTCGGCGAAACGTCCGTCACGCTCATTCAGGACGAGGACAGCAAGCCGGGCTATGGTCGCTATGCCGAATGGATGCCCTATCAGGTCGGGCAGGCCAAGAAGCACGACGCGGCGCCGGCCGCTTAATTCGGCGAAACCTCCTGGTGAAACTGGCCGCCGATCTGGTACGATCGGCGGTCGCTTTTTATCGATGTGGAGGAGGCTCATGCCGGATCCCAATCGCTATGATCTTCGTCTTTTGGACAATGGCTGGGCTGTTTGGGACACCAAGACGAACGCGCCGGCTGCGGTGGACGGCCGCTGGCAAACAGCCATGCAGATGGACGACGCGGACGATATGACCGACCTTTTAACCCGTCTCGACCGTGAGGCGAGGAGTGTCGGAGGCGCCGGGTAACCTACGGTAAGCCTATCATTCGAGGTGAGACAAACGCCCAGCCAAACCGAGCGCTGCGGCAAACTCTCGCTCATACTTCTGCGCGTTGACGTTCGAGATGTGAGCCGTGTCGCGGAAGTTGGCTTGGCCGGCTTGGACTAGATAACAATAGGAGGCGTCGCACACCTCCTTTTGAGGGTCGATGAGAATAAGGCGGCCGTCGTCTTTATGCGGCGCCAGGATCTCTGTCACCTCTCTCCGTAAGGCTTGCATCGTCAATGTCGGATCGGCCGGAACCTTCCATTCAGGGATGGATTTTCCTGCCCTGATCTGGCTCTCAATCCATTTCTGCGGCACGTCGAAGCCGATCCTGAGAAGCGGCATGACGAGCACGACGGTCTTGCCGCTGGATAGCAGCGTCTCGACCAGCGGCGAGATCTCGGCGGCGCTGCTCCAGTTGCCTGCCAGGACGACGATGCTCGGCTCGGCGCGCTTGCTGAGAAACTGCAGCGTGCTGCTGTTGAACTGGCGGCACGGCGGGCTATCAGCGGCGTTGCGATCTGGATCGTCGACGAAGGGCCGGCAGGCGCTCTGTGTCGCAATGAGACCGGCGAGGCCGAGCTTGGTCGCGGCCGTCGAGATCGGCTCGAGATACTGGTTTGCGAAGGAATCACCCCACAACATGACGGCCGCGTGATCAGCGGCTTTGCCGCCGCCGAACGTGCAATAGGTCTCGCCGGCGGCCTTCACCGAGTTCGCGTTCCGGAAGCATTCATCGCGCGGTGTGTCCGTCTTGCGAGCCATCTCGGCCGGTAAGAGATAGACCGGCAGCCGCCCCGGGAAGCCGGTCGTGAGGAGTGCGCCGATCGTAAAGGCAACGAACGTCGCAACTATGGCGCCGGTGCCAGCCAGAAGCCGCCGCGGCGTCCAGACATCACGCCGCAGCCGGACCGGTTGCTCCACAAGATAATAGGATGTGGCACCGATTGCGATCGAGGCTGCGACCATTAGGGCTTTCGAAACCGGGTCGACGTCGTAGCCTCGCACGGTGAGCCATCCGCCGGCCAAAACCCAGATCGGCCAGTGCCAGAGGTAGATCGAGTAAGACCAGTCACCGATGTGCTGCACAATCGGCGATTGAATGAGTTTCAAGGTCTGTAGGCCGCCGGCGACGACAAGGGTCGCGCCCAAGATGGGCAAGATGGTCAAGGCGCCGGGCCAGCGCGTTTCCGGCAACGGATAGGCGACGCAGATCGCCGTCAGGATCCAGCCGACGCTTGCGGCGGCGAAGCCGGATGACTTGGAAAGGGCCGCGCGGCCGTTTTCACGGCGCCAGACCTCGGCGACGGCGATGATGCCTCCGGCCAACGGCTCCCAAGCTCGAGCGCGTAGCGAGAAGAAAGCGGAGCCCATCGCGTCATGCTGGTTTTCCCAAAGGCACCAGGCCAAGGACGCGACCGCGACGGCGGTTAGCGCGGTCATTGTCGCGGCTAGAGCATTCGATCGCAGGCAGCGGGACCACACGAGCCGCACCACGAGCGGCATCCAGATGTAGAACTGCCACTCCACCGCGAGAGACCAGGTGTGGAGGAGTGGCTTGGTCTGGGCGGCCATCGCGAAGTAACCGTTGTCGTTGTCGAATGCGAAATTCGACAGGAAAAAGAGCGCGTAGCAGGCCTGCCGGATATGTCGGAAGTATTCTCCGGGCAGAGTCAAGAACCATCCCGCCGCAGCGGTTGCCACGAC
The DNA here is from genome assembly GCF_000426785.1 of Bradyrhizobium sp. th-b2. Lineage (NCBI taxonomy): Bacteria > Pseudomonadati > Pseudomonadota > Alphaproteobacteria > Hyphomicrobiales > Nitrobacteraceae > Bradyrhizobium > Bradyrhizobium sp. th-b2. The sequence goes on from NZ_AUGA01000015.1 coordinate 4,566, forward strand.
AACCAAAAGCAGAGCTGGATAGATGCGGCGCAGCCGCATCATCGCAAAGTCGGCGTAGGAGAAGCGGCCCGAAATCAGGCCGGCTACTACCTTGCCGATCATCAGGTATCCCGTGACGACGAAAAAGGCGTCCACGCCGATGAAGCCGCCAGCGAAACCGGGAATCTTCAAGTGATAGCCAAGAACGGCCATTACCGAGAGGGCACGCAGTGCGTTGATGTCGAATCGAAACTGCTTCGCGGCGTCGCCAATTGGCGCCCCGCACACTTCAATTTTCAAATTCCAAACCTGCAAAATAAAAAGATGTAGTGGTAAACTGTCTCAATCTACGGGTGAAATCAATTGGTAGAACGACTTATCCCGGTCCAAACCCATTCGGAAGCTGCGGAACCTCGCCGTCGTCCGGCCCGTTGCAGGCCGGGCAGGGCGCCCCAGCGCCGCCGCAGGCATGGGGACCGGTCCAAGGCTGGTCCTGATGGTTCTAGCAAACCCAGCCGGTATCGTCGCAGGGAGTACAGCGCGGGCCGCGAATCGCATCAACGCGAATAGCTCCTTGACCTCGCTCATCCGCAGTTTCGAGCCGGCCGGCATGTGCTGCATCAGCATATGGCGGGTCTCGGCCGCGATCTCATCGCGCCGGTTGGCGTCCTGCTCGGTGTGGTAAGCCTCGAGCTGGGCGGCGAACCGGCGGCCGATCGCCGGCGGGATCTCGATCGGCTTTCGGGTGACGGGCATGACGGAAAGATGGTGGTTCGGTCCCGAGTTTGCGAAATAGCTTATGACGGCTTCGACCCGTGATCGGCGCTTGCGGCCATCATTCCTTTTCCGACCGGACCCAGAGCTTTGCGGCTCAGACCGATCGATAGAAGCGTCTGCCCAAAGCCGAAGGTGATGGCAAACGCATCGGGCCGTTCCGGAATGTCGCTCAGACCGACGCCACCTGCCATCACACAGTGGTCCGCAGGCATTTGTCCGACCTTGATGGGCGGCGGCGTGGTAGCTCGCGCGGCGGCGGCACCCAGGAGGCCGATAACGATTTCGCCGATGACCTCGGCGGGGAAATTCAGCGTCACTGGCTTATTGTCTTTGGTCGCCGACAGCACGACGATCTTTCCGTCAGGGCTAAGCCTGATCTGGAAGTCAGATATTAAATTTTCGGTAGGCATTGGCTCCTCGCTCTGCGTCGAGGGCTAGTCTCCATCAAATCAGCCCCAAGCTCAACTGGCGCCGGCGGCGGCTTGCTTTGCCGCAGGCGACCTTATGGAAGGCGCCCCGCTGCCTTTTCCGCGGCGCGCCAGCGCTGAAAGGGGCTCAATTCCTTGGCGGGCTTTGCCTCGAGGCCCGACGCGCGGTCTAGAGCCGCATTTATTGCCTTGCGGTCCCACTTCGTGGTGCCTGGGATGGGGCCGGGGACAATGCCCTTTGCGCGCCATTGGTCGAATGCGGCGAGGGTTTTGCAGCCGCAGTATTCAGCGGCTTCGCTCTTGGAGAGAACACGGGGAAGGATAAGCGTCATTCGCTGGATTGGGTGCTGCGGGGCTGAAGTTTGATTTTCCGGGGCCTGATCCGGGGGGCGGAGTTCTTCATCCGTTGGATGGTTGCTCTCAGCGCGGCGCAGGCGGCTTCGCGTTCAGCCGCCGACGGCGAGCGCGCGGCCGGCGCCTCAGGGTTGGCGCGGCATTTTCTTTCTTGCATCTCCCGGACAAAACGCAACGTCGTGAAGTCTTGGCGGCCGACCCGGAAGATAGTGAGCATCCCGCGGGCGTGCTCGGCGCGCAGGCTGACTTCGGTGATGATGCCACGAAAATAGAGGTCGCAAGCCTCTTGGAGAGTAATCGGCGTTTCTTCGGTCAACTCGGGCCGAGCGAAGCGGGACGGTCTGTCACTCATGACTGCTTCGATTGGCTCTTCAGGGCTTGCTCTACAAGCCGGCGAATGGCCTCGGGGCGGCCGGGAAGGTCATCTTGTACTCGCCGCCAGTTGTCGAGCGCCTTTAGTGCATCGGTCGTCATGCGCACGGTTACCGGCTCGCTCTCGATCGGAGGGCGGCCTCGCGATTTTTTAATGTTATTTATTGTTGACGTCATGAATTTATGATGGCATAAAAATACGAGCCGAGCAAGTGGTTGAAGCACTGGCCCGGCTCTAACCAGCACCAAGGATCTGGACCATGGCACAGGCTAAACCAAATTCTATCACATCACGCCGAAAGCTTCTTCAAGTGCTCGCCGGCGGGGGCGCGCTGGCTGCGGTGTCAACCACCACTTCAGTTTTGGCCGCCGAACCCGACCCCATTTTCGCGGCGATCGCGGATCACGAGAAGGCCGATCATATCCTGGCAGTTGCGGGCGACGCGCTTGAGGCGGCCGAGCGGGAGTTGAAGAAGGCGGGCGACCTTGAGCCGTCCGTCGAGAGCGTCGGCAATCCCGACAATGGGCTGCCGCCGATCCGTTCGACCTCGCATCGGGATATCGATCTATACACGCCAGCGGACATGTACCCCGATCGCAATCGACGGGAGCACGCGACGTTGTCAGCCGCAATCGCGCGTCGAGATGCACGGCTCAATCCGTTGCTGGCGGCCGTTGCCGCGGCCGAGGTTGACGAGCAAAGGGCGCGATACGAGGTCGATGAGATCCAGCCGACCACCTTTGAAGGTGCTCTCGCAGCACTCAAGTTCACGCGCAATTTCACCTTCTGAGGCTCGGATGCAGTCGGTCCGAACATCCGCCGGGCGAGATTTTCTCACCCGGCGGGTCGTCGTTTCGGTGAGTTGTCTGGACTACGCGACGAGAGGATAGGTCGCTCTGACCGACGCGCGACGGTGCGGCAAACGTCGCCAGTGACTAGTCACCTGCTGGATCTTCCCATCGCGAACGCGCTCGTAGGTTTCAATCCAGATATGGCCGGGTCGTTGCATGCTGTAGTTCCTTTTTGATGGTTTCAGGGAACGCAGACGCACACGCGCGACGGCGCATTCGGCCACTGAGGGACCGAGCGCCATTGCGGCCTCGAACTGATTTTGAGGGCTTGGGAGTTCGCCGATTTCGTGGTTTGGCGGCTCCTTACCCCGCACATGAAAAAGCCCGGCGCGAAGGCCGGGCGTGCGGGGCAATTCTTCTAACGGGCAAGTGAACCGAAGGCAGATGGATCGCGCGCCGGTGCCTTAGTGAGCAGGCAAGCCTGCTGCCGAAAGAGACCAGAGGTGGGTATCCCGCAATGGCGGGCCGCTGAAACGTAATCTCTTCGATCTAGACACGGGGCGGCTCACTGCGGCGTGCCCTACACCTGTTTTGAACTCGACACGCAATACGCCGTTCGTGAACAGACCTTTTTCTGTCCCGTCCGCCAAGCCCGAGCACAGAATGGCTACGAGGGTGACTTCGCTGGCCGCTCCAGCGCATCGGTCTAGACAACGCTTCGCACTTTGCGTGGCTTCGAGGGTGGCTAGAAGGGTGGCCCCGTGGCACGCAGACCCGACTATCCGAACGATGTCAATGATTCGCCCCCAGCGTCAACGCACAGATACCGCGTTCCCCTCAGTTGCCCACATGCATCCATCGAGGCGTAGAACGGCGGAACATGGAACTTGCGATGGAGCGCATGGAAGGCCGACAATGCACGCGGACCACCATCATATCGACGGCGTGGAGGTTGCCTTTGTTTGCGCTGCGGCGGGGTCTTTTGGGACCTTCATCGCAGCGTGACGTGGCTTCTGTTCGGATGAAGCCCTATTTGTAGTCCCCATACCTTCCTGTGGGTCGCGATCTGTTCTTGGAGAGGAACATCCTCAGTTCCTAGCCGGCCCGAATTGGATTAGCATCGGGCGTCGTCTTTGGGAACTGAGGGGAAGCAGCCATGCGCCTGCAATCCGTTCTCGCAATAGCAGGCTTAGTTGCCATGATCGGACTCGGGCACTCGTAGCCTATGAGTACGTACCTCATTAGGACCAACCCATGGCCAAGATGATAAAGTCCCTTCGCAAGCAGGCTGACAAGGCAGAGCGCGCGTCACTCTCCACTCTCGACCGCGACTTGGCGGAAGGATTGCAGGCAATGGCGCGGGCCTACCGGGCGCAAGCTGACGTAATCAAATCCAAAAAGAAAAAGACCAAGAAAGCGTCGTGAAGAGAGAGGCTGGCTCTTCGCTTTAGCTAGTTCTTACGCTGAAATAGTTTTCTCGTAATAAGTTCAATAGTAGAGCCTAAGAGTTTGCCCCAACGTTGTTTTTCTTGAATTTTGTCCGCCCTGTCACGGCGGAGGCCGCGGGTTCGAGTCCCGTCTCTCGCGCCAATAATATCAATCACTTAATAGCTCTGTATTTGACTTTCGACTGCCTGCGAGGGGTCATTTTCGACTCTGGGTACTTTTTCCGTTCGAATTTCCGGTTTCCCCGATGCGCCGCGCGCCCGCGCAACTTGGCCTCGTCTGCGAGCCTGACGACGGCCGCGTGGTTGGGCCGATAGGTCGCCTGCAGCTCGCGATTGGTGTCGATCGAGTTGGCCATTTTGCCCTCCCGCAGATCAACCAGGTGCGCCGGGACACACTCCGGAATGACAAGTTCAACCGCGAACAGCAGGTGCAGGTGACGGCCGACCCGGCAACACGTCAGTTGATCCAGCAGCGGCTCAATGAAATCGCCGATGCGCTCGATGATGTAAACCGCTAACGAGATCGGTTGAGATTGCCCTTACCGTAGAATTTTCAGCACATCACCCCCACCGGCGGGCTCGAGCAAACCGCCGGTATTTTTTGCCTTTTGTGCGCGGGCAGGGGAGGGCCGCCGAAGGTATTGGGCAGCAACATTTGGCAACACTCGCAAACTGCGGTATGGGTGCGAAATTAGTCAGCTTAAGGTTGCGGGGTGCTTCCGGAAATGGTTTCGCGGGGACTTACTTTCATTTACGTCGAGTACGGGAATCTTGAGCGTCTATATTTGGAGTTGCGATACAGCCTGGCGACGCTGCTGCATTGGAAATTCCATGTCCCCGTCGATGTTGTCGTCTACACCGACAAGCCTGATCTCTATCGAGATTTGCCGGTCCGAATTGTCGATATCACGCCAAAGATCGCAGAGTTTTCACGCGGCGGTCTTTATCATCACCGCATCAAGCCGTGCGTTCTCCTCGAGGAGATGAAGAGCAACCTGAACTTCTGCGTCATGACAGACACGGATACGTTTTTCCAAGACGGGTTCTTCGAAAAGCTATGGTCGATGGTGTGCGCGGGATCGATCGCCGTTGACCGGTTTCACGGGCGGAATCCCTTCCCGGCCCTGGCCGGCTTCACGGCTGATCTGCCGAACATTGGCCCATATCGCTACGACCCGAAAGCGTCCGTTGAATACAACAGCGGGTTGGCCGCAGTCGACCCGGCGAAGCACGTGCCGGTGATCGAAGATGCGATCGCGCTGATTGACGCCGTGCTCGACCAGGGTAAGAAGCTGCTCACGCTGGAGCAGATAGCGCTGTCCGAAAGCCTGCGCGTTCACAACGTTCCCGTGTCGACTATGTATCCGCTCTTCAGGCACTATTACCGCGTTGCCCACAAGCGGTACATGCAATGGCATATTCGACGCTGGCATGAGGAGCAGGGCGGGGTCTTCGCTCCGCAGCGGCCGACGATCCGGTACACCCGACCTCGTGTCCGCTTCTTTCGGATTTGGGCCAAGCTCTACTCGATGCTACGTCAGCGCGATCAGCAGGCGCGGGCCGAAATGAAGTGGCGGTAAACTAGGCAGCTTGTCCCGTTTCAGCCTTCTTCGGTGGATCCCTTGGGTGTCCGGGGGACTTCGCCGTCGTCCGGCTTATTGCAGTTCGGGCAGGGCGCTCCGGCTCCGCAACACGTGCAGGCGTGTGGACCGGTCCAAGGTTGATCGGGGTGGTTCTCGCACCGCTGCATGCAGCGCCGCGGTCGACGGCGGAGCATCCGGGTTACCCGCGAGCTTCTCGCCCTCGCTGGTCAGCACCAGGATGTGGGCTTGGTCGAACCGGCGCCGTCAGCCTTCCTCCCTTGAAATGAACCTGCGGTTTTCGTCCCTGATATCTGCCGCTGTCTGGTCGTAGAGGAACGGCAGGAACGCGTAGCGCTTGCCGCGCGTGACGAGGCTGACGGCGTGTAGCAGCGAGCAGGAGAATACGACGGCGCATCCGGTGGGTGGCTTGAACGACTGCGGCCCGTATTCCGGGAAGCAAATTTCGCCGCCGTCAAAATCGTCGTTCAGATTGATTGAAACCGCGAACCGGCGGTGCGCCGTGCCCTTGGTCGTGTTGTCTCGATGCGGTGCAAAGTGCGCGTTGTCGGCCGCGTCGTAACAGCCGACCATGTAACGCTCGATATGCGTCGCCTTGAATTGGTGAACCTTGGCGATCTCGGGAACGATCGCGCGCTCAATCCTCAGATCGACCTGACGTCTGAGCTCGGCGTCTTCAAGCAAAAAGTCCCTGCGCGCCTTGAACCGGACGTCCCTGACGCCGACCGTCTTGCCATCGATCTCGCGCATGACGCCGGACATTTCGCCGCCGTTGCTTTCGTAGAGGCCGATCAGATGCTTGCAAAAGGCCGGCTCGAACACCTGCGGCAAGTACAGGATCGGGGCCTGCAGACGAATCCCGGCGAAGCGATCCGGCGACGGCAGGGTGCGCAGGCGCGAGATCAGCGCGGCGGTTTGCCCGAGCGGAGCCATACCCATCACACGCAGGGTTGGATCGATCAGAATCCACATCCGCTTGTAGCGGGATTGCTCGCCTGGTGCCGAGGCCTGCGGAAGTGCGCCGTAGAGGCGGCTGACGGCCCCGTCAAAATCCAGGAAATATCGGATACCGTTCCGCTCGGACAGCGTCTCGTTAGCCTTGTCCCTCGCATCGATCGTCACGCCAAAGAACGCCGCGCGCTGTCCGTCGAAAACATCTGTTGCGTCCGTGACCTGCTGGATCACTTCGCGCGCGCTGTCGTCTCCGGCACTGCCGAGAAAGCTCAGCGCAAGATAGCGGCCGCCGGCACTTGAGAATGAATAATTCGGAAGCGAAAGCGTTTGCTGCGAAAACCACGGTGCGGCACTTCCGGGACCTAACGCGGCCGGACCTCCTTGCGCGCTCTGAACCACTTCAAGCTCCAATGAAAAAAAGGCGCTGAAAAATGGTGAGCGTATCGTCTCCCGGTGTCGTCGTCTACCTCGGCCCTGTCGCAAGAGCGGCTGGGTGACGACGGCCGGGCAGTGATCACATAAAGCGGGATGCTCGCCCGGATCAGGACGCCGCAAGGCCTGCGACGCCGGTCGGCGGATCGGGCCGCCAGGGCGGTGCGGATAACTCCTCGCGCCATTCGGGCGTCAGCCACCACAGCAGGAACAGCAGCGCGATCCCGTTCGACAGCAGGCTTGTCGTCAGTGGCACGTTCATGATCGTCGGAACGGCAATGCCTGAGGAAACCGCGATGAAGCGCGGCGACAGGTGCCGCGAGACCATCGATCCCACCGACAGGATCAGGCCGCACACCAGCGCCGAAACCGGGGCGAGCGCAAGACCGACCGATGCGATGCCCTCCGTGGCGAGGAACGATGCATTGAAATTGCCATCCTGATAGACCGCTCCCAGCGTCGGGCCGAGCGCGTCGTAGGGGCAGGCGGTGATGTGCCGCAGGATGGATATCTGGCAGAAGCGGGTCGGCTCGCGGTGTGCAAAGAAGTCGGCGTATTGATCAAGGGCGAGTGACGGGATCGCGGCGAAGCGCAAATTGATGGTGCCGAATACGATGTAGCCCTTGTCGGCAACGAGAACGAAGAACGCTGTCAGACCGATGATCATCGGGATCAGGAATGCGAGCACGGTCGCCAGCCGCGGGCTGAACCGGCCGAACAGCCAGAACAGAAACGGCAGCCAGACCGGCAGCAGCAGAATGGTCTTGTTGTTGAGGACCGGATAGAAGCACAGGGCAAACAGCAACACGGCCGCCGCCGCCAGCCAGTGCCGGCGCGACGCAAGATGCGCGAACACATAGGGCAGAACCGCGCCGATGATGATTCCGGTCAGATAGTTCAACGGCACCGGACGCGTGACGGCGTTGCGGGCTTCTCCATAGGGATCGCCCACATTGGCTCCGTGGGAGATGTCTGCAATCAGCACGGCGAAGGATGCCCCGAGCAGCAGGACCACGATGCGCCTGATCGCCGTCTCGGACAGGTCGGGCCGCCAAAGCGGGATATTCTGGAACAGGAGAGGGATGATGGCCGCAGTCAGCGCGGCGATCATGGCCCAGCGCGCGATGGCGTGCGGATAATCGAACGCGCTGAAGAAGCTGAGCCAGACGAAGCCGAACACGGCCGACAGCAGCGAGAAGCCCACCAGGTAGCCGAAGCTGAATCGTCCCGCGACGAAGGCCGGGACGAAGACGGCCATGATGGCGGTGCCGAGGATGGCCTGCGCGGTGATGTCGGATTGCCAGACATGCATCCCCGGAAACGCGCGCGCGCAGGCGATCATCGAGGCGATGCTGAGGATGAAGAAGGCGGGGATCGCGACCCCGACAACCAGGTCGTCGCGCGTCAATTTCATCGGCCCGTCCGAATCCGAAAGCTGCGAGACAGCTAGCCGGTCGTCCCTGGACGAAGCAAGTTACGCAAAGTTAAGCCAAGGCCAGGCAACGTCCCGGTCTGTGTTGTTGTGTTTCCGCGCAGCGCTTTGTCACGGCGGTGCCGTATTGAATTTACAGACAGCAACACGCTGCCTCAATCAGGCAAAGAATGCGGCGATCGCGGCGAGGTCGGGCTGTCCGGGCGCGTCGCCGCGCAAATTGGCGTCGATGACGCGGCGGCAGGCGTCGACCGTGTTTGTGTCGCCCAGTTCGTTGGCGGCTTCGAGGATCGTCCACACTGTTTCAAGAGGAACATCGAGGGGCGCGTCGTTCTGCGTGGCGGTTTTCGGGTCTGACAGCATCGGCGCGGCCCGGGTTAGAATTCGAACAGGTCGCGGCCGCGCCGCGCCAGCACGTGCAGGTCCGCCACCGTGCCGCGCACCGCGTTGCAGCGGCGGCATTCGATGATGGTGTCGCCGGACGCGTGCGCCGGATCGGCGACCTTGATCGCCAGGCTGCCGCAATCGGTGCAGATGATCTTGAAGCCGGTCGAAATTACTTGCTGCTGCAAATTCATTGTGGGCCTGCGCCTCTGTTGACGCCGACCTTAACCGAACAATTTTTAAAACTGGGATCGCGGAGCGGATTGCAATCGAACGACCGCGTTAGGATGCGGTTAAGATTTCACCGCAGCCGCGTGGCCCTGCAGCTGAAGCGTCGGTTTGTCGAGCGCGGCTGCGGCGGCGCGCACGGCCTCGGACGCATTGACGGTGATGATTCCGGCGGCGTGGGCCCAGACCGCGAGGTCGGAGGCGCTGTCGCCGGCATAGATGAAGCCCTCGGGAAAGGTCTTCAGCAACAGGTCGGCCTTGTTGGCGCCCTTGAGATTGTGTTCGCCGTCGGAGGCGAGGACCTGGTCGATAAATGAAAGCCGCGATGCCAGCTTCTGCGCGAGCAGCGCGTCGGCCGCGGTCGCCAGCACGATGCGGCGGCCGGCGGCCTTCTCGCGCTCGGCCAGTGCTGCGACGTCCTGGCGGAGTTCGATCCGGCTCCAGTCGATGCTCTGGCGCAGGGCGAGCTCGCGCTTCAGCGCGGCACGGCCGCGCACCAGCCATGCGGCGCATGACGCGACGATCAGCGGATTGCGGCGCAGGATCGAGAAGAAGCTGAGATAGAGCAGGTCGCCCTTGATCAGCGTGCCGTCGAGGTCGAGCACCAGTGGCAGCGCCACGGGCAGGCCGAGCAGCGCGTCCGCACCGTCGGTGGAGGGACCGTCCTTTGGCTTCGCAATGCTTTCACCGGCGAGGCGATGCTCAGTCATTCGCGGCGCTCAGCCGGGTTGCGACCTTGCACACGTCGATCTCGCGTGCCCCGGTCTCGGTGGTCTTGCAGTCGGGGTAGCCGAACTTGTCGGCAAAGGCCACACCATCCCGGTCGGAGCTCGAGACGATCAGGACCTGTGGCGCGCCATGATTGGCGGCGCGGAACCTGGCGACCGAGGCGACATCGGGTGCATCCTGCCAATCCGGCGTGGCGCGCATGAAATCGCGCGCCTCGACATATTGCAGCGGGAAGTAGCCGAAATAGCGCGTCGAGGGCAGCGGCGAGGACAGGCCGACGCCGCGGCTCGCAAGTGCTGCGGTCTGCGCGGCGTGCAGGGTCGGACGAATGCGCCAGGCGAACAGATGGCTGTCTCGCTCAGTGATCAGGTCGGCATTGGCAAAGCTCTGGCCGGGATTGTCGTGGCCGGCGGCGAGCTCGCTCTCCAGCGTCGGCGCCCAGCTCTGGTAGGCGACGGCGCGCACCGCGGTCTGTCCGATCAGGCCCGACAGCGCGGCCAGGCAGAGCGCGCGGGAGAGTGCCGGTGCAGGCTGGCGGCTTGCGATCGCCAGCACGATCGCGATCCCGCTAAAGGGGGCGAGCCGTTCCGACAGCAGCGCCGAGCCGGTCTTGAGATTGAGCAGCGACAGCGCCAGCACCAGAACGAAGAAGACCGGCCACAGCAGGTCGCCCGAACCGAAGCGCCGCAGCGCGACGAAGCTCGCCAGCACGATCGCGCCGAGCACCGGCGCGAGCGCGATCACCTCCCACCAGGTGAAAGTGAAGAGATAGGTCGCGGCCACGATGCGCCGGATGATCTGGGCAACGCCGCCCGCGGCGCTCGCCGTCTCGCCGGCAATGTTCTGGTAGGTGAACAGGAAGCTTGCGATCAAAAGCAGGACCGGCAGCGCCGCCGCAGCAGCCCACACGCCGTCGCGCAGCAGGCGTTGCGCCGCGGCCCTGGCGCCCTGCCGCTCGAATGTCGCGACCGCGCGCGCGATGCCGTCGGCGGCGAGCAGCAGGCAGGCCGCGACGACCGAGGTGATGTGGGTCAGGTAGAGCGCGGCCAGCAACAGCGCGGTGGCGACGAAGGCCAGCGCATCGCGGCGCCCGCCGAGGCCACGCCAAAAACTCGCGAACAGCAGGAAAAGCGGGATGCCGAGCGCGAAATTGTAAAAACCCCAATGGATGAAGACGCCGAAGGCGACCGGCAGCAACAGCAGCGCCGGCAGCAGCGGCCGCTCGGTCTCGGCGCGGCTCGCCGCGAAGGCCGCAACGATCCAGACCAGGCCATAGAGGCTGAGGAAAAGGCTATTGGCGACCAGCGCATCGCCGGTCAGCCGGATCAATCCGGCGAGCAGCAGATAGATCGCCGAGTTCGGCTCGATCCGCGGATTCCATTGATAGAACGACGCCGCGGGCTCTTGCAGCGCGCCGCCCCAGCCGAACCGGGCGATCAAATCGGCTTGTGCCAGATGCACCGGCCCGTCCTGGGTCGGCACCAGTTTGACCAGCCAGATCGGACCATCCAGCAGCACGAGCAGCCCTGCGAACAGCAGCGCTGCGGCAACGACACCGAGATCGGCCTTCGGCGTCTCGAACGGAGTTGCGATCGACATGTTAGCGGATCCCGCCGAGACGGATCAGGTCCGAACTCGTGAGGCTGTTCAGCCAGGGCAGATCGACGAAGGTCAGCCCGCCGAACAGCGCCATGGTGACGGCGGCCGCGATCAGCATCGCCGGCTGCCGCATCAATTCCTCCGGCCGCGCCGCGGCGGAATCCGGCGTCAGCGCGAGCCGCATATAGGCCGCGAACAGCGCGATCAGCATCGGCACGACGACGAGATATTCGATGCGGTACTTCAACAGGAAGATCGCCATCATGAAGGCGAAGCCCTGGGCATAGACGAGGCAGCTCGTGACCAGGCTCGAATGGGTATAGACCGCGAAGGAGGGCCGGTAGGCGGCGAGGTTGGCAGTGCCGCCGGCTTCGACGATGGCACGATGCTCGGAGACGCGCTTGGCGGCCATCAGGAAGGCGCCGCCGAACCAGTAGGCGAGCAGGATCGACACCGGCGGCGCGATGCTCGGCACCACCGCGAACCAGCCGAACAGGAAGCGCAGCGGATTGTTGAGGGACTCGACGATGACGTCGATGAAGGCACGGTCCTTGGCGCGGATCGGACGCACGTTGTAGATCACGCCGAACACCGCGAACACGGTCGCGGCGAAGGCGTAACCGAGCCGGTTGGCGGCAAAGATGCCGATGGCGGTGAGCAGCACGTATTGGGCCAGGACGATGGTCGGCGACATCGCGGTCTGCACCGCGGGTCGTGCACGCTTGGTCGGGTGCATGGCGTCGAACGGCGCATCGAGCCACTCATTGATGGTGTAGTTCGCCGACGACAGCGCCATCGCGACGAACAGGCAGATGGCGAGGCGCTCGGCGAACGTCGCAAGCTCGATCGGTCCGGTCTGCGACATGATCAGCGCAAACGCGACGCCCGGGATGATCAGCACATGCTTGATCCAGTGGTCGGGCCTCGCGATCGCAATGTAATCGGTGATGCCGGCGGCCGGCTGGGCGTGGTTGGTGACGGACATCGCAATCCTCCAAACTCTGCCTGTCCCGCGTCGGGGCGCCGGCGGGGCAAGACGTGTTGAAAGGGGCAGCGATCGTGCCGCGGCGCGACGACCGGCTGCCGGTCGCGGCGTCAGGCGTGCAACGCGGTTAACGCCGGTAGTGGAGGAAGGGCTTGGCGCGGTTTCCGGCCGGCTCGGCCGGCATTTCGTTTGGTCAGCTCGCGCGCCGCTGTCGGGTTTCCGCGACCACCTTTCGGTGGTCTGCGCTGGAATGGGACAGCTGTTTCAATTCGGCAGCGCACAACAAAAAGCCGCCCGAAGGCGGCCGTTCTGTTTGCCGAAGCCTGAGGAAATCCTAGCGGACGGCCGAGGTGCCCGAGGAGGTGATCGCCACTGGCTTACCGGCCTTGATGACCTGGGTCGTCTGGGCGGTCTGGGTGAAATCCGCGTTGTTCCGGGCCGAAATGCCGAAAGCCGCAACTGCGATGCCGGCAACGAGGGCAACGACCACAATCTTCAGATGGGTCGAGCGATCAGCTGAATGGATCGAGTGGTTCATGGTCGCCTCCGGGCGTCTGTGCGCCGTCTATGGCAGCTACTGGTAAGGCCGATCTGTTTCCGGATCGTTTCGTGAGTTCCCTGAAATGGTTTCGTGCCACCGGAGGATTGGTTTCACCGTGCCTTGCATCACACAGGCGGAGGGCTGAAACTGGCCACAGGCGCGGGACAGCGCCCCGGAGAAAAACAATAATGAAAACAATGAAGATGACCCGCAGGGGCCTGTTGGGAACTGGCTCTGGTGCGGTCGCTGCGGCGATGTTTGGCAAACGAGCCGTTGCCGCCGCCGAGTTCGATTTTAAGCTCGGCGTTGACACCCCGGAAACCCACCCGTTGACAATCCGTCTCGTCGAGGCCGCCACGGCAGTGGCCGAGCAGTCGGCCGGCCAGGTCAACATCACGGTGTTTTCCAACAGCCAGCTCGGCGGCGACCCCGAAATGCTGTCGCAGGTCCGCGCCGGCGGTATCGAGTTGATGGCGGCGCCGAGCCTGACCCTGTCGATCCTGGTGCCGCTGTCGGGCCTGCCGAGCATCGGCTTCGCCTTCCAGTCCTACGACCAGGTCTGGGCCGCGATGGATGGCGGCGTCGGCGAGACCGTGCGCGAGGCGATCGGCAAGACCGGCCTGGTGCCGATGAAGAAGGTCTGGGACAACGGCTTCCGCCAGATCACGTCATCGTCGAGCCGGCAGCTCGGCAGCGTCGACGATCTCAAGGGTTTTAAGATCCGCGTGCCGGTGACGGCATTGCTGACCTCGCTGTTCTCCGGGCTCGGCGCGCTGCCGTCGAGCATCTCCTACAGCGAGCTCTACTCGGCGCTGCAGACCCACATCGTCGAGGGGCAGGAGAATCCGCTAGCGCAGGTCTCGACCGGAAAGCTCTACGAGGTGCAGAAATACTGCGCGCTGTCGAACCATTGCTGGAGCGGCTACTGGATCATCGGCAACCGCCGCGCGATGGCGAGCCTGCCGCCCGATCTGCTCGAGATGATCAACACTGCGTTCGATGCGGCCGCCGTGAAGGAGCGGGCCGACCTGGTCGCGATGGACCGCTCGTTGCAGGCCGAGCTGACCGAGAAGGGCATGACGTTCAACAAGCCCGATCCGGTGCAGTTCAGGGCAGCCTTGGTGAAGGCCGGCTTCTACACGCAGTGGCAGAAGACCTATGGCGCGGACGCCTGGGCGGCGCTGGAGAAATATACCGGCAAGCTGACGTGACGGAGTGAGCGCGGCGATCTCTCATTGATGTGCCGCTAGCCGCGCAAATCCATCGTCGCTCCAATCCTCGCTGCCGACGCCGTGCCGCACGAAGAACAGGCCGCCCGGATCGTACTGCTGCTTGATCTGCAGAAGCCGCGTGTAGTTCGCCCCCCAATAGGCCTGCTGCCATTTCGGTTCGAAGAAGCTGCTTTCCGCAAGATAGGCACCGCCATCCGGCGCGACCTTTCTGAGTTCTCCGACGGCCTTCGCGATCCCCGCGGCATTCTTGCGCGCGTCGGCCGGATCAGGCTCGTGGCCGCTGAGGCCGGAATAGGCCGGCGGGCCCTCGCTCGCGATGATTGCGAGCACGAACGCGTCGATCACAGCGGGGTTCGTCGCGGTCTCTTTCGCCGAGGCGATTGCAGCCTCCGATCCGCCGGCCAGCCCTTTCTGGAAGTGCAGTTCGACTGTCGCATGCTGTGCGGCCGCGAGCAGGGCTTCGACCAGGCGCGGGCGCTCCACACCGCCCAGCAGCGAGGCCGGAAGCCAGAGCGATTCAAAGCCATGAATGAAATGCCCGGCTTCGCTCAGATTGGCGGCCCAGAACACGTTCTCCGCCGGCGCGCCGGGACGGTCGTCGGACAGGATCGCCTGCGGCGCGCGCTGCCTGATATAGGCGGCGTCCCAGCGGCGCGCTGCCGGACCTGTGCGGATCGACGGCGAACGGGTGAAGGCGAATTCGCCCCCGGCTTCGCTCACGAGGCGAATGAAGGCCTGCCACAGTTCGTCGGCCTGCTGCTTACTTAGCCCCTGGAACGAGAGCTGGATGTCGAGCACATTGCCGGGCTTGATGTTGACGATCTCGCCCCAATGGCGGTCATGCAGGCGGTCGGCGTAGAGATCGACGAACGCGCCGACGAGCTTGCGGAATGATGAGCCGGAAGCGGCCTGGATCGTCATGGAGGCGAAGCCAAACACATCGGGTAGTTCATGGGTCCGCAGCGTCAGGCGGGTGACGACACCGAAGGTGCCGCCGCCGCCGCCGCGCAAGGCCCAGAACAGGTCCGGGTTGCTGCGGGCATTTGCGATCCGGACGACACCGTCCGCGGTGACGATTTCGGCTTCCAGCAGGCTCGCCGCGGCGGTGCCGTAGTTCTTCGAATAGCTGCCGAAGCCGCCGCCCTGCACCAGCCCCGCGACGCCGACGGTTCCGCAGCCGCCGCCTTGGACATAGCGGCCACTCCGGGTCGTCACCTCGTTGTAGACATGCATCCAGATCGCGCCGGCACCGACGGTGACGGCCGGCTGCGGCGGATCCTCAGAGCCTTGCGCGACGAAGCTCTCGTGCAGCGTGATGTCGTTCATCGCCCGCGTCCAGATCATCAGCGAGTCCGGTGCACTCGATGTGCCGAGATAGGAGTGGCCGCCGCCTCTGACGACCAGCCGCAGATTGTTGTCGCGGGCGAAATTGACGGCAGCGACGACATCGGCGGTCTTGCGCGCTGCGACCGCGTAGACACTCGGCTGCGACGCCCAGGCGTCGAGATAGCCCGTGGTCTGGGTCAGCGCCGCGTCATCGCCGATGTAGTAGGGATTTTTGAGCCCCTTGAACACATCGCGGCAAGCCGCGCCGGCAGGATTGTCCTGACACGCCACGAGCGGCGACTTTACCGCCATGAGCCGCCCCTTGGTTTGCTCGTTGAGCCGGTTCCAACTGGCTGCCGACGGCCATTCAGCATCCGAGGGGCGCGTTCGCCGAAGCATTTGCGACGAAATGCTCGCGCCTTGCGCTGCGGCAACCGGCCTCGGCACCATCCAGTGCGCCACCGGCGTCAGGGCCGCGCCGATCAGGAGTTTGCGACGATTCATCGGCCGGTCACCGGTCCGTGAGCAGAGCCGATTTTCACGCCGTCCGGACGGCTCGCCATCCTGCTTTGCGGGACGACGTTCGCTTGCCTGTGATAAAGACCGGCTTGAGTGACGGATCGCAATTGGGTCCCCGACCTAACCACCGGGGCAGATGACCTGACGAGTTGCACCATCTATTCCATCCCGACATGCCCACGACGCAGCCAGAGAATTCCATTGAACCGGTGACAGGTCGTCGCGTCGAGCGGGCTTGGGACGAGCAACCCGATTCCAGGGACGAAAATCGACCCGATGTGACGGCGACGCGATGGAGCGGGGCGGGGCGCGCATCGATGCTGGCCTATGGCTGGGTGGCGCTGCTGATCGTGGCGAGCGGCATGGTCAACGTCTTCTCCTCGGTGAACGAGTTCAAGCCGTCCGCGGGGTTCGCGCCATTGCGCGTGCCCGTGCTGCTCGAGGTGACGAGTGCCGTTGCATGGATCCTGTTTCTGCCGCTGCTGCGAAGCGGCGTCGCACAATTGCGTCTTGGGCGCAGCCGCGTGATGGCGGTCACGCTGGCGGGGGCGGCGACGCTGCTCTACGCGTTCGCGCATCTCGTCACCATGGTCGGGTTGCGCAAGCTGTTGCTGGCCGATGTCTATGCGTTTCACTGGATGACGGCATTTCCGCATGAGTTCCGGAAGGACATTGTCTCGTCGGTGATGGTGGCTGTGGTGATCTGGTTGATGGATCGCAGGGGGGCGGTGATACCAGGGGCGCCGGCGCTGCCGGCCGAGGTGGCGGCACGGCCGGTGGCCGAGCCGCCCGTCGACGCCGCCAACCCCAGCCTCTGGCTGCGGGATGGCGCGACGAGCTTTCGGATCGATCCCCGCGACATCGTGGCCGTGACGTCCGCCGGCAACTATGTCGAATTCAGTCTTCCCAGCGGACGCCGTCTCATCCGCAGCACGCTGGCGCGCGAGCAGGATCGGCTCCAGCCGTTCGGCCTTGTCCGCGTGCATCGGGCGAGACTGGTGAATCCAGCGCGGGTCGTGGCAGTCGAGCATCGCCCGGCGGGGGACTTTGTCCTGCGCATGGACAATGGCGAGACGTTCGCCGGCAGCAAGCGCTATCGGAACGTCGTGGCGGCCTTCACAGAAAATACGAACAGGTAAAACCCGCGTAGGACTGGCGTCGCCAGCCCGAATTACCTCGCGCGTAATCGCGGGCACGACCTCGCTTTGCGATGATCGGTCTATGGGTGGCGTCCACGTCACGGCCGATCCGCAAGGGAGATCTGAGATGAATCGTCGAACAGTCCTCGAAGCAACTTTGCTTGGCACCGCTCTCGCCGCGGCAGCGCCTGCCGACGCGCAAACCACGCCGCCGCAGCCGGTGCGCCCGTCGCGCGTGACGGCGAGGGATGGGACCTCGCTGTTCGTCCAGGATTGGGGTGCAGGCCGGCCGGTGCTGTTCCTCGCCGCCTGGACATTCAATTCCAGCGTCTGGGGCAGTCACATCGTGGCGCTCAATGCGAAGGGGTATCGCTGCGTCGCGCCTGACCGGCGCGGGCACGGCCGCTCCGACATGCCGATGACGGGCTACGATCTCGACACGCTGACCGACGACGTCGCCGCCGTGATCGAGCAGCGCGACCTGCGCGACGTGACACTGGTCGCGCATTCGATGGGATCGATCGAGGCGGTGAACTATCTGGCGCGCCACGGCGCGGATCGCATCGCGCGGCTGGTCCTGGTGGCGTCGACCACGCCGTTCCTGGTGCAGACGGAGGACAATCTCGACGCGGTTCCGAAGCCGATGATCGACGCCCAGAATGCCGCCATCGCGCAGGACTTCCCGAGATGGATGGGAGAGAACGAAGCGCCGTTCTTCATGCCCGATACGCCCGAGGTCACGCGGGCCTGGATCAGGGAGATGATGCTGAGCGTGCCGCTGCCGGTGGCGCTGGCCTGCCGCAAGACCATCTCCTTTGCCGATCTGCGCGCGGCGGCGAGGGCGATCGATCGCCCGACGCTGATCGTGCACGGCGACAAGGATGCCAGCGCGCCGCTCGAACTGACCGGCGCGAGGACCGCGGCGCTGATCAAGGGCAGCAGGCTTTCCGTCTACGAAGGCGCGCCGCACGCTCTGCCGTTGACGCACAGCGCACGCCTGATGTCCGACCTGCTGGCCTTCATGGCTGCTTAACTGGCGCGCGCGATGTCCGATCGGATCGAGCGCGCGGCCAAGACGAACAGCAGCGCGCCGAGCGTCGTCGTCACCGCCGCCGACAGCAGCGAGTAGCGAACGGCGTCCGCGCCGTACGCGCCCTTCAGGGCGTCGTTGATCATGCCGACGGCGAGGGGGCCTATGCCCTGGCCGAAGCAGGTCGCGGTGAGCAGCACGATCGCGGAGGCCAGCGCGCGCATGCTGGGCTTTGCCACGGTCTGGGCAATGGCGAAGATCGGGCCGAGATGGAAGCCGACCAGGAACGAGGTCAGCGCCAGCGTAGCGACCATCAGCGCGAAGCTCGGCGTCAGCATGCACAGCGCGAACACCGGGCCGGCGAGGCCGGACATGATCGCAGGCGCCCACAGTTTCCAGCGGTCGTCGCGGCGGCTGATCTGCGCCACCACGAGGTGCCCGCCATGCCGGAAAGACCCTTGAAGGTGCCGGCATAGGTGCCGATCTCGGCGCTGGTGAGATGATGGATACGCGCCAGGAACGGCGGGATCCACACTGCGGTGGCGTAGTTGGTGTAGGTCGTGAGACAAAAGCCGACCAAGACGATGACGAAGCTCGGCTGCGATATCAGGAAACGCAGCGTCGGCCCGATCGGCTCGGCCTTGAAGGTCTCGGCCATCGCGCCGCGCGCAGGCTCTGAAATCGTCAGCCACAGCACGGCGGCGAGCGCGATGCCCGGCAGGCCCGCGGTGAAAAAGGCCATCCGCCAGCCATAGTGCTGGTTGACATAGCCGCCGATGAAATAGCCGAGGAAGACGCCCAGATAGGTGCCGATCGCATAGATGCCGAGCGCGCGCGGCCGTTCGTTCTTGTCGAACAGATCGGCGATCATCGATTGCGAGGCCGGCGTGCCCGCGGATTCCCCGATGCCGACGCCGATCCGCGCCAGCGCCAGCGTCGTGACGCTGGAGGCGAGGCCGCACAGATAGGTCATCGCGCTCCAGAACGCGAAGGCGCAAGCGACGATGTTACGGCGGTTGAGGCGATCGGCCATCCGCGCGATGGGAATGCCGAGCAGCGAGTAGAACAGCACGAAACCGAACCCGGCGAGCAGGCCCATCGTGGTGTCGCTGAGGAAAAACTCCTTCTTGATCGGCTCGATCAGCACGTTGAAGATCGTGCGGTCGAGGAAGTTGAGGGCGTAGATGATCGTCAGCAGAGCGAGGACGTAGTAGCGGCGCCCGGCAGGCCTGGCGCCGGCTTGCGCTTGCGCAGCCGCCTGCGGTGCGAGATCGACCATGCTTCCCCCTGATGAACTTTGTTGTTGCTTGGTCGCACGCGGCCCTTACGCCTCTCGGATGTAATTCCCCGCTTCGAATTCGACCGGCCCGGCCTCGGCGTCGAACGACACGCCGATCGGGTCGCGGCCGGCGGCGAGCGCCTCGAGCTGCTCGCCAAGCATCCGCCGGATCATCAGGATGCCGCGGTCGCTCTGGCCGAAATGCTCCTCCGAATGGACCGTCACCGCTCCCTGGCCGACCTGCGCCTCGTAGTCGCCGGGGAATTGCTGGTGCTCCTGCTCGGTCATGTCCCACCAGAACTTGTCGTTGAACCTCGAGCGCATGCGGCTGATATCGCCCGCGTTCTTGACCCGGCCGGCGACATAGATGCGGAACGAGGTGTCGTCGATCGGCAAGGTCCAGCCGATCGATTCGACGCGGGCGAATTGCGCGACCCGCGGATTGGGCACGACGCGCAGCGTGGGGAGGGCGACCTCGGTGACGCGATAAAACACCCTGCCGTCGTCCTGCCGGCGGATCGAGCGCACCGCGACGCCGCGCGGCGACATCTCGAACTTCACCTCGGGCATCGAGGCCATCATGGTGGTGAACTGCGGCCCTGAGAACGAG
This sequence comes from Bradyrhizobium sp. th-b2, assembly GCF_000426785.1. Classification (NCBI taxonomy): domain Bacteria; kingdom Pseudomonadati; phylum Pseudomonadota; class Alphaproteobacteria; order Hyphomicrobiales; family Nitrobacteraceae; genus Bradyrhizobium; species Bradyrhizobium sp. th-b2. The sequence continues at coordinate 24,736 of NZ_AUGA01000015.1, forward strand.
CCGTGCAGCACCGGCACGTGGTAGGGGTCGGCGACGTTCTCGAAATGCTGCAACCAGTTGCAGGGGATCACGGCCGGGCCGCCGCCGCCGATCGAGGAATCGTCGGCCTCGACGAACTCGCCATCATCCATGGTCTCGAGGCATTCGTAGCGCGGCAGCACCGGCTTCTTCTCGGCCGGTCCCATATAGGCGAAGATCAGGCCGTAGCGTTCCTGCACCGGATACCAGGGTTGGCGCACCTTGTCCTTGAACAGGCCGCCTTCGGGCTCGCAGGGCTGCTCGAGGCAGCGGCCTTCGGTGTCGAACTTCCAGCCGTGATAGCAGCAGCGAATGCCGTCTTCCTCGACCTTGCCGTAATAGAGAGTGGTGCCGCGATGGCAGCAACGGCCATGCAGCAGTCCGATCCGGTCATGCCGGTCGCGGAACAGGATCAAATCCTCACCGAGCGCACGGACTTTTCTGGGGATATCGGTGGCGTCGCCGGCGAGGCCGACCGGATGCCAGTAGCGCCGCAGCAGCTCACCCATCGGCGTGCCGCGGACGACCGAGGTGAGCTCGGTCCGGGTGGTGGGCGGCTTCATCGCATAGGCCGTGCCGAGATCGCGGTCCCGCTGGGTGATCGTCATGTTGTTCCTCCCGCCGCTGGTCTGGTGCCCGCGGTCGTGCTGTCGTTGATGAAGTCAACGATATATCGATGACAATGTCAACGATCTCGACTAGCTTGGCAGCGCGCGGCTTTGTTGGCAGAGGTTGGCGATGACCGAGAAGCTCAGGACGGAGAGGGCGTTGCCGCCGGAAGCCGTGGTCGACGCCGAGCTGGCGCCGATCACCGCGATGATGTCGTCGCGGCTGATGGTGCTGGCGAATTTGCTCAAGCGCGGTGCGATGCTGCGTTACAAGCGGCTCGCGGGGCTGTCCTCGGTCGAGTTCGGTCTGGTCGCCTCGCTCGGCCGGCGGCCGCCGATGAGCGTGGTGCGGTTGGCCGAAGCGGTCGGCATGGACAAGGGGCAGATCAGCCGGGCGCTCGCCGAGCTCGTCGCGCGCAAGCTGGTGGCCAAGGCGGCCAACCCGCGCGACAACCGCGAAACCCTGGTCTCGCTGACCAAGTCGGGCCTCGCCGCCCATGACGCGATCGTGGCCGGTGCGCAGGAGCGAAACCGGCTCCTGCTGGAACAGCTTACCCCACAGGAACTTGCGCTGCTGCTCGGACATGTCGACCGGCTGACGGAGATCGCCGCCGAGATGCTCACCGCCGAGCGCGAGCTGGGCTGATATGGCGAGCGCGCAGGGCACCAGATGGCCGACGCAGCGTTGTCGATTGAGGCAAGTGCTGCCGCCTGATCGGGCCGAGGGCCCGCGGGAAGGACGGTAAAAGCGTCAAAATAGCTTGTCTTGCGCCCCCTGTTGCGCTGCGCTAAAGCCTCAAGAACAATTCCAATCAACGAATCTGCGGCGCGTCCGAAACCGCAGCAAGAAGGCCTCGCCGATGACCGGCATCCTGCAGAATTACCTCCCACTTGTGGTCTTTATCGGAGTCGCCAGCCTGATCGGTCTGGCGCTTCTGATCGCGCCGTTCCTGGTCGCGTTCCAGTCGCCCGACCCGGAAAAGCTGTCCGCCTATGAATGCGGATTCAACGCTTTTGACGACGCCCGCATGAAGTTCGACGTCCGCTTCTATCTGGTGGCGATCCTCTTCATCATCTTCGACCTCGAAGTGGCGTTCCTGTTCCCCTGGGCGGTGGCGTTCGGAAAGCTCGGCGCGACCGGCTTCTGGTCGATGATGGTCTTCTTGGCCGTGCTGACGGTCGGGTTTGCATATGAATGGAAGAAAGGCGCGCTCGAATGGGATTGAGCCCCACCGCCGCATCCTCGCAGCCGGCGATCGCGCAGGCTCCGAAAGGAATCATCGATCCGTCGACCGGCAGGCCGGTCGGCGCCAATGATCCGTTCTTCCTTGAGGTCAATCACGAGCTGTCCGACAAGGGCTTCTTCGTCGCCGCGGCCGACGACCTCATCACCTGGGCGCGTACCGGCTCGTTGATGTGGATGACCTTCGGTCTCGCGTGCTGCGCAGTCGAGATGATGCAGGTCTCGATGCCGCGCTACGACGTCGAGCGCTTCGGCTTTGCGCCGCGTGCCTCGCCGCGGCAGTCCGACGTGATGATCGTCGCGGGCACCCTGACCAACAAGATGGCGCCCGCGCTGCGCAAGGTCTACGACCAGATGCCGGAGCCGCGCTACGTCATCTCGATGGGCTCCTGCGCCAATGGCGGCGGCTACTACCACTATTCCTACTCGGTGGTGCGCGGCTGCGACCGCATCGTGCCGATCGACATCTACGTGCCGGGCTGCCCGCCCACGGCGGAAGCGCTGCTTTACGGCGTGCTGCTGCTGCAGAAGAAGATTCGCCGTATCGGCACCATCGAACGCTAAGGTTTCAGGCATGGACGACGGCAAGCTCGACGCCCTTGGGCAGACGATCGTGAGCGCGCTTCCGGGCGCCGCCACCGCGCACTCGGTCGCCTTCAATCAACTCACTATCGACGTCGAGATTGGCAGAATCGTGGACGTCGTCACTTTTCTGCGTGACGATCCGAACTGCCGCTTCGTCAACTTCACCGACGCGACCGCGGTCGACTATCCGAGCCGCGAAAAGCGCTTCGACGTCGTGTACCATCTGCTATCGCCGACACTGAACGCCCGCATCCGGCTGCGCGGGCAGGCCGACGAGACCACGCAGGTGCCGTCGATCATCGGCGTGTTCCCGGGCGCCGACTGGTTCGAGCGCGAGACCTACGATCTCTACGGCGTGATCTTCACCGGTCATCCGGACATGCGCCGCCTGCTGACGGATTACGGCTTCGACGGCCATCCGCTGCGCAAGGACTTCCCGCTCACCGGCTTCGTCGAGGTCCGCTACGACGACCAGGAGAAGCGGGTGCTGTACGAGCCTGTCCGGCTCAACCAGGAATTCCGCAAGTTCGATTTCCTTTCGCCCTGGGAAGGCGCGGACTATCCGCTGCCCGGTGACGAGAAGGCCAAGGCGGAGCCGAAGCCATGAACGAGCAACCGCAAAATCTTCGCAACTTCACCATCAATTTCGGTCCGCAGCATCCGGCGGCGCACGGCGTGTTGCGCCTCGTGCTGGAGCTCGACGGCGAAGTTGTCGAGCGCGTCGATCCGCATATCGGCCTGCTTCATCGCGGCACCGAGAAGCTGATCGAGCACAAGACCTATCTGCAGGCGATTCCGTATTTCGACCGGCTCGACTACGTCGCGCCGATGAATCAGGAGCATGCGTTCTGCCTCGCGGCGGAAAAGCTGCTCGGCATCACGGTGCCGCGTCGCGGCCAGTTGATCCGCGTGCTGTATTGCGAGATCGGCCGCATCCTGTCGCATCTGCTCAACGTCACCACCCAGGCGATGGACGTCGGCGCGCTGACCCCGCCGCTGTGGGGTTTCGAAGAGCGCGAAAAGCTGATGGTGTTCTATGAGCGCGCCTCGGGCTCGCGCATGCACGCGGCGTTCTTCCGCGTCGGCGGCGTGCACCAGGACCTGCCGCCGAAGCTGATCGACGATATCGATGCATGGTGCGATCCGTTCCTGAAAGTCGTCGACGATCTCGATACGCTGCTGACCGGCAACCGCATCTTCAAGCAGCGCAACGTCGACATCGGCGTGGTGCCGCTGAAGGAATCCTGGGAGTGGGGTTTCTCCGGCGTGATGGTGCGCGGTTCGGGCGCGGCCTGGGACCTGCGCAAATCGCAGCCTTACGAGTGCTACGCCGAGATGGATTTCGACATTCCGATCGGCAAGAACGGCGACTGCTACGACCGCTATCTGATCCGCATGGAAGAGATGCGTCAGTCGGTGCGCATCATGAAGCAGTGCGTCCAGAAGCTGAAGGCGCCGGACGGGCAGGGCCCGGTCGTGGTCGAGGACAACAAGATCGCGCCGCCGCGCCGCGGAGACATGAAGCGCTCGATGGAAGCGCTGATCCATCACTTCAAGCTCTACACTGAAGGCGTGCACGTGCCGGCCGGCGAGGTTTATGCCGCGGTCGAGGCGCCGAAGGGCGAGTTCGGCGTCTATCTGGTCGCCGACGGCACCAACAAGCCCTACAAGTGCAAGATCCGCGCGCCGGGCTTCGCCCATCTGCAGGCGATGGATCACATCTGCAAGGGCCATCTGCTGGCCGACGTTTCCGCCATCCTTGGCTCGCTGGACATCGTGTTCGGCGAAGTCGACCGGTGATGATGTCCGCATCCGCACCGCCCGCAATGAGAGTTTGATCGATGTCCGTCCGCCGCCTTGCCCCGAAGGAATTGCAGCCCGCGAGCTTCACGTTCACGGACGAGAATCTCGCCTGGGCCAAGAAGCAGATCGAGAAATATCCGCCGGGCCGCCAGGCTTCGGCTGCGATCGCGATCCTGTGGCGCGTCCAGGAGCAGCATGACGGCTGGGTGTCGGAAGCCGCGATCCGCGCCGTCGCCGACCTGCTCGAGATGCCGCATATCCGCATGCTGGAGATCGCGACCTTCTACACCATGTTCCAGCTCTCGCCGGTCGGCAAGAAGGCGCATGTGCAGGTGTGCGGCACCACGCCGTGCCGGCTGCGCGGCGCCGCCGACCTGATCGAGGTCTGCCAGCATCGCATCCATCATGATCCGTTCCAGCTGTCGAAGGACGGCAACTTCTCCTGGGAAGAGGTCGAGTGTCTCGGCGCCTGCGTGAACGCGCCGATGGTGCTGATCTGGAAGGACACCTATGAGGACCTGACCAAGGAAAGCTTCGGCAAGGTGCTCGACGGTTTTGCCGCCGGCAATCCGCCGAAGCCGGGCCCGCAGGTCGACCGTCAGTTCTCGGCCCCCGCGGGCGGTCCGACCACGCTGAAGGAAACGACCTGATGGCGGCCACTCAGGTGCAGGCAAACGGGACGGGGAGGGCTGCGATGAAGGCTTGGCGCACGATCGCCCTCCATACTTCTGTCGCGGCCGGCTTCATGTTCCTGCTGCAACGTTACGGCCTGAGCGCGACGCTGGAATCCAGCCTGTTGTGGGCCATCGTGTTCGGCGGCTGCGCCGCCGGGCTCGCTTACTCCCAAGCCAATCGGTGATGTTCGGAAAGTTTTGAGCATGCTCGACGACAAGGACCGCATCTTCAAGAACCTCTACGGCCTGCATGATTGGGGCCTGGAGGGCGCGCGCCGCAGAGGCGCCTGGGATGGTACCAAGGGGATCATCGACAAGGGCCGCGACTGGATCATCAACGAGATGAAGGCCTCGGGTCTGCGCGGCCGCGGCGGCGCGGGCTTCCCGACCGGCATGAAGTGGTCCTTCATGCCGAAGGAGTCCAAGGACGGCCGTCCGAGCTATCTCGTCGTCAACGCGGACGAGTCGGAGCCCGGCACCTGCAAGGACCGCGAGATCATGCGGCACGATCCGCATCTGTTGGTCGAGGGCTGCCTGCTCGCGAGCTTCGCGATGGGCGCGCACGCCTGTTACGTCTATATCCGCGGCGAATTCATCCGCGAGCGCGAACACCTGCAGGCGGCGATCGACCAGGCCTATGAGGCCAAGCTGGTCGGCAAGGACAACATCAACGGCTGGCCGTTCGACATCTATGTCGCCCACGGTGCCGGCGCCTATATCTGCGGCGAGGAAACCGCGCTGCTCGAGAGCCTCGAGGGCAAGAAGGGCCAGCCGCGGCTGAAGCCGCCGTTCCCGGCCAATGTCGGCCTCTATGGCTGCCCGACCACGGTCAACAACGTCGAGTCGATCGCGGTCGCGCCCGACATCCTGCGCCGCGGCGCCGCCTGGTTCGCCGCCATCGGCCGTCCGAACAATGTCGGCACCAAGCTGTTCTGCATCTCCGGCCATGTCGAGCGGCCCTGCAACGTCGAAGAGGCGATGGGGATTCCGTTCCGCGAACTGATCGAGAAGCATTGCGGCGGGATCCGCGGCGGCTGGGACAATCTGAAGGCCGTGATCCCCGGCGGCTCGTCGGTGCGCATGGTGCCGGCCGAGCAGATCATCGACACGCCGATGGATTTCGACAGCTTGAGCAAGCTGCGCTCGGGCCTCGGCACCGCGGCCGTGATCGTGATGGACAAGTCGACCGACCTGATCCGGGCGATCGCGCGCATTTCCTATTTCTACAAGCATGAGAGCTGCGGCCAGTGCACGCCGTGCCGCGAGGGCACAGGGTGGATGTGGCGCGTCCTGACCCGCATGGCCGACGGCCGCGCCCACAAGCGCGAGATCGACATGCTGCTCGAGGTCACCAAGCAGGTCGAGGGCCACACCATCTGCGCGCTCGGTGACGCCGCCGCCTGGCCGATCCAGGGCCTGATCGCGCATTTCCGTCATGAGATTGAAGAGCGGATCGATCAGTATTCGCACAAGGCCGATCTCGACGATCAGGGCGTTCGCGATCCCGTGCACATGGTAGCTGCGGAGTAATGACGGCGATGACGCAAAAGGCCGCATGGTGGCAGAGATACGGGACGTTTGCGCAGATGGCGCACGCGACCGTGGCGCTGCTCGGCTTTTGCGCCGTCCTGCTGCAGATCAACGAGATCCGTTGGTCGAGCCGCGCCTCCGCTGCGCGCACGGCGTTTCTGGGTTACACCGATCTCGCCTTCAAGAACCCGAAATTCGCGCAGCCCGATTACGAGGCTATCAAGGCCGGCGGTCGCGAAGAGCGGTCGCAGTATGAGAGCTTCGTCTCGTACTTCCTCTATGCCTGCGAGGAGACCTTTGCTGCATTCGCGGACAAGCGCGAATGGCAGGCGTCCTGTGACTACGATCTGAAGCCGCATTTGCCGTTTCTTTGCGAGAAGAACCAGGCGCAGCCCGCCTATCTCGCGACCTACGGCACCGACACCCAGCAATGGGTGAAGACCTCACTGAAAACCGCCAGCGTCGCACCGCCCGACTGCAAGCTCGGAAAGACCTGAGACAGACATGAGCAAGATCATCATCGATGGCAAAGAGATCGATGTGCCGCCGGAGTACACGCTGCTGCAGGCGTGTGAGGCGGCCGGTGCCGAGATTCCGCGCTTCTGCTACCACGAGCGGCTGTCGATCGCCGGCAATTGCCGGATGTGCCTGGTCGAGGTGAAGGGCGGCCCGAAGCCGGTCGCAAGCTGCGCTTGGGCCGTGCGCGACTGCCGTCCGGGTCCGAAGGGCGAGCCACCGGAGATCACGACCCGCTCGCCGATGGTCAAGAAGGCGCGCGAAGGCGTGATGGAGTTCCTGCTGATCAACCATCCGCTGGACTGCCCGATCTGCGACCAGGGCGGCGAGTGCGACCTGCAGGACCAGGCGATGGGCTACGGCGTCGACACCAGCCGTTTCGCCGAGAACAAGCGCGCGGTCGAGGACAAATATCTCGGCGCGCTGGTCAAGACCTCGATGAACCGCTGCATCCAGTGCACGCGCTGCGTCCGCTTCTCCGCCGAAGTTTGCGGCGCGCCGGAAATGGGCGCGACCGGGCGCGGCGAGGACATGGAGATCACCACCTATCTGGAGCAGGCGCTGAGCTCGGAGCTGCAGGGCAATCTCGTCGACATCTGCCCGGTCGGCGCGCTGACCTCGAAGCCCTATGCGTTCGCGGCGCGGCCTTGGGAGCTCGGCAAGACGCAGTCGGTCGACGTCATGGACGGCGTTGGCTCCGCGATCCGCGTCGACACCCGCGGCCGCGAGGTGATGCGCATCCTGCCGCGCATCAACGAGGCGGTGAACGAGGAGTGGATTTCCGACAAGACCCGCCACGTCGTCGACGGCCTGCGCACCCAGCGGCTCGATCGGCCCTATGTCCGCGAGAACGGCCAGCTCAGGCCGGCGACCTGGCAGGAAGCCTTTGCGGCCATTGCTGCCAAGGCCGGCCGCATTGACGGCAAGCGGATCGGCGCGATCGCGGGCGATCTCGCCGCGGTCGATGAAATGTATGCGCTGAAGGAACTGCTGGCGAAGTTCGGCTCGGTCAATCTGGCGGTGCAGGGCGGCGACGCGTTCGACGCCAAGGCCGGCCGCGGCTCCTACATCTTCAACCCGACCATTGCAGGCATCGACCAGGCCGACGCGATCCTGATCATCGGCTCGCATCCGCGCAAGGAGGCCGCGGTGCTGAACGCGCGGATCCGCAAGCGCTGGCGCACCGGCGCCCTCAAGGTCGGCATGATCGGCGCCAAGGCCGATTTCACCTATGACCACGACTATCTCGGTGCGGGCACCGACACGCTGGCCGATCTCGTGGCCGGCAAGCACTCCTTTGCCGATGTGCTGAAGAACGCCACGCACCCGATCATCCTGGTCGGCGCCGGTGCCTACACCAGGCATGACGGCGCCGCGGTGCTGACGCAGGCCGCCAAGCTCGCCGTCGATGTCGGCGCGCTGAAGGACGGCTGGAACGGTTTTGCCGTGCTGCAGGATACCGCCTCGCGCGCCGGTGCGCTCGATATCGGCTTCTCGCCGGCGACCGGCGGCCTGACCACGGCGCAGATGACCACCTTCGGCACGCTCGACGTGCTGTTCCTGCTCGGCGCCGACGAGATCAAGGCGCCGGACGGCACCTTCGTGGTCTATATCGGCACCCATGGCGACAAGGGCGCGCATCGCGCCGACGTCATCCTGCCGGGCGCGGCCTACACCGAGAAATCCGGCATCTACGTCAACACCGAGGGCCGGGCGCAGATCGCCAACCGCGCCGCATTCCCGCCGGGCGAGGCCCGCGAGGACTGGGCGATCATCCGCGCGCTGTCCGACGTGCTCGGCAAGAAGCTGCCGTTCGACTCGCTGCAGGCGCTCCGCCAGGCGATGTTCAAGACCTATCCGCATCTGATGCGGCTGGACCAGATCGAGGCCGGCAAGGCTGATGACGTCAAGGCGCTAGCGGGCAAGGGCGGCAGCGTCGACAAGGCGGCGTTCAAGCCGACCGTCGAGGATTTCTATCTGACCAACCCGATCGCGCGGGCCTCTGCCGTGATGGCGGAATGCTCGCGGTTGGCGTCGGGCCGAATGCTGACGGCAGCGGAGTGAGCGTGACCTGATGGCTGATTTCTTCGCAAGCTCGTTCTGGACCGGCTTCCTCTGGCCGCTGATCATCATGGTCGCAGAGAGCCTGTTGCTGCTCGTCGTGCTCCTGATCGCGATCGCCTACATCCTGCTCGCCGACCGCAAGATCTGGGCGGCGGTGCAGATCCGCCGCGGCCCCAACGTGGTCGGGCCGTTCGGCCTGCTGCAATCCTTCGCGGACTTGCTGAAATTCGTGCTCAAGGAACCGGTGATTCCGTCCGGCTCGAACAAGGGCGTGTTCCTGCTGGCGCCGCTGGTCTCCTGCGTGCTGGCGCTGGCCGCGTGGGCCGTGATCCCGTTCAATCTCGGCTGGGTGATTTCCGACATCAATGTCGGCGTGCTCTATATCTTCGCGATCTCGTCGCTGTCGATCTACGGCATCATCATGGCCGGCTGGTCGTCGAACTCGAAGTACCCGTTCCTGGCGGCGCTGCGCTCGGCGGCGCAGATGGTGTCCTATGAGGTCTCGATCGGCTTCGTCATCATCACCGTGCTGCTCTGCGTCGGCTCGCTGAACTTGTCGGCGGTGGTCGAGGCGCAGAACTCTCGCGGGCTCGCGCATTTGATCGGTCTGCCGCAGCTCACCATCCTGAACTGGTATGTGTGGCCGCTGTTTCCGATGTTCGTGGTGTTCTACGTCTCGGCGCTGGCGGAAACCAATCGCCCGCCGTTCGACCTCGTGGAAGCGGAATCCGAGCTGGTCGCGGGTTTCATGACCGAATACGGCTCGACCCCGTATCTCTTGTTCATGCTCGGCGAGTATGTCGCGATCACCACGATGTGCGCGCTGGCGTCGATCCTGTTCCTGGGCGGCTGGCTGCCGCCAGTCAACCTGCCGCCGTTCACCTGGATTCCGGGCATCATCTGGTTCGCCCTCAAAGTGTTCTTCATGTTCTTCATGTTCGCGATGGCGAAGGCGATCGTGCCGCGCTACCGCTACGATCAACTGATGCGGCTCGGCTGGAAGGTGTTCCTGCCGCTGTCGCTGGCGATGGTGGTGATCGTGGCCGGTGTGCTGCAGTTCGCCGGCATCGCGCCGAAGTGAGGCCGTCATGAGTGTCAACATCAACGCAACCGCCCGTTCGCTCCTCTTGTCGGAATTCGTCTCGGCGTTCGTTCTCGCCATGCGTTATTTCTTCAAGCCGAAGCCGACGCTGAACTATCCCTTCGAGAAGGGCCCGATCTCGCCCCGCTTCCGTGGCGAGCACGCGCTGCGCCGCTATCCGAACGGCGAGGAGCGCTGCATCGCCTGCAAGCTGTGCGAGGCGATCTGCCCGGCGCAGGCGATCACGATCGAGGCCGGCCCGCGCCGCAACGACGGCACCCGCCGCACGGTGCGCTACGACATCGACATGGTGAAGTGCATCTATTGCGGCCTGTGCCAGGAGGCATGCCCGGTGGACGCCATCGTCGAGGGACCGAATTTCGAATTCGCGACCGAGACACGCGAGGAACTCTACTATGACAAGGCGAAGCTGCTCGCCAATGGCGACCGCTGGGAGCGCGAGATTGCGAAGTCGATGGCGCTCGACGCGCCGTACCGGTGAGGTGAGGGCATGATCCTTCCGGCGTTGTTCTTCTATCTGTTTGCTGCTGCCTGCGTGGCCTCGGCGGTCATGGTGATTGTCTCGCGCAATCCCGTGCACTCCGTGCTGTATCTGATCCTGGCCTTCGTCAACGCCTCGGGGCTGTTCATCCTGATGGGCGCCGAGTTCCTCGGGATGATGCTGATCGTGGTCTATGTCGGCGCGGTCGCGGTGCTGTTCCTGTTTGTCATCATGATGCTCGACGTCGATTTCGTCGAACTGCGCGAGGGCTTCATCCAGTACCTCCCGATCGGCATCGTGATCGGTGGCATCTTCCTGTTCGAGCTACTGCTTGTCGTCGGCGCCTGGGTGATCAACCCGTCCGTGACCAAGACGATCACCGCGGCGATCCCGACCAATATCAGCAACACCGAGGCGCTCGGCCTCGTGCTCTATACGAAGTACATCCATTACTTCCAGCTCGCCGGCATGGTGCTCTTGGTCGCGATGATCGGCGCCATCGTGCTGACGCTGCGCCACAAGGCGAACGTCAAGCGGCAGAACATCAACGTGCAGAACGCGCGCACGCCGGAGATGGCGATGGCGATGCGCAAGGTGGCGTCGGGGCAGGGCCTGCAGGATGCCGACGCGGCGGAGTGGGTGAAATGACCATCGGGCTCGGGCACTATCTCGCGGTCGGCGCGATCCTGTTCACGCTCGGGATCCTCGGCATCTTCCTCAACCGCAAGAACATCATCGTCATCCTGATGTCGATCGAGCTGATCCTGCTGTCGGTCAACATCAATCTGGTGGCGTTCTCGACCTTTCTCGGCGACATCGTCGGCCAGGTGTTCGCGCTGCTGGTGCTGACGGTGGCGGCGGCCGAGGCCGCGATCGGGCTTGCCGTGCTGGTGGTGTATTTCCGCAACCGCGGTTCGATCGCGGTTGAAGACGTCAATCTGATGAAGGGCTAGCGCGCAGATGTACCAGGCAATTGTCTTTCTGCCGCTGCTGGGCGCCATTCTCGCGGGGCTGATCTCGATATTCGGCGCGCATGCCCGCAATCCGAGCGGTGACACCGTCGAGCATCACGACGATGCGCATGGCGACGCCCATGCCTCCGCTGCGCACGACGATCACGGCCAGGACGACCATGGCCATGACGACCACCACGTCTCCGAGCCGGCGGCGGCGGGCTCCCGGCTGGCCGAACTGATCACCACCGGCCTGCTGTTCGTCTCGGCGGCGCTGTCCTGGTTCGCGCTGGTCGATGTCGGATTCATGCATCACGACGCGCGGATCGCGCTGTTGCCCTGGATCACCTCGGGCGATCTGCAGGTCGCCTGGTCGCTGCGGATCGATACGCTGACGGCGGTGATGCTGGTCGTGGTCAACACGGTGTCCGCGCTCGTGCACCTCTATTCCATCGGCTACATGGACGAGGATCCGTACCGGCCGCGGTTCTTTGCCTATCTGTCGCTGTTCACCTTCGCGATGCTGATGCTGGTGACCGCGGACAATCTGGTGCAGATGTTCTTCGGCTGGGAAGGCGTCGGTCTGGCGAGCTACCTCCTGATCGGCTTCTGGTACCAGAAGCCGTCGGCGAACGCGGCGGCGATCAAGGCCTTTGTGGTCAACCGGGTCGGCGATTTCGGGTTCCTGCTCGGCATCTTCTCGATCTTCATGCTGGTCGGCTCGATCGATTTCGAGACCATCTTCCATGCCGCGCCGGGGTTGACCGGCAAGACCATCAACTTCTTCGGCTGGCACGCCGACGCGCTGACACTGACCTGCATATTCCTGTTCATGGGTGCGATGGGCAAATCGGCGCAGTTTCTGCTGCACACCTGGTTGCCGGACGCCATGGAAGGCCCGACCCCGGTGTCGGCGCTGATCCACGCCGCGACCATGGTTACCGCCGGCGTCTTCATGGTGGCGCGGCTGTCGCCCTTGTTCGAGCTGGCGCCGAATGCGCAGGCGGTGGTGATGTTCTTCGGCGCCACCACGGCGTTCTTCGCCGCCACCATCGGCCTGGTGCAGAACGACATCAAGCGCATCGTCGCCTACTCGACCTGTTCGCAGCTCGGCTACATGTTCGTAGCGATGGGAGCAGGGGCCTATTCAGTCGGCATGTTCCATTTGTTCACGCACGCCTTCTTCAAGGCGCTGCTGTTCCTAGGCTCCGGCTCGGTGATCTACGCGATGCATCACGAGCAGGACATCCGCAACATGGGCGGCCTGTGGCGCAAGATTCCGTACACGTTCGCGGTGATGTGCATCGGCACCCTGGCCCTGACCGGCTTCCCGCTGTTCGCCGGCTACTTCTCCAAGGATGCGATCATCGAAGCGGCCTATGCAGCGCACAACCCGTTCGCGACGTATGCCTACGGGCTGACGATCGCGGCCGCCGGCCTGACCTCGTTCTACTCCTGGCGTCTGATCTTCAAGACCTTCTTCGGCGAGCCGCACGACCAGAAGCACTACGAGGCGGCGCATGAGAGCCCGGTGTGGATGCTGGTGCCGATCGGCGTGCTCGCCGCAGGCTCGATCCTGGCGGGTCTGCCGTTCAAGGAAGTGTTCGCCAGTCCGCACGGCGTCGAGGAGTTCTTCCGCGAATCGGTGAAGATGAACCCGCACATCCTCGAGGATATGGAGCACATGCCGGGCTGGCTCGCGCCGCTGCCGACCGTCATGATGGCCCTCGGCCTGTTCGTCTCCTACATGTTCTACATCCGCCGGCCCTATCTGCCGGTCGAGCTCGCTCGTCAGCAGCCGATGCTGTACCAGTTCCTGCTCAACAAATGGTATTTTGACGAGCTGTACGACTGGATCCTCGTGCGCCCGGCCAAGTGGCTCGGTTACACGCTCTGGAAGAAAGGCGACGGCCTCGTCATCGACGGCTTCGGTCCGGACGGCGTCTCGGCCCGTGTGCTCGACGTCACCCGCAACGTCGTCAAATTGCAGACCGGCTATCTCTATCACTACGCTTTTGCGATGCTGATCGGTGCCGCCGGATTGATCACCTGGTTCATGTTCGGCTTGGGAGGCCAGTAAAATGACAACCTGGCCTATCCTTTCCGTCACGACCTTCCTGCCGGCGGTCGGCGCGATCCTGGTCTATCTGTTGGCGCGCGGCGGCGACGAGACCGCGGGCCGCACGGCGCGCTGGATCGCGCTTTGGACCACGCTGATCACCTTCGCGATGTCGATGATCCTGGTGGCGCGCTTCGATCCGGCGCAGACCGACTTCCAGTTCGTCGAGAAGGCGTCCTGGCTCGCCACCGGCATCACCTATCACATGGGTATCGACGGCATCTCGCTGCCGCTCCTGATCCTCACCACGGCGATCATGCCGCTGTGCATCATCGCGAGCTGGAGGGCGATCACAAGCCGCGTCGGCGAATACATGATGGCGTTCCTGATCCTGGAAACGCTGATGGTCGGTACCTTCTCGGCGCTCGACCTCGTGCTGTTCTACCTGTTCTTCGAGGGCGGCCTGATCCCGATGTTCCTGATCATCGGCGTCTGGGGCGGCCCGCGCCGGGTCTACGCCTCGTTCAAGTTCTTCCTCTACACCTTCCTCGGCTCAGTGCTGATGCTGCTCGCCATCATGGCGCTGTACTGGAACGCCGGCACCACCGACATCCCGACCCTGATGCACACCGCGGTGCCGCGGTCGCTGCAGACCTGGGCGTGGCTGGCATTCTTCGCCTCGTTCGCGGTGAAGATGCCGATGTGGCCGGTGCACACCTGGCTGCCTGACGCGCATGTCGAGGCGCCGACGGCAGGCTCGGTGATCCTGGCCGCGATCCTCCTGAAGATGGGCGGCTACGGCTTCCTGCGCTTCTCGCTGCCGATGTTCCCGTTGGCCTCGCACGACTTCGCGCCGTTCGTGTTCACACTGTCCGTTATCGCCATCATCTACACCTCGCTGGTGGCGATGATGCAGGAGGACATGAAGAAGCTGATCGCGTACTCCTCGGTCGCGCATATGGGCTTCGTCACCATGGGCATCTTCGCGGTGACGACGCAGGGCGTCGCCGGCGGCATGTTCCAGATGATCTCGCACGGCATCGTCTCCGGCGCGCTGTTCCTCTGCGTCGGCATCGTCTACGACCGCATGCACACCCGCGAGATCGCCGCCTATGGCGGCCTCGTCAACCGGATGCCGCTCTATGCGATGACATTCATGGTCTTCACCATGGCCAATGTCGGTCTGCCCGGCACGAGCGGATTCGTCGGCGAGTTCATGACGCTGCTCGGCACCTTCAAGATATCGCTGCCGACCGCGTTCTTCGCCACCACCGGCGTGATCCTGTCGGCCTGCTATGCGCTCTGGCTCTACCGCAAGGTGGTGTTCGGCGCGCTGGTCAAGCCGTCGCTGATGTCGATCAAGGATCTGACCTTCCGCGAATGCGTGACGCTGTTCCCGCTGATCGCGCTGACCATCCTGTTCGGCGTCTATCCGAAGCCTGTGCTCGACATGTCGGCGGCCTCGGTGCAGCAGCTCGTCAACAATTACAACACCGCAGTGACTGCCGTGAAGGCAGCCGCGCTGGTTACGCAGTAAGGCCTTAGCCCATGAGCTTTTCCAGTGCAGGTTATCAGTTGCAGCCGGTGCTGCCCGAGCTGGTGCTCGCAGTCGGCGCCATGGTGCTGTTGATGATCGGAGCCTATCGCGGGCAGGGGACGACGCGGCTGATCACGGCGCTTGCAGTGTGCCTCTTGGTCCTGACCGGCGTGCTGGAGCTCTGGCTGCCGGCCGGCAAGCTCGTGACCTTCGGCGGCAGCTTCATCGTCGACGACTTCGCCCGCTTCCTGAAGATCCTCGCTTTAATCGCTTCCGCAGCGACGCTGATCCTGTCGACCGAGTACCTGTCCCAGCCGTCGAGCCGCAACTTCGAGTTCTCGATCCTGGTGCTGCTGTCGACGCTCGGCATGATGGTGCTGATCTCGGCCGGCGACCTGATCTCGCTCTATCTCGGCCTCGAGCTGATGAGCCTTGCGCTCTACGTCGTCGCCGCCAGCCAGCGCGACAATGCCAAGTCGAGCGAGGCCGGCCTGAAGTATTTCGTGCTCGGCGCGCTGTCGTCCGGCATGCTGCTCTATGGCGCCTCGCTGATCTACGGCTTCACCGGGACCGTCAGCTTCGCCGGCATCGCGGCGGCTGCGACCACGGGGAGCATCGGCATCGTGTTCGGCCTGGTGTTCCTGCTCGCCGGCCTCTGCTTCAAGGTCTCGGCGGTGCCGTTCCACATGTGGACGCCCGACGTCTATGAGGGCGCGCCGACCCCGGTGACCGCCTTCTTCGCCTCCGCCCCGAAGGTCGCAGCACTCGCCGTGTTCACCCGGGCGACGCTGACCGCGTTCCCCGGCATCGTCACCCAGTGGCAGCAGATCCTGGTGTTCGTGGCGATCGCCTCGATGGCGCTGGGTTCGTTTGCGGCGATCGGACAGAGCAACATCAAGCGGCTGATGGCCTATTCCTCGATCGGCCATATGGGGTTTGCGCTGGTTGGCCTGGCCTCCGGCACGGTCGAGGGGGCGCAGGGCGTCCTGATCTACATCGCGATTTATGTCGCGATGACGCTCGGCACCTTCTCGATCATCCTGGCCATGAAGCGGAATGGCCAGGCGCTGGAGCAGATCAGCGATTTTGCCGGCCTGTCCCGCACCAACCCGCTGATCGCTTTCGTCTTCGCGATGCTGCTGTTCTCGCTGGCCGGCGTTCCGCCGCTCGCGGGCTTCTTCGGCAAATGGTACGTGTTCGTCGCAGCCATCAAGGCCAATCTGTTCACGCTCGCGGTGATCGGCGTGCTGACCAGCGTGGTGGGCGCCTTCTACTATCTGTCGATCGTCAAGGTGATGTATTTCGACCAGCCGCTCGGCAAGCTCGACCCGGTCCGCGTCGAGCTGCGCACCGTGCTGGCGGTCGCAGGCATCTTCAACATCTTCTTCTTCGCCTATCCGGGCCCGCTGGTCAGCGTGGCAACGGCGGCGGCGAAGTCGTTGTTCTAGCGCGCATGGTTCCGAAAACAGGATGCTGGCTTTCGGAACCAATCCTGCGCATAACTCCGACATGACATTCACGCTCGGACCCCGAGCCATAGCGGCGGGCTACCGGCTCGCCGCCTTCGACCAGATCGGCTCGACCAATGCCGAGGCGATGCTGCGCGCCCGTGACGGCGAGCGCGGGCCGATGTGGTTCGTGACGCCTGAGCAGACCGCGGGCCGCGGCCGGCGCCAGCGGGTCTGGGTCGCGCCGCGCGGCAATCTCGCCAGCAGCATCCTCGAGGTGACCGACGTTCAGCCGGCCGTCGCTGCCACGCTTGGCTTCGCCGCCGGCCTGTCGCTCGAAGCCGCGCTGCAGAAGGTCAGTATCGAGGCGGCGCTGCGGCTTGGGCCGGACAGCCCGAAATACACCCTGAAATGGCCGAACGACGTCCTGGCCAACGGCAAGAAGCTGTCGGGCATCCTGCTGGAAGCCGAGGCGGTCGGTCACCGGCTGGCGGTCGTCGTCGGCATCGGTACCAATGTCGTCGCCGCGCCCGAGGGGACGCCGACACCTGCAGTCTCGCTTGCCGCGCTCGGCATCCAGATCGGTGCGGAAGAGCTGTTTGCCGCATTGTCGGACGCCTGGGTCGAGTATCGCGGCATCTGGGATGACGGCCGCGGCTTCCCTGAAATCCGCCGGCTGTGGCTGGAGCGTGCCGCCGGCCTCGGCGAGAGGGTCGCGGTGCAGACCGGCACCGCGACGGTCGAGGGCATCTTCGACACCATCGACGAGACCGGCTGCTTGATCGTCCGCACCGCTGATGGCGAGCGCATGCCGGTGACCGCCGGCGAGGTCTATTTCGGCACAGCGGCCTCGGTGAGGGTTAACTGATGGCGCGTCCGGACGAACTCACCTTTGCGCCGCTCGGCGGCGTCGGCGAGATCGGCATGAACCTGTCGGTCTATGGCCTCGGCAACCGCCAGCAGCGCTCATTCCTCGCGGTCGATCTCGGCGTCTCCTTCGGTGATGAGGAGCATCTGCCGGGCATCGACCTGATCATGCCGGATGTCCGCTTCCTCGAGAAAGAGCGCAACAATCTGATGGGGCTCGTGCTGACGCACGCGCATGAGGACCATTTCGGCGCGATCATCGATCTCTGGCCAAAACTCGGCTGCAAGATCTACGCGACGCAGTTCAGCGCTGCGCTATTCGAAGCCAAATGCGCAGCCGAGCGCAATCCGCCCAAAATCCCGATCACTGTGATCCCGTCGGGCGGCAAGGTCGATATCGGCCCGTTCAATGTCGAGTTCATCCCGGTCGCGCATTCGATTCCGGAATCGCACGCGCTGGCGATCAGGACAGATGTCGGCACCGTGCTGCACACCGGCGACTGGAAGATCGATCCGACCCCGGTGATCGGCCTGCCGACCGACGAGCGGCGGCTGCGCGAGCTCGGCGACGAAGGCGTGCTGGCGCTGGTCGGCGATTCCACCAACGCGGTGCGCGACGGGCGTTCGCCGTCGGAGACCGAGGTGGCCGCCACGATCAAGAAGCTGGTCAAGGCGGCCAAGGGCCGGGTCGCCGTCACGACCTTCGCCTCCAATGTCGCTCGCGTCCGGGCCGTGGTGGACGCCGCAATCGCCGCCGATCGCGAGGTCGTGGTGGTCGGCCGCGCGATGGAGCGTGTGGTGCAGGTCGCGCGCGAATGCGGCTATCTCGACGGCTCGCACAAGTTCCGCAGCACCGACGTCTACGGCCATTTCCCGGCCGACAAGGTGCTGGCGCTGTGCACCGGCAGCCAGGGCGAGCCGCGCGCGGCGCTGGCACGGATCGCCAATGACGACCATCCGCAGGTGACCCTGAACAAAGGCGACACCGTGATCTTCTCCTCCCGCACCATTCCCGGCAACGAGAAGGCGGTCGGCGGCATCATCAACGGGCTGGTGACGCAAGGCGTCGAGGTCATCACCGACCGCGAGCATCTGGTGCATGTCTCCGGCCATCCGCGCCGCGACGAGTTGCGCGACATGATCTCCTGGGTGCGGCCGCAGCTTTTGATCCCCGTGCATGGCGAGGCGCTGCATCTCGCCGAGCACGCCAAGCTGGCGCGCGCCGCCGGCGTCCCCAAGGTCCTGACCTGCCGCAACGGCGACCTGGTCAAGCTCGGGCCCGGCGACCCCGGCATCATCGGCGAAGTGCCGGCCGGGCGGCTCTACAAGGATGGAACCATCCTTGAGGATTCCAAGTCGCGTGCCGTGGTGGAGCGGCGGCGGATGGGCTTTGCCGGCTGCGCCTTCGTCGCCATTGCCATGACGGCGCAGGGCGAGCTCGTCGACGATCCCGAGGTTGATCTCGTCGGCATGCCGGAGAACAATGCCGCGGGCGAGCTGCTCGACGACATCGTGTTCGATGTGGTGGTATCGACGATCGAGGGCCTGCCGAAGCCGCGGCGGCGCGATCCGGACGCGCTCGGGGAATCGGTGCGCCGCGCGGTGCGGGCCGCGCTGAACGAGCAGTGGGGCAAGAAGCCGATCTGCATCGTGCACGTTCTGACGGTTTGACGCGCAGCATCCTTTCGAGGCGCGCGTAACGACAAGGGAGAGGATCATGCTGGGCCGGCTCAATCATGTCGCGATCGCGGTCAAGGACGCCAAACAGGCCGCGAAGATCTACGGCACCGCCTTCAATGCCGAGATTTCCGATGCGGTGCCGCTGCCGGAGCATGGCGTCATCACCGTGTTCGTGACGCTGCCCAACACCAAGATCGAGTTCATCGAGCCGCTCGGCGAGGCCTCGCCGATCGCAAAATTTGTCGAGCGCAACGTCGACGGCGGCATCCACCATGTCTGCTACGACGTGCCCGACATCATCGCGGCCCGCGACCGCATGATTGCCGAGGGCGCACGGGTGCTCGGCGACGGCCAGCCGAAGATCGGCGCGCACGGCAAGCCGGTGCTGTTCTTCCACCCCAAGGACTTTTCCGGCGCCTTGGTCGAGATCGAACAGGCTTGAGGCCAAATGGCGTACCAGATCTCCACCGGGCTTGCGATCTACTTCGTCCTTTGGTGGCTCGTGCTGTTCCTGACGCTGCCTTTCGGCGTGCGCAGCCAGCATGAGGACGGCGTCGGCGCGCCCGGCACCGATCCCGGCGCGCCGATCATGGCGCGGATGGGCCGCAAGCTGTTGTGGACCACGGTGATCTCGGCCGTGATCTTCGCGATCGCGATGTGGGCCTATTACGCCGGCTATCTCTCGATCGAGCGGCTGTCGAAATTGATGGGGATGCCGTTCTAGAAGCTGGAGCATGATCCGGAAGAGTGCCCAGCGGTTTTCCGAAAAGATCATGCTCCAAACAAAGAGCCAGTTAGGGGAGGCGAATGAATTTCCAGCGGATCGCGATCGTACTTTTCGTGTTGCTCGCCGCCGGCCTCGCCGGATCGTTCTATCTCAACTGGAAGACGTTGAAACGGCTGCAGACGGTGCAGGCCTTCGTCGAAAGTTCGGTATTCGCGGACGCGGTGGCGGCCTGCGAGAGGACCCAGAGCACGACACCGTTCAAGTGGAACGGCGGACAGTCCACCGCGGTGATCGGACTGCATTCGGTGAAGGTCGAGAAGAGCGCCGTCAGCGCGAGTTACACGCTGGTCGCCGACAGCGTCTATTGCGACTATGATCCGATCAGGAAGAAGGCCGACATCGGCTCGAGCTTCCTGGAACGGGAGTGAGGATCAACCTCGCCCCAAAGCATGATCCGGAAAAGTGCGTAGCGGTTTTCCGAAAAGATTATGCTCAAAAAGGCCGATGTGGGAGGAGGCGACCAGATGAACCTGCAGGCGCAACCAGGCTCCTCCGGGGCCAGCCAGTATCGAATCCTGCGGGAAGCTGACCTCCGGGACTATCTGGCCGGAGTTCCTGCCATCGTCACGCAACTTGGCGGCGCCCCGGCCGACTGGTCGATCAGCGAGGTCGGCGACGGCAATCTCAACCTCGTCTTCATCGTCAAGGGCAGGACCGGCGGCATCGCCGTCAAGCAGGCGCTGCCCTATGTACGGCTGGTCGGCGAGAGCTGGCCGCTGCCGCTCTCGCGCGCGCACTACGAACACATGGCGCTGGTGCATCAGGCGCGGCTGGCGTCGGAGCTTGTGCCGGCCGTGCTGCATCACGATGCGGAGCTTGCGCTCACCGCGATGGAGCTGCTCGAGCCGCACATCATCATGCGCAAGGGCTTGATCGAGGCCACGCGCTATCCGCGCTTTGTCGATGATATCTGGCGCAGACGCTGTTCTTCTCGTCCGATCTGGCGTTGTCGGCCGCGGCGAAGAAGCAGGGGATCGCCGATTTCGCCGGCAACCATGCGCTCTGCAAGATCACCGAGGATCTGATCTTCACCGATCCCTACCGGATCGCCGAGCAGAACCGCTGGACCGCGCCTTATCTCGACGCGACCGCCGCGGCGTTCCGCGAGGATCTCGACCTGCATGTCGCGATCTCCAGGCTCAAGCTGAAATTCATGGCGAGCCCGGAGGCGCTGCTGCACGGCGACCTGCACACCGGCTCGATCATGGTCACCGAGAGCGAGACCAAGGTGATCGACCCCGAGTTCGCCTTCTACGGCCCGATGGGGTTCGACATCGGCGCCGTCATCGGTAACCTCCTGATGGCCTATCTGGCCTCCGCAGGGCACGAGCGCACACAAGGCGAGCGCGCCTCGTTCGAAGCGTGGCTGCTGGAAACCATCGAGGGCGTCTGGACCGGGTTCTCCCGAAAATTTCTCGCGCTGTGGGGCAGCGAGGCTGATGGCGACGGCTATCCGTTGTCGCTGTTTACGGGCGAGGCGGGCGCCGCGCGGCTGGAGGCCGAGCGGCAGGCCTACATGGCGCGGCTGTTCCGGGACACGGTCGGCTTCGCCGCGGCCAAGACCATCCGGCGAATCCTCGGCCTCGCGCACAACATCGATTTCGAGTGGATCGCGGACGAGAAGCAGCGCGCGATCTGCGAGGCACGGGCCCTCAAGCTCGCACGCGGCATGATGCTGGAGGCCGGGTCCTACACGACGATCGGCGCAGTCACTTACGCAGCACGCGAACTGCGCCACTGGCAGCCCGCTTTTGCCAGATAGCGCGTAGGGTGGGTTAGCGAAGCGTAACCCACCATCTCCGTCCCACAGGGACTTGCGCGGAGGAGAGACCTAACTTTCGGCCGGACGCACGAAACAGAGAATGCCGGCCTCAGGCGTGAAGCAGACCACGGCGCGGTTCGTCGGGTTGTCGGTTCTGTCGATGATCCTGTTCGGTGGGACCCGCAGCCAGAATGGAGCCGACATCTTCCAGCGATCATCGATCAATACCTCGTAGCCGTCGCGGTCCTGTCGGAACTCTACCGTTCGGCAATCCGCAATCGAGCAGCACGACGCACCGGTGCCTGGTTGCTTCAGGCTCTCAAACCATGGGGCAAGCGCGGGATTTGGGCTATCGGGCGGTGCTGCTACCGCGGCCTGACTGAGAGCAAGTCCGACTGCAACGGCGATTTTCCAGCCAATCCTCCCAGTTATCTCGCGATGTGCCGTAGACGCTGACAAAAGAGTAACCCTCCGCCGTCCACCAGAGGATAGCGCTGACTCGGCCGGGCTTCTTCGGAAATTTTAGCGCAACTGCTACGGCGCATGAGTTCGGAAGTGGCCATGTGCGGACCTTCGGCCCGGCCGCCTCGACGTCTGCTTTCAGGGTACGAACGGACGCGGGCGGGGAGGGGCACAACTTCCGCTCAAGACCCGAACCCGACGTTTCGGACCCGTGGGCGGTAGGTTGATCTAGATCAACTTAAGCGTTGCGGCTTTGTGTCTCGGATAGGCGTCCATGGGTTCTGTCGTCTCCAAGAGGGAGCTTTCAATGACCGGTACTCGTCACGATGACGATAGTTCAAAGCCGGAAGGCCGCTTACAAAACCGCCGCAACTTGCTGCTTTGCGGCACCACCCTCACCGCCGCTTATTTGCTGTGCGCGCTGGGGACAACCAGCCTCGCGCAGCAAACCACCGGCGCGCCGGGTTCGCCGAGCGCCACGACAACCATCGATGGCAAGCAGCTTCCGCCGGAGCCACCTAAGTTCGGCGGCGTGATCAAGGAAGATGCCACGGCCTCCAAGCCATACTGGCCACCGTCCGTCGTGCCGCCCAAGGGTGCGCCGAACGTCCTGTTGATCATGACTGACGACCAGGGTTATGGCGTGTCCGGCACCTTCGGTGGGGTGATCCCGACGCCGAACATGGATCGCGTCGCCAAGGCGGGTCTGCGTTATACGCAGTTTCATTCGACAGCGCTCTGCTCGCCGACGCGGGCAGCGCTCATCACTGGCCGCAACCACCATTCGGTCGGCTACGGTGTCATCGGTGAAATGTCCACCGGCTATCCGGGCTACGATTCCGTAATCGGCCCCGAGAGCGCCACGATCGGAACTATTCTTCGCGACAACGGATATGCCACGTCGTGGTTTGGCAAGAACCACAACACTCCCACCTATCTTTACAGCGCGGCGGGGCCATTCGACCAATGGCCGGTCGGCATGGGCTTCCAATACTTCTACGGCTTCATGGGCGGCGAGACCGACCAGTGGACGCCGTATCTTTATAAGAACACGACCCAGATTTTTCCGTGGATCGGCAAGACCGGCTACAACCTCATAACCGACATGGCGGATGATGCCATCAACTACATGAACGGACTGAACGCGGCCGCACCCGACAAGCCGTTCTTCCTCTACTACGTGCCCGGCGGCACGCATTCGCCGCATCAGCCGAAGAAGGAATGGATCGACAAGTTCAAGGGCAAGTTCGACATGGGCTGGGAGAAGTTGCGCGAGCAGATCTTCGCCAACCAGAAGCGCCTCGGGGTGATCCCGGCGAACACCCAGCTCACCGCTTGGCCGGATACCCTGCCGAAGTGGGACTCGCTCTCATTCATCCGAAAGAAATTATACGCGCGCGAAGCCGAGGTGTTTGCCGGCTATGCGGCGTATACCGACTACGAAATCGGCCGCGTCATCCAGGCGGTCGAGGACATGGGCAAACTCGACAACACGCTGATCATCTACATCAGCGGCGACAACGGCACGAGCGCCGAAGGCACGCTTGAGGGCACGCCGAACCAGATGACCGCCTACAACGGCATTTTGCAGCTGCCCGAAGCCGAGCTGATGCTGCATTACGAGAATTGGGGCTCCGACAAGACTTACCCGCATATGTCGGTGGCGTGGTCGTGGGCCTTCGATACCCCGTTCAAATGGACCAAGCAGGTGGCATCGCACTTCGGCGGCACCCGGCAAGGCATGGTCATCTCATGGCCCGGCCACATCACGGACGCTGGTGGCATCCGCACCCAATTCCATCACATGATCGACATCGTGCCGACGATCCTCGAAGCCGCGGGCATCCAGGCTCCCGCCACGGTCAATGGCATCACGCAAAAGCCCATCGAAGGCGTGAGCATGGCCTATACGTTCGACAAGGCCAACGCCAACGCACTCTCGAAGCGCGACACGCAGTATTTCGAAATGTTCGCGAACCGTGGAATCTACCACGATGGTTGGTACGCTTGCACAACGCCCCCCGAGCCGCCTTGGCTCTTGGGAACGGCCAAGCTGCCTGAGATTAACGACTACAAATGGGAACTCTACAACATCGCTGACGACTACTCGCAAAACAACGACCTCGCAGCCAAGAATCCCGACAAGCTAAAGGAGTTGCAAGCGTTGTTCCTGTCGGAGGCGGCGAAATACCAGGTCTTTCCGCTGGACAACTCGGTGCTGCCCCGCATTGTGACACCGCGCCCGAGCGCGACTGCAGGGCGAACGGTTTTCACCTATTCTGGTGAGATTGCTGGAATCCCCGACAGTAGCGCTCCGAGCATCCTCAATAAGGATTACACCATCACCGCTGAGGTTACTGTTCCTCAAGGCGGCGCGGAGGGAATGATCGCCACTCTTGGCGGTCGCTTTGGCGGATACGCCCTCTACTTGCTCAAAGGCAAACCAGTCTTCGTCTATAACCTGCTCGATCTCGAACGGTACCGCTGGGAAGGCGGCATTGGTGGTCGCGACTTGTTTAGCGATGCCCTCAAACCCGGCAAGCACACGATAGTATTCGACTTCAAGTACAACGGACCCGGCCCGGGCAAGGGTGGCACCGGTGTACTGACGGCCGATGGCAAGCTGGTGGCCGCAAAGACGATCCCGCACACGATTCCGTTTCTTATGGCCATCGACGAAACGTTTGACATCGGGAGCGACACCCGCACGACGGTGGACGACAGTTACAAACTTCCTTTCCGCTTCACCGGCAAGATCGACAAGCTCACTTACAAACTTGGTCCCGTACAGATGTCAAGTGATGAACAAAAGCTGATGCGGCACGCGCTTGAAAAAGCGAGAGACTGAGCGCGATAAGTCGTGGCGATTCGTGTCGGACCCAACGCCACGACTTATTCTTCTTCGCTAAGAAATCGTTCCGGCCCGCTTCGAAAGCCCTGCGCGAAATATCATCGCGCATAGAAGGGAGTGTCGGCAGTGGATTCTTCATTCGGCGCTTTGGATGCGTTCGCGTTTGTCGTGTTCGCGGTTCTGATTTTTGCTGGCGTCATCATTGTCGTCAATCTGGGCAAACTTCCGGGTCAACTCGCGCGCAAATGGAATCATCCGCAGGCCAGTGCAATCAATGCCATGAGCTGGGTCGGGATCGCGACAGGCGGCTTGCTATGGCCGGTTGCGTTCATATGGGCGTTCACTACGCCGTTCGGAGTTAAATCAGCAAAAAGCGATTTCCAGCCCCACGGCGTAGCACCCGACACGGGTGACGGTGCGACCGCATCGCGTCAGCTCTCAGGGGACAAGGAGATGCGACCGTGATCGCAATGCTGATCATCGTCTACGTTGCGATCGTTCTCGTGCTGTTCAAGGTCCTGCGCATCAAGCCCACGGCCTATATCATCGCGGCCTTGATCGTCGCGGGCGTATTCATGATCGGTGGCGTCGTGGTGGTCTGGACGCAGTCGGCACCGATTACGGACAAGATGGTGACCAGCCAGTACGTGGTGCAGCTCGTTCCTTATGTCAAAGGGCAGGTCAAGACGATCCACGCCGAGGCAAATCAACGGGTGAAGAAAGGTGACTTGCTGCTGGAAATTGACCCGGCGCCGTACCAGTACACGGTGAACCAGGTCGAGGCGCAGTTGGCCGCGTCGAAGGCGAACGTATTGCAGGCCGAAGCCGCGCTGACGACCGCAAAAACGGCCATACCGAATGCGCAGGCCATCCTCGCGAAGGCGAAGGCCGCGGACGAACTGGCCAAGACCCAGGAACAAATCGCCCTCAACATTCAGCGTGCGGACAAAGCTGCCATTAGCCAGCTCAATGTAGCCAAGGCGGCGCAAGAACGTCAGGAGGCGGACGCCGCCGTTCAGCAGGCTGAAGCGGGTCTCGCGCAAGCGCAAGCCTCGGCTCAACAGGCGGCCGCGGCCTTGCAGACGGCCCAGAGCAATGTTCCTGCCATCGAAGCTCAATTGGACGACGCGCGCTTTAACCTCGCACAGTGCAAGATGACGGCGCCGGCTGATGGATACGTCACGAATTGGCAGGTGCAGATCGGCACCATGCTTGTGCCGATGCCGCTTGCTGCGGCGGGAACATTCGTCAACGTGTCCGATACCGCCGTCGCCGCTGTGTTTCCCCAGAATTGGCTCTCGAATGTGGAGCCGGGCGATGATGTGGAAATGGTGCTTAACCCATATCCCGGCCGCCTGTTCTTTGGAAAAGTGGACTATGTGATCCCGGCAACCGGGGGAGGGCAATTCACAACCAGCGGCACAATCCCGAACGCGGCCCGGATCGGATCTGACGGGCTTTATGCAGTACGGATCAATTTCACCGACGATGCCGTAGCCCGCAAGCTGTCCATCGGGTCAGGCGGATCGGCGGCGATCTACACGCAGAAGGGCAAGGCCACGCACGTTATTTCGAAGGTCACGATCCGGATGAAGAAATGGTTGTTGTACGTCATGCCCTCTGTGGAAAAGCCGCCATCGTAGCGTGCAGATCAAGGACGAAGGGATACAATCCAGTTGGGAGTACGTGCGTTGGGAGCGAAAGCCTTGGAGACGCAGTACCAATCACCGTTTGTGCGGCACAATGTCGGCGCCGCGCTTGGTTGGTCAACTGATTGGTTGCTTGTTGCTACGCTTCTCCTGCCGACCATGGCATGTACGATCGGGCCGGATTTTACAGCGCCTGTCGCTCCGGTTGCCGAAAAGTTTCGTGGCGCAGACAATCGCTCGGTTAAGTCCGGCCCGCGTGAGTACGAACATTGGTGGACGACCTTCCGTGACCCGTCCCTCAACAGGCTGATCCAGATTGCGTACGCCCAGAATCTGACGTTGGAGAGCGCAGGGACTCGGGTGCTGCAAGCACGTGCGGTGCTGGGAATAGCCGTCGGCATAACCTATCCGCAGGTGCAGCAGGGCGTCGGTTCGGTCATCTACAACCGAACCAGCGCCGCGACACCGCTGGCGGGTCCAAATGCGACACCTCAGTACTTCTGGACCGATGCGTTGGCTGCGCAAGCAGCCTGGGAGCTGGATTTTTGGGGCAAGTTTCGCCGCGGTGTCGAATCCGCCGACGGTGCGTATCTGGCGTCGATTGCGAACTACGACGGCGTTCTGGTCTCGCTCCTGGCCGATGTGACCGCAACCTATATCGGTATCCGCACCACAGAGCAGCTGATCGGAATTGCACGGGCAAATGTCCGCAGGCAGGAGCAGGCCCTTAGTATCGCAAAGGCAAAGTTCACGGGCGGCGGGACGTCGGAGCTTGATGTTTTCCAGGCGACGAACGTCCTCGAACAGACTCGTGCGGCAATACCCCAGTTGACGATACAATTGCGGCAGGGACAAAACGCGCTCTGCGTCCTGCTCGGCGTTCCGCCGCAGTCGCTCGGCATGTTGCTTTCACGATCAGTCGGCAGGATACCGTTGCCGCCCGCCTCCGTCGTTGTTGGCATACCTGCGGATCTGCTGCGCCGGAGACCGGACGTCCGCGCCGCCGAACTCGCCGCGCTGGCGCAGAGTGCGCAGATTGGAATCGCCACGACGCAACTCTATCCGGCAATCAGCATTACGGGCACATTCGGCGGCTCGGCCAGCACCGCCAATGGCCATAACCTTGGTCAGGTCGTCAGTTGGAAGGGCGTGGCGTATGCTGCGGGCCCGTCGTTTCAATGGAATCTCCTCAACTACGGGCAAATCACCAACAACATTCGTTTGCAGGATGCCAAGCTCCAGCAATTGCTGATCGACTATCAGAACATCGTGTTGAGTGCCCAGCAGGAGGTGGACAACGGTCTTGCAACATATCTGCAATCCCGGAACCAGGCCGCGTATCTCCGCCGCAGCGTTGAGGCGGCAAATGGTGCCCTCAGGATCGCACTTGAGCAGTATGAGCAGGGCGCGACGTCATTTACCACCGTACTGACCGCTGAACAGAATCTCCTTCAAGCGCAGAACAGCCTGGCCGGCGCCTCGGCCAACGTTCCGCTTGGCCTCACTGCGGTGTTTCGGGCGCTCGGGGGCGGGTGGCAGATACGTGAGGGTGGCAACTTCGTCAGCACGGCAACGGTTGACCAGATGCGTGCGCGAACGGACTGGGGTAATTTGCTTCCGCCTCCGAACGGGCCGCAACCGCCGACTCCGGGCCTGCCGGGTCCTGGGGACATCGGGCCGACGATACGGCCTCCGGAGTGGTAATTGTCAGAGGCGAAAGCATTGCATCTTTGGAGGTCGCTGATGGCCGCTTGTGGCCCCATCGCGTCGTTTCGGTGCTATGCAACAATCCGTCGGCTTTAGAGGGGACAGCGGACTCGGGCGAGCCGTCGGCACCGCACGTTTTTATGGCGTCCGGGCCCTGGTACGCCGAAGGTGCCCATGCCACTGAGTTGCCCGACGGCGCAAGCCCCCGCAGCAAAAATATTTCGCTTTATCAGAAGCGCAACTCAGTGCTATGAATCCAGCCGTTTCACCCGATCGAGGGGCGCTTCGCGATCGTCACGGGTGTGCGGTGAGATGCGGTGGACGCTTTGGTGCGCAACTGACGAGTGCGCATGAAGCGGACGGCGAAGTCGTGTGGTCCTGACGCCCTAGCTAGCGGCAGGTGTCCTCTCGCAAGATGCGAACGCGTGTTGCGCAGGCGGTGACAAACAAGCCCAGTCTCGCCGGGGAGAGCACGAAGTAAGCCGTAAAACCATCGCGCAGGGAAAGCCGGATTGCTCCGGTTACACCTGTGGTCCTACCCCCGAGCTTTCTACCTTTTGCTCGGGGCCCATGAGTGCGATCGGCACCCGGCTTTCCCTGCGCCCTCCGTTCAAGGAGAGGGCGGAACGAGATGCAAAACTCGGGCGAAAGGCGCCGCGAGAATGAAGACGTATGTCTCACTGACCGTGCAACAAATTCAGTGTCGTCCCGGCCTTGAGCCGGGACCCATAACCACAAATGCGATTTGGCTTGCAGGGCTGCGGCCACAACTCGCTTCAACAACACGAGCCTGTGGTTATGGGTCCCTGCTTTCGCAGGGACGACAAGCGGAGAGGGCGCGTGCAACCTCATCGCGCATGCACTGACGAAGTCGGACAAACCGACGCCGCGCGCCTACTCCGCCGTCCGCTCCCGCAGCCGCTGCGCATAGACGTTGATGATCAGCGCGGCGAGCAGGATCAGGCCGCGGATCAGGATCTTCAGGAAGCTGTCGATATTGACATGGTCGAGGCCGTTGTTGAGCACGCCGAGCACGAACAGGCCGACGATGGTGTTGCCGATGCCGCCGCGGCCGCCGAACAGGCTGGTGCCACCGACCACCACGGCTGCGATCGAATCCAAGAGATAGGTGTCGAACTCGTTCTGCTGCGCGCTGCCGAAATGCGCGACGCCGAGCATGCCGCCGATCCCCGAGCACACCGCCGAGATCACCATCACGCTGCCGAGGATGAGCTTGACGTTGAGGCCGGCAAATTCCGCGGCCTCGCGGTTGCCGCCGACCATGTAGACGTAGCGGCCGAACCGGGTGTAGGTCAGCACCAGATGGCCGCCGAGCAGCATCACGGCGGCGACGATCACGATCCAGGGGATGCCGCCGATCGAGCCCGAGCCAAGCGTCGTGATCAGGCCCGGCACCTTGTAGGCGATCTGTCCGCGCACCAGCAGCGCGGAGACGCCGGCCGCGATCTGCATCATGGCCAGCGTCATGATGAAGGAGGGTATGCCAATCACCGTCAGCCCGAGCGCGTTGACGAGGCCGAGCAGCGCGCACAGCACCAGCGCCAGCAGGATCGCGGCGAAGCCGGGCATCGGGACGTTGGCGATGTTGACGTAGGATTCCTGCAGCGTGAAGTACGCCACCGCAATGCCGGTGACATTGGCGATGCTGGCGATCGACAGATCGATCTCGGCGCACAGGATCACGAAGGTGAGGCCGACGGCGATGATGCCGGTGACGGACACCTGGGTGAGGATGTTGCCGAGATTGTCGATGGTCGCAAACGACGGGCTCGCGATCGCGAAGAAGGCGCTGAGGAAGATCAGCGTCAGGAACGGTGCGATGTTGCGCATCTGCGAGCGCAGGAACGGCCCCAGCCCGCGCGGCCGCTTGTGATCGGCGGGGCTCGTCGCGCTATCGCTGCTTGCCATTATCCCACTCCATCAAGCGCGATGACTTGGTCATCGCGCTTTCTCCAGTTATTTGAGCATGGTCTAATCGGAAAATCGCTTCGCACTTTTCCGGACCATGCTCTAAGCCGCTTCCAGCAGGCGGTCCTTGCTGACCGCCTCGCCAGCGAATTCGCGCACCACCGCGCCGCGCTTCAGCACCAGGATCCGGTCGGCCAGCGACAGCACCGTCTCCGGCTCGGTCGACAGCACGATGATCGCCAGTCCCTTGGCGCGGAGATCGCGCACGATGTTGATCACGTCGTTCTTGGCGCCGACATCCATGCCGCGGGTCGGCTCGCACAGCACCAGCAAACGCGGCGGATAGGTCAGCCACTTCGCCAGCGCCACCTTCTGCTGGTTGCCGCCCGAGAGCATGCCGAGGTCGAGGCCGACGACCGGCGGCCGGATCTGCAATTGCTCGACCTGGCGCTGCGCGATCGCACGCTCACGCATCGGCCTGAGCAGCAGCGCCGAGATCCGCTCGAGGACGCTGATCGAGATGTTCTTGTAGACCGGCTCCTGGTGGAACAGCATGGCGCGGCGGCTTTCCGGCACCAGCGCGACGCCGGCGCGCCGCGCCGCCGCGGTGCTGCGGAAGGTTTTGGCCGAGCCATCAACCGCAAGCGTGCCGCCGTCCGGCCTCAGCTTGCCGAACAGGATGCGCGACAGCTCCAATTGTCCGCAGCCCATGAAGCCGTAGATGCCGAGCACCTCGCCGGAGCGGACCTCGAACGAGACGTCATTCAGGCTGCGGCCGAGCGAGAGTTGATCGACCTTCAGCACCACTGCGCCGCCATTCGATTGCGGGAGCATCAGGTCGTCAGTGTAGCTGTGCTCCAGCGCCTCGCCGCCGCGGCCGATCATGGCCTCGATCAGGGCGCCCTTGGTGGTGTCGGCAGACGCGGTCTCGGCGATCTTCCGTCCATTGCGGAACACGGTCACGACGTCGGAGACGCGCAGGATGTCCTCGATGAAATGCGAGATGAAGACGATGCTGGTGCCTTCGTCGCGGAGCCTATGCAGCGTCGTGAACAGGCGTTCGACCTCGGGCGGAGAGAGGGCGGAGGTCGGCTCGTCCAGGATGATGATGCGCGCGCCGGAAAACAGCACGCGGGCGATCTCGATCAGTTGCTGGAGGCCGATCGGCAGGTCGCCGAGCCGCGTCATCGGATCGACGTCGATGCCAAACCGCGACAGCTGCTCGCCGGCCTCGCGCGCCATCCGTCGCCATTGCACGACGCCGAGGCGGTTGGTCGGCTGGTTGCCGAGGAAGACGTTCTCGGCGACCGTGAGATCGGGCGCGACGCTGAGCTCCTGATGCACCATGCCGATGCCGGCGGCGTGCGCGTCGCGGGTCGAGCGGAAGCGGGTCTCCTTGCCGTCCAGCATGAAGCGGCCGGAGAACTCCGGATGCACGCCGGCGATGATCTTCATCAGCGTGCTCTTGCCGGCGCCGTTCTCGCCGACGAGACCATGGATCTCGCCGGCGTGAAGCGCGAAGTCGACCCCACGAAGGGCTTCGACACCGCCGAAGGCCTTCGTGATCTGGTTCAACTCGAGGATCGGGGAACGTCCCTGCGACATGAGGGCCGCTCAGATCAGGAAGTGATCCTCCATCCACTGCATGCCGGCGGCGTTGGCCTTGGTCACGACGGGGCCGTCGGTCACGACATTCTTCGGAATGCCCTGGCCGCTCTTCTCGCCGCCGACCACGGCCGCGACACCCGCGACGATCGCGCCGCCATGGATGCGGCAGGACGGATTGCGGACGGTGGCGAACATGCGGCCTTCGCTGACCGCCTGGATCGCCGGCGGCATGGCGTCGACGCCGCCGATCAGGATGTTGGTGCGGTTGCGCGCCTTCATGATGTTGTAGGCGGCGAGCGCCATGTCGTCATTGTGGAAGAACGCCGCGTCGATCTGCGGATATTTCGTCAGATAGGTTTCCCAGAGGCGGGCGGTCTTGGAGACGTCCCAGTCGGCGGGCTGGGTATCCAGCACCTCGATGTTCGGGAACTGCTTGATGACAGTGTTGAAGCCCTTGGCGCGGCCCTGCGCGCCGGTGTGGCCGAGCGCACCCTGGGTCATGATGACCTTGCCCTTGCCGCCGATCGCGTTGCACAGCGCCTGCGTGACCGATGCGCCCATGAACTCGTTGTCGGGCGCGAGGAACGAGTGGACGTTGATCTGGTCGAGCGGCGCAATCAGCGTGTCCATGTCGATCACGGGAGTGCCGGCGTCGATCATCTTCTGCACCGGCTGGGTCAGCGTGCCGATGCCGAACGCCTGGATCGCGACGAAATCCCATTTCTGCGAAGCCATGTTGTCGATCGCGGCGCGCTGCTTGACGGCGTCGAGCTGGCCGTCGAACCAGGTCACTTCGACATTGAACAGCTTGCCCCAGAACTCGGCGGCCTGCTTGCCCTGCGCGCACCACGTCGCCTGCAGTCCGGCGTTGGAGAATGCGGCCTTGAGCGGCTTTTCCGAGCGGCCCATTTCGGCTGCGAGCGCAGACGTCACGCCCATTCCGCCGAACAATCCTGCCGCAGCTCCACCGGCCGCCGCCAATTGCAGAAGGTCGCGCCGCGTCGTCGACGCCTTGTCCATCCCCTTGTCGATCCCTGACATTGCTTGCTCCCTCTTCATTTTTTCTCTCCGTCGGCGTCAGTTGCACGCGCCGCGGATAAAGGGAGTGTGTCACAATCGGAACGGTGACGCTACGCCCTGTCGTCCACGAGATGTTTCTGCTGCACGACGGCCGCGATGTCGCGGAGCAACTTGTGCCACGCAGCATCGATCTCATCGGACCATTGCTCGCCGAGAATTTCGCGGAGCTCGTCCGCAATCACGGCGAAGAAGGCGACGAACAGTTCGCGCGGTGTTCCGTAGGCGTCGTGCGAGAACACTTCCGATTCGATCAGGCGAAAATGTCCGCGGCGCTCGCCGGCGAAATCGATGATGGCTTGTATCGTCAGCGACAGCATCGAGCCCTTCACCGGCTCGCTGCCTTCGGTGCGGAACATCGCCTGCGCTTCGGGATGTTCGCGAAACAGGCGTCGGTAAACGGACGGCGTCAGATCATCGCAAGCCGCGGCTGCGAGTTCGAAGCTGCGTTCGATTGGATTGGCTGATGGAGTCATAGCGCTTTGCGATCATCACATAAAAAAAGAGCAGGGCTCCAAGCCCTGCTCCAAAAATTGTGTCGACCCTATTTGCCCCAAGAATTCGATTTGATCTTGATTAATGGGGTGACGCTGCTTGTGCGCGTCGGGCTCCTCCCGAGACTTGGACCACCAGGACACACCTCGCGGCTGGCCTGAGGCCGAATTGGTAGACCATCTTTCTGGGCTTGTCACCATTTTCGGCAACGATTGTTCAAATTTCGATCAATTTGCGAAATGATTGGCATGGTGCCACTGCCGGTTGCGAAAGTGGTCCGAAAACACGTGGCTGGGTAAGGAGATACGGCTACGTCCGAAACAGCCGGACGCAGCCGTGACGCAAGTGTCACGCTGGGTGATTTCCGTGGGCCGGAAGAAACGGCTGGTGTCCGCGATCTCGACTTTCGACACCTGTGGTGGTTAGTTCCGTTCCGGATGGGTTTTGCGATGCGTCGGCGGCTGAACAATTTTCTGCCCATAGTCCTGGTTGCCCTGTTGGTGCAGATTTTTGCACCGATCGGGGCCTGCTGGGCGGCGAGCCCTGCCGCGTCCGATCCGCTCGCGGCCGCCACCATCTGCCACGGCAATGCCGACTCAGGCACCGGGCAGGGCGACCAGACCGGTCACCGCGCCCATGACGGCTGTTGCTCTGTATGCAGCGTGCTGCAGACCGGTGCGCCGGTTGATAACCCGCAAGTTGCCGCCCAGGCCGTCGAACGCCTGCCGCGCCTGATCGTATGGCTCGATTTCGCCAGCGAACGCGATCGTTCGCCGGCCGGTCTCTCGGCGCAAGCCCGCGCGCCACCGCTGTTTTCCTGACGACGTTCTCGCTGCCGGTGCGCGTCCTGCGCCGGCGAGTGCCCTTGAACAAGCCGGCCGAAGAGCCGGTGTCAGGAACCATCCATGTTTCGGCTTCAACCGCACGGCGGGGCCAGTGCGCTCATGCTGGGCGCGGCCCTTTCCATAATCACCTGCTGGGCGAAGGCCCAGACGGCGCTGCCCTCCGTCACCGTCGAGGCGCCC
This sequence comes from Bradyrhizobium sp. th-b2, assembly GCF_000426785.1. Classification (NCBI taxonomy): domain Bacteria; kingdom Pseudomonadati; phylum Pseudomonadota; class Alphaproteobacteria; order Hyphomicrobiales; family Nitrobacteraceae; genus Bradyrhizobium; species Bradyrhizobium sp. th-b2. The sequence continues at coordinate 59,256 of NZ_AUGA01000015.1, forward strand.
GCGGCGGCGGCGCGTGCCAAACCGGCAGGGCCCAAGCCGCGCGCTCGAGCGGCATCCGTCCGGCGGCCACCCAAGTTGGCGACAGCGCCGACCGTGGCCGCGGCCCCAGCGGGCGGCGCGAGGCCGGGCGAGACGCTCGCAGCGATCCGCGACGGCTTGAACCGGGCGCCCACGGGCCAGACCCAGACCACCATCGACCGCAGCCAGTTCGACAATCGGCCGGCGTTCTCCGTCGCCGACGTGTTGCGCGACAGTCCCGGCATCTCGATCAAGCAGGGCAATGGCCCGCGTGATTTCGGCATCTCGATCCGCGGATCGAATGCGCGGAACGGCTTCGGCATCCGCAACCTCGTCATCTTCGATGACGGATTCCCGGTCACCCAGCCGGACGGTCTGTCGCGCACCGATCTGATCGATCCGCATGCCTATGGCGCGATCGACGTGATCCGCGGGCCGTCATCGGCGCTCTACGGCAATTACGCGACCGGCGGCGCGCTGAATTTCCGCACCCGGCCGGGCGGCACGATCGACGGCGTCGAGTATGGCGTCGAGGGCGGCAGCTTCGGCTATCTCAACAACTATCTTGCCGCAGGCAAGAAGGTCGGCAATTTCGAGGGCTCGCTGTTCGCGAGTGACGTCCGCGGCGACGGCTATATCGGGAACAGCTGGTTCAACACCCAGACCGTCAATTTCCTCGGCACGCTGCAGGTCACGCCGGACGACCGTTTCACGGTGAAGCTCATCAACAACGACCTGACGACACGCCTGCCGATCCGCTCGTCGCTCAATCAGTTCAACCAGAACCCGTTCCAGCAGGGCTGCACTACCGGAGCGACGGCCGCGCCGGGATGCGGAACCGTTACCCTGTTCAACAATGGCTTCAATTCGGCGGCAGGGACCGACAAGGAAACGGCGGTCCAGGCGGGCCTCGGGCGCGACGACCGCCGCACCATCGTCGGTGGCCGCTGGGAGCACGATTTCGACAACCAGACCACCTGGCGCAACCAGTTTGTCTTCGACGACCGCAATATCAGCCAGCCGACGGGATCGACGAGCGCGATCGGCGACTTCCCGTCCTACAACTACATGAGCGACGTCGTCAGGCGCAGCGAACTGTTCGGGATGGATTCGACGACCTATTTTGGCGGCTTCTACAATACGCTCACGGCTTCGAGTGATACCCGCAATGTGATGCCGGGCGGAAATGCGACGCTTGGAAGCCTGTCCAGCAACCTGTTCAGCACGACGACGAATTACGGTCTGCGCGCGCGAGAGGAACTGAAGCTCACCCCCGCGCTGACGGCCGTTGCCGGTATCGGCTGGGAGACCACCAATCTCACGGGGCGAAACACCGCCTATAGCTACGCGGGCGCTGCCGGAACCACGACCACGGCGATCACGACAGCGGACCGGCAATTCCAGAACACCGCGCCTGAACTTGCACTGCTCTACCGGTTGAACAGCGAGTGGCAATTCCGCGGGCGCGTGGCGACCGGATATGGCACACCGCAAGTCAGCAACCTCTTCATCCTGCCGGACGGCACGTCAGGCAATAACACCCAGCTGCGGACGCAAAAGAACCTCGGTTACGATGTCGGAGCCGACTGGACGCCGAACAACGCGGTCAAGCTGAGCGCCACCGGGTTCTACGAGTTCTTCAAGGACGAACTGGTCTCCCAGGCCACGCCGCTCGCGGGCATCTCGTACACGTTCAATGCGCCACGGTCGGAGCATCGTGGTGTCGAACTGGCCGCCGACTGGAAGTTCCTGCCGGGCTGGCGGTTCTCGGCCGCCTACACCTATCTCGACGAGGTCTACACCGAATATGTCGAGAACATCACGAACGGCGCGGTCTTCAGCTTCAATCGCGCCGGCAACAAGATCCCCGGCATTTCGCCGAACGAGCTCACGGCGCGGTTGGGCTACGACCAGTTGTCAGGTCCGCTCCAGGGACTCGGCGGGTTCGTCGAGGTCCAGTGGAAGGACAGCTTCTACATGGACAACGCCAATCTCTTGAGGGCGCCGGGCTACGAGCTCGTCAACCTCAACCTGCACTACAAGACCGATCTCGTCTCCGACTATTTCAAGGCGTTGAGCCTGTACATCGAGGTGCGGAACGTGTTCGACCGGACCTACATCGCTTCCGCGAACAATATCGCGAACTCGGTGACGGCGGGCGGCATTCAAAATCCCGCGAGCGTACTGGCGAACACGACCAACTCGATCTATGCCGGATCGCCACGCGCCTTCGTGGCAGGCATGAGGATTGCGTTCAAGTGAGGGGCGCATGGATGACATATCGCAAACCTGTGGCTCTGGCGGTGCTGGCAACGGTCATGCTTGTGGTCTTGCCGAACCTTGCCAATGCACAGATGAGCCACCAGCACGCCTCCGAAGCGGCGTGCGAAGAGACCGTGTTGCGCTGCGCGACCAAGGTCACTCCCGCCTTTGGGCCGGATGGGACGTTGTGGTTGGCATGGATGGCCGGCGGCCAAATCTCCGTCGCGAGCTCGAGGGATCAAGGCAAGAGCTTTTCCGCGCCGGTGCAGGTGACCCGGGACCGGCTCAACCTGGATTGGGGACCGGACGCGCGGCCGAAGCTGGCGATCGACGCCAAGGGAAACATCGCGCTGGCCTTCTCGACCTTCCGCGATCAGGCCTTCAACGGCCAGGTGCTGACCACGCGATCGAGCGATGGCGGGCGCAGCTTTGATCCGCCGAAGCCGATCACGGCAAACAACGAGAGCCAGCGGTTCGAGGCGATCGGCTTCGATCCTGCCGGCGCCGTGTTCGCGGTCTGGCTCGACAAGCGCAACCGCGTGCCGGCGCAGCAGCGCGGCGAGAAGTATGACGGTGCCGGATTGTTCTTCGCTGCATCGAAAGACGGTGGCGCGACCTATTCCGGTGCGCGGCTCGTGGCCGACAACACCTGCGAATGCTGCCGTCTCGGATTGGCGTTCGATGGGGCAGGCCATCCGGTGGTCGTGTTCCGGAACATTTTCGAAGGCGGCGTGCGCGACCATGCGATCGTGACCTTCACCGATCTGGCCAGCCCCGGCGAGGTGCATCGGGTGAGCCGCGACGACTGGCAGATCGCGGCATGTCCGCACCACGGTCCGAGCCTGACCATTTCGCCCGCAGGAACCTACCACGTGACGTGGTACACCAACGGCAAGGCCCGCAAAGGGTTGTTCTACGCGCGGTCGCGCGACGGCGGCAAAACCTTCTCCGATCCGCTCCCCGTTGGTCAGCCGAACCGAAGCCCGTCACGGCCGCAGATCATCGCAGGGCCGCAGGGTCTTGTGATGGCCTGGAAGGAGTTCGACGGGCGGAAGACATCGATCAATCTGATGACATCGCACGACGATGGAGCGACATGGTCGAAGCCCACTGATATCGCCGACGCCGCCGACAGCTCCGACCATCCGCTGCTCGTCTCGGACAGTCGGCAGACCTATTTGTCGTGGATGACGAAGGCCGACGGCTACCATTTTCAAGCGATCGAGGGCGAACCATGAAACGTCATTTGCTCGCTGCCTTTATCCTGCTCGCAACGCTGTCGTCCGCACTGGCGGCGGGCGAGGGCGCGCCAAAGCCGTTCGAACGCGGCAGCTGGCAGAAGCTGCTGCATGCGCATGCCGGCCATCCGACCCTGGTGCATTTCTGGGGTGTCACCTGCGGACCATGCAAGGTCGAGCTGCCGCAGCTCGGCCAGTTCATGAAGGATCATCCTGATATTGACGTCGTCACGATCAGCGCGGATCTGGTTCCGAACCTGCCGGAGGCGACGCGATCGATGCTGGACCACGCTGGACTCGGCTCGGCCGAGAACTGGATTTTTGACGACGGCTTCGCCGAACGATTGAGATTTGAGATTGATCCGGCCTGGCAAGGCGATATCCCGCGAACCATGCTGATTGCCAGCGACGGAACCGTCACGACGATCGAAGGATCGGCCGAAATCGCCGATTTGAACAAATGGTCTGACGCGCAGGCTGCAACAATCCGATAACACGACGACTTCAACCTGAAAGGAATCAGCCGCCATGAAGACGATCTCCCGCATCCTCGCTCTCGCAGCGCTGGCTGCTACACTCGCGTCGACGTCCGCACGCGCCGAGGACGTCAAGGCCGGCGACCTCGTGATCACGCAGGCCTGGACGCGGGCAACGCCGAATGGCGCCAAGATCGGCGGCGGCTACCTCACGATCGAGAACAAGGGCACGACGCCCGACCGGCTGGTGTCAGGCTCGGGCGAGGTTGCCGGCAAGATCGAAGTCCACGAGATGTCGATGGACAATGGCGTGATGAAGATGCGCGCGCTCGACAAGGGGCTGACGATCGAGCCCGGCAAGACCGTGAAGCTTGCGCCCGGCGGCTATCATTTGATGATGTTTGACCTGAAGAGTCAGCTGAAGCAGGGCGACAAGGTGCCGGTCACGCTCGAATTCGAGAAGGCCGGCAAGGTCTCGGTCTCGCTGGACGTGCAGGCCGTCGGCGCGCAGGCGCCTGGTGGTGACGACCATTCCGGCCACATGATGATGAAGAAGATGTGAGGGAGTCATGCGGTCACACACGCTCCTCGTTGCTACGGTGGCGCTGCTCGCAGCGTCGCCGGCGATCGCCCATATTACGCTGGAAGGAAAGCAGGCGCCGGTCGGTTCGTACTACAAGGCCGTGTTCGCCGTGCCGCATGGCTGCGCGGGATCGGCAACGATCAAGCTCCGTGTGCAGATTCCGGAAGGCGTGATCGGGGTGAAGCCGATGCCGAAGCCTGGCTGGACCCTCGATACGGTCACCGGCCAATACGCCGCGCAATACGACTATCACGGTGCCAGGCTCTCTGAGGGCGTGAAGGAAGTTGCCTGGAGCGGCGGCAAGCTCTCGGACCAGAACTACGACGAGTTCGTGATGCAGACGTTTCTCACCGATACGTTGAAACCCAACACCACGCTGTACTTCCCGGTCGTGCAGGAATGCGAGCAGGGCGTCAGCCGCTGGATCGACATCCCGGCCGACGGGCAGGGCGTCGGGCACGAGCGTGGCAGCAAGACGCCGGCGCCCGGCGTCAAGCTGCTGCCGAAGTCATAAGCCGTGCGGCAGGTCGCGAGCCTTGCAGCAAGCCTCTCAGCAAATCTTGCCGCGCTGCTCGTGGTGCTGTGCCTTGCGACTTCGGCCCATGCGCATGCCGTCCTGATCGCCGCCGAGCCGGCCGATGGCAGCGTGCTGACGGAGGCGCCGAAGACGGTGTTACTCCGTTTCAACGAAGCGGTGGCGCCGACTGCGGTCAGTCTGCTCGACGCTGCGGGCAAGCCGCGCGACGTCGCGATCCGCGCCGTCGATCAATCGGTGATGGTGACGCTGCCGGCGAATTTGCCCCAGGGCACGCAGGTGATCAGCTATCGCGTGGTTTCGCAGGATGGTCACCCGGTCGCCGGCTCGCTGCTGTTCTCGATCGGCGCCGTCACCGGCTCGGCAGCGCCGTCCGGCGACGGCGTGCTCGACGCGCTGGTGTGGCTGGCGCGGCTCGGGCTCTATCTGGGGCTATTTGCCGGCGTCGGCGGCGTGTTCTTTGCCGCCTGGATCGGGCAGGGCCCGGCCGGCGAACGACTGATCATGTGGTCGCTTGCAATCGGCCTTGTCGGCGCGATCGCCTCGCTTGGCTTGCAGGGCGTCGACCTCTTGAACCTGCCCCTCTCAGGCATGCTGACATGGGCGGCGTGGGCCAGCGCCGCCGGCACCAGCCTGTTTCCTGCCATGCTGCTCGCGATCGCCGCAATGTTGATCGCGGCGATTGCCTGGCGCAGCCCGTCGTTCGGTGCGGCCTTCGTGCGCACCGCGATCGCAATGATCTGTGTCGGGCTGTCATTTGCGGTCAGCGGCCATGCCGCCACCGCCCCTCCGCAATGGCTGACCCGGACCGCGCTGTTCATCCATGGCGTTGGCCTCGCCTTCTGGATGGGCGCGCTGGCGCCACTGGCGGTGCTGGCCTGGCAGCGCAAGGATTCGCTGTTGCGGGTGCTGCAGCGTTTTTCGACGATCGCGGTGCCGGTCGTCGCCTTGATCGCTCTGTCGGGCCTCGCACTCGCCGTCGTCCAGATCGAAAGTTTCCGCGCGCTGATCGATACCGGATACGGCAACATCCTCCTGGTGAAACTTGTGCTGGTGTTGCTGTTGCTCGGGCTCGCGGCGCTGAATCGGTTGGTGTTCACGCCGGCCATCGCGCGCGAATTCCACCGCACACGGCCGCTGCAGCGCTCGATCGCGCTCGAATTCGTGCTGATGATCGCCATTCTCGGCCTCGTCGCGCTCTGGCGCTTCACGCCGCCGCCGCGCGCGCTGGCGATGTCGACCGACGTTCCGCTCGCGGTTCACATCCACACCGATGCGGCGATGTTCCAGGTGCTGATCGCGCCCGGCAAGGTCGGGCAGAACGATTTTGTGCTGCAGCTGATGAATGGCGATGCCAGCCCATTCGTGGCCAAGGAGGCGACGCTGACGCTGAGCCTGCCTGATCGCGGCATCGAGCCGATGGAACGTAGCGCAGTGCTGGGTGCCGACGGCTATTGGCACGTGAAGAAGGTGCCGTTGCCGGTCCCGGGCCGCTGGCACATGCAGATCGATGCCCTGGTGACCGATTTCAAGAAAGTGACGCTGGAAGACGATTTCGAGGTCAGGTAAACGCACGATCAGCGCGCCGGGCAGGTCGGCGGGACGCAATTCGTTCAAATGGCCGAAAATAGCCTGATTTGAAGGGCTTTTGTCATTTGGCGGCCCTTGTGTTTTCACACCCGATCCGGTTTCACTGCAACTCTTCCCACGCTTTCCTGATTCCCGAGTAACGCCATGCGATTGTCGCGGTTTTTCCTGCCCATTCTGAAAGAAAACCCGAAAGAGGCGGAGATCGTCTCGCATCGGCTGATGCTGCGTGCGGGCATGATGCGGCAGGAGGCGGCCGGCATCTATGCCTGGCTGCCGCTCGGCTTCCGGGTGCTGAAGAAGATCGAGCAGATCGTTCGCGAGGAGCAGGACCGCGCCGGCGCGCTCGAGCTTTTGATGCCGACGCTGCAACTCGCCGATCTCTGGCGTGAAAGCGGCCGTTACGACGCCTATGGCCCGGAGATGCTGCGCATCCTCGATCGTCACAAGCGCGAGCTTCTGTACGGACCGACCAACGAGGAAATGATCACGGAGATCTTCCGCTCCTACGTCAAGTCCTACAAGAGCCTGCCGCTCAACCTCTATCACATCCAGTGGAAGTTCCGCGACGAGCAGCGTCCGCGCTTCGGCGTGATGCGCGGCCGCGAATTCCTGATGAAGGACGCCTATTCGTTCGACCTCGACGAGGCCGGCGCGCGGCGCTCCTACAACAAGATGTTCGTGGCCTACCTGCGCACATTTGCGCGGATGGGCCTCAAGGCGATCCCGATGCGGGCCGAGACCGGCCCAATCGGCGGCGATCTCAGCCACGAGTTCATCGTGCTCGCGGAGACCGGCGAGTCCGGCGTCTACATCAACCGCGATGTGCTTGACCTGCCGGTGCCGGGCGCGGACGTCGATTATGACGGCGACCTGACGCCGATCATCAAGCAGTGGACCTCGGTCTATGCTGCGACGGAAGACGTCCACGAGGCCGCGCGCTTCGAGCAGGAAGTGCCTGAAGCAAAGCGACTGAACACCCGCGGCATCGAGGTCGGCCAGATCTTCTATTTCGGCACCAAATATTCCGACACCATGAAGGCGATGGTGGCCGGACCCGATGGCGTCGACGTGCCGATCCATGGCGGCTCCTACGGCGTCGGCGTGTCGCGTCTGGTCGGCGCGATCATCGAGGCCTGTCACGACGACGCCGGCATCAAATGGCCCGAGGCGGTCGCGCCGTTCCGCGTTGCGATCCTCAATCTCAAGCAGGGCGATGCCGCGTTCGACGGCGCCTGCGAGCAGCTCTATCGCGATCTCTCGGCGAAGGGCGTCGACGTGCTCTATGACGACACCGATCAGCGCGCCGGCGCCAAGTTCGCCGCGGCCGATCTGATCGGTATCCCCTGGCAGATTCTGGTCGGACCGAAGGGGCTGGCCGACGGCAAGGTCGAGGTGAAGCGCCGCAGCGACGGGTCACGCGACAACATGAGCCCCGCCGACGTGCTCGCGAAGCTCGCGGGTTAAAGTTTATTCACGCCGCGCTTATCGACGGGGTAATCCGGCCACATTTGGTCCGAATCATGGGATTATCGACAGATGGATGAGACCATGAACGAGCCACTCCGTACCCGGCCTTTTGCGCCATTCGAATGGCTGCTGTCCGGACGCTATCTGCGCGCACGCCGCAAGGAAGGGTTCATTTCAGTCATCGCCGGCTTTTCGTTCCTCGGCATCATGCTCGGCGTCGCCACGCTGATCGTGGTGATGGCCGTCATGAATGGCTTCCGCAAGGAGCTCCTGGACAAGATCCTCGGCCTCAACGGACATCTTCTGGTGCAGCCCTTGGAATCGCCGCTGACCGACTGGAAGGACGTCGCCGACCGCATCAGCCAGGTGCAGGGCATTCGCCTGGCCGCGCCCGTGGTGGACGGGCAGGGACTCGGTTCGTCGCCATTCAACGCCGCCGGCGTGTTCATCCGCGGCATTCGCTCAGACGATCTCAACAACCTCACCTCGATCGCCAAGAACGTCAAGCAGGGCACGCTCGAGGGCTTCGATGAAGGGCAGGGCGTTGCGATCGGCCGCCGGCTCGCCGACCAGCTCTCGCTGCACGCCGGCGACATGATCACGCTGGTCTCGCCCAAGGGCGCGGTGACGCCGATGGGCACCACGCCGCGCATCAAGCCCTACAAGATCACTGCGGTGTTCGAGATCGGCATGTCGGAATACGATTCGACCTTCGTTTTCATGCCGCTGGCCGAGGCGCAGGCCTATTTCAACCGCAACAACGACGTATCCTCGATCGAGGTGTTCACCACCAATCCGGACAAGATCGACACCTATCGCAAGCTAGTGACGGAGGCGGCCGGCCGGCCGGTCTTCCTGGTCGACTGGCGGCAGCGCAACTCGACCTTCTTCAACGCGCTGCAGGTCGAACGCAACGTGATGTTCCTGATCCTGACCATGATCGTGCTGGTCGCCGCGCTCAACATCGTCTCGGGCCTGATCATGCTGGTGAAGGACAAGGGGCAGGACATCGCGATCCTGCGCACCATGGGCGCCTCGCAAGGCTCGATCATGCGGATATTCCTGATCACCGGCGCCTCGATCGGCGTGGTCGGAACGCTGACCGGCTTCGCTGTCGGCATGCTGATCTGCCTGAACATCGAATCGATCAGGCAGTTCCTGTCATGGCTCACCAACACTGAGCTGTTCTCGCCGGAGCTCTATTTTCTCTCCAAGCTGCCGGCTGAAGTCGATTTCGGCGAGACGCTCGCCGTCGTGATCATGGCGCTGACGCTGTCCTTCCTGGCGACGCTCTACCCGTCGTGGCGCGCCGCGCGCCTCGATCCGGTCGATGCGCTCCGGTACGAGTGAGGCGGGCACATGGCGGAGGGGGCGGAAGACGTACCGGTCGTCTATCTTCATGACATCAAGCGGGAATACCGGCAGGGCGAGGCAACGCTGACGGTCCTGAACGGCGCCAAGCTCGCGCTGTGGCCCGGCCAATCGGTGGCGCTGGTGGCGCCGTCCGGATCGGGCAAGTCGACCTTGCTGCACATCGCGGGCCTGCTCGAGAGTCCCGATGACGGCGAGGTCTATGTCGCGGGTACACCGACCTCGCAGATGTCCGATGTCGACCGCACCCAGATTCGCCGTTCCGACATCGGCTTCGTCTATCAGCAGCACCGGCTGCTGCCGGAATTCTCGGCGCTCGAGAACGTCATGTTGCCGCAGATGATTCGGGGCCTGAAGCGCTCCGAGACCGTGAAACGGTCGACCGAGATCCTGTCCTATCTCGGGCTTGGCGACCGCATCACTCATCGTCCGGCCGAGCTCTCGGGCGGCGAACAGCAACGCGTGGCGATCGCGCGCGCGGTTGCGAATGCACCGCGGGTGCTGTTTGCGGACGAGCCGACCGGGAATCTCGATCCCGGCACGGCCGATCACGTCTTCGGCGCGCTGATGCAACTCGTCAAGGCGACCCGGGTCGCGATGCTGATCGCGACCCACAACATGGATCTCGCCGCGCGGATGGATCGCCGGGTGTCGCTGACGAACGGACAGATCGTCGAGCTCGAATAACGCCTTTCGGAGCGAAGCGGCCAACGGTTCGCGCAAAGAAATCGCGTGAAAACAAGAGGCTGGAGCCTTCGCTTCAAGCGCTGCGCAAAAGGCTTCAGACCTCAATAGACCGGGCGGGGCCGTCTGCCAGGCTCCATCGGCCGACGGTCGATCGGCGGCCCGGCATAATAGGGGTTGTCGATGCACATCGCCGCCAGGCCGGACGCCGAGGCCTGGCACTGCGCCATCGAGGTGTAGCCGCAGTCGGTGTCCTCACCGCCCCATCGGTAGTTGCGTTTGCAGACCGGCGAGGTCGAATCGTACTTCTGCGCGTTGGCCGGCGCGATCGCGACTGCCTCCAAGGCCAACAGTATGGCCAACGGTGCCAGAATCAGCCTGCGCATCGAGAGATCTCCTGTCGGTAAGGCGCCGGCGACGCTCGTGCTGGAGCGTGCGCGTGAAGGGGCATCTGCCCGGGCGTGCATCAATTAACGTTCCCGCACCCGTGCCTTGCCGGATCGGCCGTCAGTGGAAGAACAGGTTGAAGAAATTGCCGTCGTCGCGCCGCTCCCGCGGCGACACGTTCAGATAGGAGCGCGGGTCGTTGTCGCCGGCATAGTAGGGGTTGGCGATGCAGTTCTGTCCGATGCCCGAGGCGGTGGCCAGGCACGCCTGATAGGACGGGTAGGAACAGTTGCTCAGACCGGGATAGCGATCGCCCTGAATGCAGAACGGGTAGCGCACGCCGACGGCATGCGCGGGTAAAGTCCCCAGGGTCGCGAGCGCGGCCACAGATGCCGCAGCAAGAATCATCGTCCGCATGTGCATTCCTTTGCTGCGAAGATTCGATCTCGGCGACGATCCAAATCGAACAAGCCGGTTCCGGTCAACACCGTCTTGCGAGGGCTTACGCTGGGAATTCTGCACGCAGGTTTGAATTGTGAAGATTATGCGGCAGGTATGTGGCAAAAGTTCCAAGAAGTGCTTGTAATACAGTATTAACTTCAAATTTGAGCGAAGTCGTTTGGGCCTCCCTGTTGCAGCGAAGTTACAGCAATTCTGTTCGAGGCTGCTATGACGGTGTCTCGCGGCCTTGGGGGCCCTGTAGAAAAGTTGGAACGGGAAAAATGAAGAAGATTTTGCTTGTCACCGCCAGCCTGCTCGCGCTCAGCGCGACCGCTGCTTCCGCGGCTGACCTCGCGGCTCGCCCTTACACCAAGGCTCCGCCGCCCATGGTTGCCGCTGTTTATGATTGGACCGGCTTCTACATTGGTATCAACGGCGGTTGGGCCCAGGCCCACGACAACCGTTCGGTGACCGGTCTCGGCACCGTCGGCAGCTTCGACGCCAACGGCGGCACCGTCGGCGGCCAGGTCGGCTACCGCTGGCAGACCGGCGGCTGGGTGTTCGGTCTGGAAGCTCAGGGCAACTGGGCTGACGTCTCGGGCAGCACCGGCAACCTCGTCGTCCCGGGCGGCGTCGTTCGCTCGAAGATGGATGCGTTCGGCCTGTTCACCGGTCAGATCGGTTACGCCTGGAACAACGTCCTGCTGTACGCCAAGGGCGGTGCTGCGGTCACCGATCGCAACTACCAGTTCCTGGCTCCCGGCGGCGCGCTGGCGTCCGAAACTGGCTACGACACCCGTTGGAGCCCGACGGTCGGTGTTGGCCTCGAGTTCGCCTTCGCCCAGGGCTGGTCGCTCGGCGTCGAGTACAACCACATCTTCGAAGACACGCACGATGCGACGTTCGTCGTTCCTGGTGGCATCGGTGTGACCGGCTTCCGCACCGGTGGCGACACCGACATGGTGCTCGGCCGTCTGAACTACAAGTTCGGTGGCCCGATGGTCGCGCGTTACTGATTGTTCGCTTAATCCAAGCGACCTCGAAAACCCCGGGCCTTGGCCCGGGGTTTTTTGTTTGGCGATGAGCCATCGGCGATGAAGGGCAGGGCGGGGGTTTCGCACTAGCCACCAACACCGCATATTCGGATGCGTGACGGAACGACGGCTGATCTCCGAACTGACCTGCCCATCCTGCGGCCCGTCCCGTGCCCGCCAATGCAAGCCGGGAATTGTTGCGGGTAAGCCGCGACTCTCCCGCCGTTCACAATGATCCGGTGGGTGAACTCGTTGAGCCTTCTGTGGCGTTGAGGGTCGTGTTGGCGCGGGCTAGGTTGCCGTTACTGTGCGTACAACGCGATGCCGATGATCACGAGCGGGCTTAGCCCGAGTAGTACGATGCACACGCTTTCAAGTATGCCATTGCCCATGACACAGCCCCTGCGTTCAGAAGCCTACGCCCGATGGAACTCGGTAAGCCAGTGCAGTTTGTGCCTTAGCAACGGCGCGAAATAGAAATCGCCATCGCTCACCGCCCACCAATTAACCAAGGAGAATCTTTCGGGGGCAGATCTCGAACTGACCCATGACCGTCGCTTGACTCTTAGAACAAAAAAGGAACAATGTTCTGCATACGTTCCAGTTCAGGGAGAGCGGCCATGTTGAAGATTTTCGTGCAGGAAGCTGCAGCGCTGGCATCGATCACGCTGTTCGTCGGGATGATCGCGGTGTGGGCTCAGCTGATCACCCAGTTCTGAAAATGTGCTCGTGGGGACAGGGGCATAGAAGGCGACTTGGCCGGCTCCTGGGGAAAAGCGGGAAGACCGGCCGCCATGCCGCCTTCGGCGTGGACTTGGCAGGATCCATCGCCCACGATGGGGTTGCGAGTCGGTCTGAAGCTCATCGAGTTCCGGCTTTGGCGCTCGCTCCATTCCTGACTTAAGAGATCCCGTAAGCAGCCATGCCGAATGCCGGATTCGTCCACCTTCACGTTCATTCCGCCTATTCGCTGCTAAAGGGCTCGATCAAGATCGCCAAGCTGGGCGAGCTTGCGAAGGGCGACCGCCAGCCGGCGCTGGCGCTCACCGATACCGACAACATGTTCGGGGCGCTGGAATTCTCCGACAAGATGGCCGGCTACGGCATCCAGCCGATCGTCGGCTGCGAGCTTGCGGTGGACTTTGGCGACGTCGATCCCAATGCGCGCAGCATCCTGGCGACGGCGCCGACGCGGATCGTGCTGCTGGCGGCGCGCGAGCGCGGCTATCGCAGCCTGATGCGGCTGAACTCGCGGGCGTTCCTGGAGACGCCGGTCAACCAGACCCCGCACATCAAGATCGATTGGCTCACCGACGACGCCGAGGATCTGATCGCGCTGACCGGCGGCCCGGACGGGCCGATCGCGCTGGCGCTGCGTGCCGAACAGGCGGCACTGGCGGCGACCCGTTGCGAGCGCCTGGCTGGTCTGTTCGGCGATCGCCTCTACATCGAATTGCAGCGCCACGGCATCGATAAGGAGCGCCGCACCGAGGGCGGCCTGATCGATCTCGCCTACAGCAAGGGCCTGCCGCTGGTTGCGACCAACGAGCCGTATTTCGCCAGCACTGACGATTACGAATCGCATGACGCGCTGCTGTGCATCGCCGGCGGCCATCTGATCGCCGAGACCAATCGCGAGCAACTGACGCCGGATCACCGTTTCAAGACCCGTGCGGAAATGGCGGTGCTGTTTGCCGATATTCCGGAGGCGCTGGCCTCGACGGTCGAGATCGCCGAGCGCTGCTCGTTCCGGCCGAAGACCCGCAAGCCGATCCTGCCGTTCTTTACCGTCGGTGCCGCGGCGAGCTCGGACGCCGCCGCCGACGAGGCCGCCGAGCTGAAGCGCCAGGCCGAGGAGGGGCTTGCCAATCGTCTGCGGGTGCACGGTCTGTCGCCGGGCATGACCGACGAGGACTACAGCAAGCGCCTCGCCTTCGAGCTCGACGTCATCACCCGCATGAAATATGCGGGCTACTTCCTGATCGTCTCGGACTTCATCAAATGGGCGAAGGCGCAGGGGATCCCGGTCGGACCGGGCCGCGGCTCCGGCGCAGGCTCGCTGGTCGCCTGGGTGCTCACCATCACCGACCTCGATCCGATGCGGTTTGCGCTGCTGTTCGAGCGCTTCCTCAATCCCGAGCGCGTCTCGATGCCGGACTTCGACATCGACTTCTGCCAGGACCGCCGCGGCGAGGTGATCCAGTACGTGCAGGACCGCTACGGCCGCGACCAGGTGGCGCAGATCATCACCTTCGGTACGCTGCAGGCGCGCGGCGTGCTGCGTGACGTCGGGCGCGTGCTGCAGATGCCGTACGGGCAGGTCGACAAGCTGACCAAGCTGGTGCCGCAGAATCCCGCCGCACCCGTGACGCTGGCGCAGGCGATCGAAGGCGAACCCAAGCTGCAGGCGTTCCGCGACGAAGATCCGGTGGTGGCGCGCGCCTTCGACATCGCGCAGCGCCTCGAGGGGCTGACCCGCCACGCCTCGACCCACGCCGCCGGTATCGTGATCGGCGACCGGCCGCTGAGCGAGCTGGTGCCGATGTACCGCGATCCGAAATCGGACATGCCGGTCACCCAGTTCAACATGAAATGGGTCGAGCCGGCGGGCCTCGTGAAGTTCGACTTCCTCGGCCTCAAGACCCTGACGGTGCTCGATGTCGCGGTCAAGCTGCTCAAGCAGCGCGACGTTCACGTCGACCTCGCGACGCTGCCGATCGACGACGCGCCGAGCTATCAGATGCTGGCCCGGGGCGATGTCGTCGGCGTGTTCCAGGTGGAAAGCCAGGGCATGCGGCGCGCGCTGATCGACATGCGGCCGGACCGCTTCGAGGACATCATCGCGCTGGTGGCGTTATACCGTCCCGGTCCGATGGCGAACATCCCGACCTATTGCGCGCGCAAGCATGGCGACGAGGAGTCGGAATATCTGCATCCGATCCTGGAGCCGATCCTGAAGGAGACCTTCGGCGTCATCATCTATCAGGAACAGGTGATGCAGATCGCGCAGCAGATGGCCGGCTACTCGCTCGGCCAGGCCGACCTGCTGCGCCGCGCGATGGGCAAGAAGATCCGCGCCGAGATGGACAAGCAGCGCGACGTCTTCGTCGCCGGCGCGATGAAGAACGGGGTGGGGAAGGGCCAGGCCGAGACGATCTTCGAGCTGCTCGCCAAGTTCGCCGATTACGGCTTCAACAAGAGCCACGCGGCGGCCTATGCGCTGGTGTCGTACCACACCGCCTACATGAAGGCGCATTACCCGGTTGAGTTTCTGGCGGCGTCGATGACGCTCGAACTCAACAACACCGACAAGCTCTCCGAATTCCGTTCCGAGGCGCAGCGGCTCGGCATCAAGGTCGAGGCGCCCAACATCAATCGCTCCGGCCCGACCTTCGAGGTCAGCGGCAACACGATCTACTACGCGCTCGCGGCGCTGAAGGGCGTCGGCATCCAGGCGGTCGAGCAGATCATCGAGGAGCGCAACAAGAAGGGCGCCTTCACCTCGCTCGCCGAATTCGCCGCGCGGGTCAGCCCGCGCGCCGTCAACAAGCGGATCATCGAGAGCCTCGCGGCGGCGGGCGCCTTCGACACGCTCGAGGCGAACCGCGCGCGCGTCTTCGCCGGTGCGGACGCGATCCTCGCCGCCTGCCAGCGCAGCCACGAGGCGGCAACCTCGGGCCAGAACGACATGTTCGGCAGCGCTCCGGATGCGCCGAGCATCATCCTGCCGCAGGTCGAGCCGTGGCTGCCCGCGGACCGGCTGCGACGCGAATATGACGCGATCGGCTTCTTCCTGTCGGGCCATCCGCTCGACGATTACGCGACCGCGCTGAAGCGGCTGCGCGTGCAATCCTGGGCGGAGTTCTCGCGCGCAGTGAAGACCGGTGCCACCGCCGGCAAGGTCGCGGCAACCGTGGTCTCGCGCATGGAGCGGCGCACCAAGACCGGCAACAAGATGGGCATCATGGGCTTGTCGGACCCGACCGGCCATTTCGAGGCGGTGCTGTTCTCCGAGGGGCTTGCGCAGTATCGCGACGTGCTCGAGCCGGGGGCGGCCGTGCTGCTGCAGCTCGGCGCCGAGCTGCAGGGTGAGGACGTGCGGGCGAGGGTGCTGCACGCCGAGCCGCTGGATCACGCCGCGGCCAAGACGCAAAAGGGCCTGCGCATCTTCGTGCGCGACACCAAGCCGCTGGATTCGATCGCCCGCCGGCTCAACATGCCGGACGCTGCGCCTGTCCCGGGTGGCGGCGCGAAGGTCCCGGCGGCAAAGCCCGCGTCGGCAGCAGCGCCGACGGCAGGCGCGGCCGATGGCGACGTCTCGCTGGTGATGATGCTCGACCTCGAAACCGAGGTCGAGATGAAGCTGCCCGGCCGCTACAAGGTCTCCCCGCAGATCGCCGGCGCGATCAAGGCGGTGACGGGCGTGGTCGACGTGCAGACGCTGTAGGCAAAAGTCCCGGCGATGCTGCGGAATGCACTTGACTACGGCGTAAGCGCTATTGCAACCACGCCGTGTTTCTCACTATGGTTACGCCCGTTGGAAATTCCGGGGGCGGGATGTTCGGACGTTACGCGGCCTTGCTGGCTGGTGTGTTGATGGTGTCGGGCTGCGTCAGCGATGGTGTCGGCGCCGACTATGCGGCGATCTCGCAGAAGTTCGGGCCGCCGAAACCGGGACATTCCCGCATCGTCGTGCTCCAGGAGAAGCGCAAGGGACTGAGCATGGCGCTTTGCGCCTGCGACGTGAAGCTCGATGGCGCGCCGATCGGCAAGGTCATCGTCGGAACCTATGCGTTCGCCGATCGCCCCGCCGGCCGGCATCAACTGGTCGCGAGCGAGCTGATGTTTCCCGGCGATACCGCGCACAACTTCGCGACCGAGCCGGGCCGCACCTACTTCTTTCTGGTGAGATCGAGTGAGCGGCATGACGCCGTCATGGGTGTGACGATGGTGGGAGGTTTGGTCGGTGCAGTCGTCGCATCGGCCGCGACTGCGACCGCCGGCAACCCCGGGCCGGCGGAATTCGTTGCACTGGACGAGGCGACCGCGCGCACGACGCTGGCGGACCTGCAATTGGCACAGTAGGGACGCACCTTGCAGGGGGCCTCGACCGGCCAGACCGGGTCAGTTTGGGCCAGAACGGCCCTGTTTCGGGGTTCAGAGGGTCGATCCGGCCGGCCTAACCGGCCGTATTTCCTTGCTTATGGCGCAAATCGCGCTATATACCGCGCCATCTCACACGGAAACATGGCTCTCAAAGGCCGTCCGGTGGCAACCGGGCCAGTCAGGCTCGTTTGCTCACACGTTTCCGGAGGAACCAACCGGAGAATTAGAACTATGTCGCTGCCCGAATTCAATATGCGTCAGCTTTTGGAAGCTGGCGTTCACTTTGGTCACCAATCCCACCGCTGGAACCCGAAGATGCAGGATTACATCTTCGGCGCCCGCAACAACATCCACATCATCGACCTCGCGCAGACTGTGCCGATGCTGCACCGTGCCCTGCAGGCGGTCAGCGATACCGTCGCCAAGGGCGGCCGCATCCTGTTCGTCGGCACCAAGCGCTCGGCGCAGGACGGCGTTGCCGACGCTGCCAAGCGCTCGGCGCAGTACTTCGTCAATTCGCGCTGGCTCGGCGGCACGCTGACCAACTGGAAGACGATCTCGGCCTCGATCAAGCGGCTGCGTCATCTCGACGACGTGCTCGGGTCCGGCGAAGCCAACTCCTACACCAAGAAGGAGCGGCTGACGCTGCAACGCGAGCGCGACAAGCTCGACCGCTCGCTCGGCGGCATCAAGGACATGGGCGGTCTTCCCGACATGATCTTCGTGATCGACACCAACAAGGAAGACATCGCGATCCAGGAAGCGCAGCGGCTCAACATCCCGGTGGCTGCGATCGTCGACACCAATTCGGACCCGAAGGGCATCACCTATGTGGTGCCGGGCAATGACGACGCCGGCCGCGCGATCTCGCTGTACTGCGACTTGGTGGCGCGCGCCGCCATCGACGGCATCTCGCGCGCTCAGGGCGATTCCGGGATCGACATCGGTGCGTCCGCGACCCCCGTGCAGGAAGAGCTCCCGGCGGCTGCACCGTCCGGCTTCCAGGGCCTTGCCGGTCCGCGCGGCACCGCCGACAACCTCAAGAAGCTCACCGGCGTGTCCGGTACGATCGAGAAGAAGCTCAACGACCTCGGCATCTTCCACTACTGGCAGCTCGCCGAGCTTGACCACGACACCGCGCACAAGATCGGCGAAGAAGTCGGTCTGCCGAGCCGTGCCGACGCCTGGGTCGCCCAGGCCAAGACGCTCGCCGAAGCGGAATAAGCGTTACGCGGCGTGGCCGGAACTCACCCGGCCGCCGCTTCTATTCCACGAACAACGATTTCCCTGTCGCTGACGGCGGCGCCATCGGGCGCCGCAGTTCCTGTACAGGCAAGAAGGACATTGAACGATGGCAACGATCACAGCAGCGATGGTCAAGGATCTCCGCGAATCGACCGGCGCGGGCATGATGGATTGCAAGGCGGCGCTGACCGAGAACGACGGCGACATGCAGGCCGCGCAGGATTGGCTGCGCAAGAAGGGCCTCTCCAAGGCGGCCAAGAAGGCCGGCCGCGTGGCGGCCGAGGGCCTGATCGGCGCGCTGACCTCCGGCACCAAGGGCGTGCTGGTCGAGGTCAACTCCGAGACCGACTTCGTCGCGCGCAACGAGCAGTTCCAGGGCCTGGTCAAGATGATCGCCCAGGTCGCGCTGCATAACGCCGCCGATGTCGAGACGATCAAGGCGGCCAAGGTCGGCGACGTCACCGTCGAGACCGCGATCTCCGACGCCATCGCGACCATCGGCGAGAACATGACGCTGCGCCGCGCCGCTTCGCTCGAGGTGAGCAAGGGCGTGGTGTCGAGCTATGTCCACAACGCCGTCGTCGAGGGCGCCGGCAAGATCGGCGTGATTGTGGCGCTCGAGTCGGTCGGCAAGACCGACGAGCTCGCTGTGCTCGGCCGCCAACTCGCCATGCACGTCGCCGCGGCGAAGCCGCTGGCGCTCGATCCGGCCGGGCTCGATCCCGAGACCGTCAAGCGCGAGAAGGACGTGCTCGCCGACAAGTACCGTCAGCAGGGCAAGCCGGAGAACGTCATCGAGAAGATCGTCGATTCCGGCCTGAAGACCTACTACAAGGAGGTCTGCCTTCTCGATCAGGCCTTCATCCACGACAGCGGCAAGTCGGTTGCCCAGGCGGTGAAGGAAGCTGAGGGTAAGGTCGGCGGGCCGATCAAAATCGCTGGATTTGTGAACTATGCTCTCGGTGAGGGAATCGAGAAGCAGGAAAGCGACTTCGCCGCCGAAGTCGCGGCCGCCAGCGGCAAGAAGTAACCGCTGACACCAGGCGTCCGGCGCACGCGCCGGAAGCCTACCTGCGCGGATAGGAAAGCGATCGCATCATGGCTGAGCCGATCTATCGTCGCGTGGTGATCAAGCTGTCCGGCGAGTACCTGGCCGGCTCCCACGGCTTCGGGATCGATCAACCGACGGTCGACCGCGTCGCCGACGACCTGATCGCGGCCCGCAAGCTCGGCATCGAGGTCGCGGTCGTGATCGGCGGCGGCAACATCGTCCGCGGCGTCGAAGTCTCCTCACGCGGCGTGTCGCGGCCGACCGGCGACACCATGGGCATGCTTGCGACCATGATGAACTGCCTCGCGCTGGAGGCGGCGATCGAGCGCAAGGGGAGCCCGGCGCGGACCTTGTCGGCATTCGTGATGCCGGAGATTTCCGAGCTGTTCACCCGTAGTGCAACGCACAAATACCTCGCCGAGGGACGCATCGTCCTGCTCGGCGGCGGAACCGGTAACCCGTTCTTCACCACCGACACCACGGCCGTGCTGCGCGCGGCCGAGATCGGTGCGCAGGCGGTGTTGAAGGCCACCAATGTCGACGGCGTCTACAGCGCCGATCCGAAGAAGGACCCCAAAGCCAAGCGCTTCGACCGCCTGACCCATTCGCAGGCGATTGAGGGCGGCTACAAGGTCATGGACGCGACCGCTTTCGCACTTGCCCGCGAGACGTCGCTGCCTATCATCGTGTTCTCGATCGCGGAGCCCGGTTCGATCGGTGCGATTCTGCGCGGTACCGGACACGGCACGGTCGTCGCCGGCTGATTGCCGCGCCTCCGGGCGTCGACAGCCGGTTTCTAAGTGAAAGGGAGAAGGTCATGGCCGCAGCTGGTTTTGACATCAACGACGTGAAGCGCCGCATGCAGGGCGCCACGCAATCGCTCAAGCACGAGCTCGGCGGTCTGCGCACCGGCCGCGCCGCGGCCTCCATGCTGGAGCCGGTCCACGTCGAGGCTTACGGCTCGCATATGCCGCTCAACCAGGTTGCGACCATCAGCGTGCCGGAGCCGCGCCTGCTCTCGGTGCAGGTCTGGGACAAGACGATGGTGAAGGCGGTCGAGAAGGCGATCGTCGATTCCAACCTCGGACTGTCGCCGGCGACCGAAGGACAGGTGTTGCGCCTGCGGATTCCCGAACTCAACGAAGAGCGCCGCAAGGAGCTCGTCAAGGTCGCGCACAAATACGCGGAGGCAGCGAAGGTCGCCGTGCGCCATGTGCGCCGCGACGGCCTCGACGTCATCAAGAAGCTCGAGAAGAATCACGAGATCTCCGAGGACGATCAGGAGCGCCTGTCGAACGAGGTGCAGAAGGCGACCGACGGCATGATCGCCGAGGTCGATCAGCTGCTTGCCGCCAAGGAAAAGGAAATCCTGACGGTC
Organism: Bradyrhizobium sp. th-b2; assembly: GCF_000426785.1. Lineage (NCBI taxonomy): Bacteria > Pseudomonadati > Pseudomonadota > Alphaproteobacteria > Hyphomicrobiales > Nitrobacteraceae > Bradyrhizobium > Bradyrhizobium sp. th-b2. Next base: position 80,122 of record NZ_AUGA01000015.1, read on the forward strand.
TGAAGGCGCCACGGAAACCAGCCGATGTCGAACGCCGCCGCCCCAGCAACTGACGGACCGGATCGCTCCGGTGCTCCGTTGCATGTGGCGATCATTATGGACGGCAACGGGCGTTGGGCCGCTTCGCGCGGCCTGCCGCGCGTCGAGGGCCATCGCCGCGGCGTCGAGGCGCTGCGCCGCGTGGTGCGTGCGGCCGATGAACTCGGCATCGTCTATCTCACGATCTTCTCCTTCAGCTCCGAAAACTGGTCGCGGCCGGCGAGCGAGATCGGCGATCTGTTCGGCCTGTTGCGCCGCTTCATCCGCAACGATCTGGCGACGCTGCATCGTGACGGGGTGCGGGTGCGCGTGATCGGCGAGCGGGACGGGCTCGATCCCGACATCTGCGCGCTGCTCAACGAGGCTGAGGAGCTGACCCGGAACAACGACAAGCTCAACCTCGTGGTCGCCTTCAACTACGGTTCGCGGGCGGAGATCACTGCCGCCGCGCGGCGCCTTGCGCGCGAGGTCGCCGAAGGCAAGCGCGACGCCAATTCCATCGATGCCGACACGCTCGGCCAATATCTCGACGCGCCCGACATTCCGGATCCCGATCTGATCATCCGCACCAGCGGCGAGCAGCGTCTGTCGAACTTCCTGATGTGGCAGGCCGCCTACAGCGAATTGGTGTTCGTGCCGATTCACTGGCCGGATTTCGACAAGGCCGCGCTCGAAGGCGCGATTGCCGAATATGGCAAGCGCGAGCGCAGGTTCGGCGGCCTCGCTGCGAAAACCGGCTCGTGACCGAGGGCGAAGCCGCACCGGCGGCAGCAAGCGAGCAGCCAGCGGCAGCAAGCGAGCAGGGGTCGCGCAATCTCGTGATGCGCGTGGTCGCAGCGCTCGTGCTGGCGCCGATTGCGATCGCGCTGGCTTATATGGGTGGCGTCGCCTGGTCGCTTCTGGTGACGCTGGCGGCGGTCGGATTGTTTGCCGAATGGCTAACGGTTACCGGACTTGGACGCGAGCTCCGCGTCGTGGTGCCTGGCGTGGTCGCGCTGCTGCTCGCCGGACTTGGCCTGATGGCGGGCCGGATCGATGTGGCCCTGATCGTGCTCGCCGTCGGCGCCGTGGTTGTCGCCCTGACGTCGGGCGCGCGGCGCAACTGGGCCGTTGCGGGATTGCTCTATGCGGCGGGGGCCGAGGTCGCATCGGTGCTGCTGCGCCTGGATGCGGCGAAGGGCTTTGCCGCCTTGATGTTCGTATTGCTGATCGTGTGGGTCACCGATATCGGCGGCTATTTCGCGGGCCGCAGCATCGGCGGACCGAAGCTCTGGGTGCGGATCAGTCCGAAGAAGACCTGGGCCGGCGCCGTCGGCGGCTTCGTCGCGAGCCTGCTCGTTGCCGCAGGCTTTGCCGCCTTCGAGATCGGCACGACCGGGCCGCTGCTGTTGCTCGGCGCGGTGTTGTCGGTGGTTTCGCAACTCGGCGATCTCTTCGAATCCGCGGTGAAGCGGCGGTTCGGCGTGAAGGATTCGAGCCACATCATTCCCGGCCATGGCGGCCTCCTGGACCGCCTGGACGGATTCGTCGCGGCCGTCATTGTGGCGGCGATTTTCGGCTTTCTCCGTGGTGGCGCCGATGGCGTCGGGCGCGGTCTTATGGTTTGGTGATGAGATGAGCGCAGTTCCGTTGCGTAACAACAAGGCCGCGGCGGCAACCGCCGCGCGGACCGTGACCGTCCTCGGTGCCACCGGCTCGATCGGCGACAGCACCATGGATCTGCTGCGGGGCGCGCGCGACCGTTACCGGGTCGAGGCGCTGACCGCGAACAGCAATGTCGAGGGACTGGCGAAGCTCGCCAGGGAGTTCGGTGCGCGGTTCGCAGCCATTGCCGATCCCAAAAGGCTTTCCGAACTGAAGGACGCGCTCGCCGGAACCCGGATCGAATGCGGGGCCGGGGAGAGCGCTGTCATCGAAGCGGCCGCGCGGCCGGCCGATTGGGTGATGGCGGCGGTCAGCGGCGCGGCCGGACTGAAGCCGGCGCTTGCCGCGGTCGATCGTGGCGCCACCGTCGCGCTCGCCAACAAGGAGTGCCTGGTCTGTGCCGGCGACATCTTCATGGAGCGGGCCAAGAAGGCCGGCGCCTGCATCCTGCCGGCGGACTCCGAGCATAATGCGCTGTTCCAGGCGCTGGCTTCAGGCAATCGCGAGGAACTGACGCGGGTGATCATCACTGCGTCCGGCGGGCCGTTCCGCACCTGGGCCCCCGCCGAGATCGAGCAGGCGACGCTGGAACAGGCGCTGAAGCATCCCAACTGGAGCATGGGGCAGAAGATCACGATCGATTCCGCCTCGATGATGAACAAGGGCCTCGAGGTGATCGAGGCGTCCTATCTGTTCGCGCTGGCGCCCGACGAGATCGACGTGCTGGTGCATCCGCAGTCGATCATCCACGGCATGGTCGAGTTCTCGGACCGCTCGGTGGTGGCCCAGCTCGGCACGCCCGACATGCGGATCCCGATCGCGCACTGCCTCGGCTGGCCGGACCGCGTCGTCGGCCCGTCGGCCAAGCTCGATCTCGCCAAGATCGGCCAGCTCACCTTCGAGGCGCCGGATTTCCAGCGCTTCCCCGGGCTGCGGCTGGCCTATGAGGCGCTGCGCAGCGGGCACGGAGCGACCACGGTGTACAATGCCGCGAACGAGATCGCGGTTGCTGCGTTCATCGCCGGCAAGATCAAATTCGGTGCGATTGCCCGGCTGGTCGAGGCGACAATGAACGATTGGATCAGGTCGGGGAATCAGCCACCACTGCACTCGGCGGATGATGCGATTTCCGTTGACCATATCGCGCGAAATAAAGCTGCCGCCCTATTGCCTCAAATTGCCTTAAAGGCAACCTAGAGGGTTGGGGACGGAGCCTTTGGCTCTTGTCGAGGGAAATCGAATGCCAGAGTTTTTTCTTCATTATTTCAATGCGTTGAGCCACGGGCTCATTGGCTACATCGTTCCCTTCTTATTCGTCCTCACGATCGTTGTTTTCTTTCACGAGCTCGGCCACTTCCTGGTTGCGCGCTGGGCTGGCGTGAAGGTGCTGACCTTCTCGCTGGGGTTCGGGCCGGAGCTTGCCGGCTTCAATGACCGGCATGGCACGCGCTGGAAGCTCTCGGCGATTCCGCTCGGCGGTTACGTCAAGTTCTTCGGCGACGACAGCGAGGCGTCGACGCCGTCGACGGAGACGCTCGCCTCCATGACGCCTGAGGAGCGCCAGGGCAGCTTCCACCACAAGTCGGTCGGAAAGCGCACCGCCATCGTCGTCGCCGGTCCGGTGGCGAATTTCATTCTCGGCGCCCTGATCTTTGCGGGTATGGCGCTCTATTACGGCAAGCCGAGCACGATCGCCCGGGTCGATGGTCTGGTCGCCGAAAGCGTTGCCGCGAACTCAGGATTCAAGGTCGGCGATATCGTCGTGGACATCGACGGCAGCGCTATTCAGAGCTTCGCCGACATGCAGCGGATCGTAGCTTCGAATGCCGGTTCATCTCTTGGGTTCAAAGTGAAGCGGGATGGCCAGATTGTCTCGCTGACCGCCACGCCGGCGCTCAAGGAGGTCAAGGACCCCTTCGGCAATGCCCACCGAATCGGCGTGCTCGGAATCGAGCACAAGGCTCAGACTGGCGAAGCAACCAGCGCCTCGGTCGGCGTTCTGGAAGCCCTGAAAATCGGTGTCGAGCAGGTTTGGTACATCATTGCGAGCACCTTCAAGTTCCTCGGGTCGCTGTTCGTGGGAACCGGCAATCCGGGCGAGGTGAGTGGGGTCATCGGAATCGCAAAGCTGTCCGGTCAGGCCGCGAGCGCAGGTTTCCAGTTCGTTGTGAACCTTTGTGCCATCCTGTCGGTCTCGATTGGCCTCTTGAACCTGTTCCCGATCCCGCTTCTCGATGGCGGCCACCTGCTGTTCTACGGCGCGGAGGCGCTCCGTGGACGCCCGCTGTCGGAGCGGACGCAGGAGGTGGGTTTCCGAATCGGACTGGGTTTGGTCCTGATGCTGATGGTGTTTGCGACGTATAACGACATCCTCAGGATCGCCGGGTCCTAAAGCGGGCTTTTCTGTGGCGTTGCCAATGAGCAACGTGTTGGTACGAAAATGGAAATGTTCGGCTGTAGTAAGTTTGCCCCCTTGGCAAATTTGGTTACAAGCTGGGCGGTAGATTGGGAATCTGTCGGGGCGTTGGGGAACGATCCGGCATCGCTAAGATAAGGGCGCGCAGCGCATGATGTTTGGAATGCGAGTGAGGGGGGGGCTGTTCGCCGCCTTGGTCATGTTCGCCGTGCCGGTGGCTGCCACCTTGGCGGCCGTAGCTGTTTCTGCGCCTGCGTATGCGCAGACCGTCGATTCGATCACGGTGGAGGGGAATCGCCGCGTCGAACTCGAAACCATCCGCTCCTATTTCCATCCCGGACCGGGCGGTCGGCTGGGCCAGGCCCAGATCGACGACGGCCTGAAGGCGCTGATCGAGACCGGTCTGTTCCAGGACGTCCACATCGACCAGCGAGGCGGGCGCCTTGTCGTCGTCGTGGTCGAGAACCCGGTGATCGGCCGTGTCGCCTTCGAGGGCAACAAAAAGGTCAAGGACGAGCAGCTCACTGCCGAAGTCCAGTCCAAGCCGCGCGGCACCTTCTCGCGCCCGATGGTCCAGTCCGACGCCCTGCGCATCGCCGAAATCTACCGTCGCTCCGGCCGTTACGACGTGCGGGTCAATCCGCAGATCATCGAGCAGCCGAACAACCGCGTCGACCTCATCTTCGAGGTCAATGAAGGCGTGAAGACCGGTGTGCGGTCGATCGAGTTCATCGGCAACAACGCCTATTCGGCGTCCCGCCTGCGCGACGTCATCAAGACCCGCGAATCGAACCTCCTGAGCTTCCTCGGCGGCAACGACGTCTACGACCCCGACCGGGTCGAGGCCGACCGCGACCTGATTCGCCGCTTCTACCTCAAGAACGGCTATGCCGACGTCCAGGTCGTCGCCGCGCTGACCGAATACGATCCCGACAAGAAGGGCTTCCTGGTTACCTTCAAGATCGAGGAAGGCCAGCAATATCGCGTCGCTGCCGTCAACTACACCTCGTCGATCTCAACGCTCGACCCGAACGCGCTGCGTACCTACTCGCGCGTCAATGTCGGCTCGCTCTACAACGCCGAGGCGCTGGAGAAGTCGGTCGAGGAAATGCAGATCGAGGCGTCGCGCCGCGGTTACGCCTTCGCGGTCGTGCGGCCGCGCGGTGATCGCAATTTCGACAATCACACGGTGTCGATCACCTTCGCGATCGACGAAGGACCGCGCACCTATATCGAGCGTATCAATGTCCGCGGTAACAGCCGCACCCGCGACTACGTGATCCGCCGCGAGTTCGATATTTCCGAGGGTGACGCCTACAACCGCGCGCTGGTCGACCGTGCCGAGCGCCGGCTGAAGAACCTCGACTTCTTCAAGACGGTGAAGATCACCACCGAGCCAGGCTCCTCCAGCGATCGCGTCATCCTGATCGTCGATCTCGAAGAGAAGTCGACCGGCGACTTCTCGGTGTCGGGCGGTTACTCGACCACCGACGGCGCGCTGGCCGAAGTCAGCGTCTCCGAGCGCAACCTGCTCGGCCGCGGCCTGTTCGCGAAGGCGTCGGTGACCTACGGCCAGTATGCGCGCGGCTACTCGTTGTCGTTCGTCGAGCCCTATCTGCTCGACTACCGCGTCGCGCTCGGTCTCGACTTCTATCAGCGCCAGCAACTGTCCAACAGCTACATCGCGTACGGCACCAAGACGCTGGGCTTCAGCCCGCGGCTCGGCTTCAGCCTGCGGGAAGATCTCTCGTTGCAGCTGCGCTACTCGATCTACCAGCAGGAAATCACGCTGCCGTCGACGCTCGACAATTGTAACAACGTGCCATTTCTCGCTGACGGCGTGACGCCCAATCCCGCGTTCAATCCGAGCCCGGCCTATGCGAACCTGAACGGGATCAGCCTGGTGTCGACTAACGGGCTGGGCTGCTACTTCGACGGCGAAGCCTCGCTGCCGGTTCGCAAGGAGCTGGCGGGCGGCAAGACCCTGACCTCGGCGCTGGGCTACACGCTCAACTACAACACCCTCGACAACAACAAGAACCCGACTGACGGTCTGATCGTCGACTTCAAGCAGGACTTCGCCGGTGTCGGCGGCGACGTCAGCTACATCAAGAGCGCGATCGACGCGAAGTATTACACCCCTCTGGTCTCTGATATCGTCGGCCTGATCCACGCCCAGGGCGGCATCTTGAACCAGCTCGGCAGCACCGAACTTCGCATGCTCGATCACTTCCAGATGGGACCGAACCTGGTCCGCGGCTTCGCGCCGAACGGCATCGGTCCGCGTGACATCAATCCCTACGGTACCCAGGACGCGATCGGCGGCACCAAGTATTGGGGCGTGTCGGCGGAACTGCAGATGCCGTTCTGGTTCCTGCCGAAGGAAGTTGGGCTCAAGGGCGCGGTCTATGCCGACGCCGGCGGGCTGTACGACTACAAGGGCCCGACCTCGTGGACGGCAACCGGCGAAGTCAACGTGCCCGGCTGTATCAAGCCGACGAATAACCCGCCGACTCCGGGCACCTGCCTTGGCCTGTCGTTTGACGACAGCAAGGTTGTCCGTACCTCGGTCGGTGTCGGCCTGATCTGGCAGTCGCCGTTCGGTCCGCTGCGCTTCGACTACGCAGTGCCGCTGAGCAAGGGTGCGTATGACCGCGTGCAAGAATTCCGGTTTGGCGGCGGTACGACGTTCTAAGACCGATTGCCGACCGGACTGCGACGGATGGAATGGCGCAGCCGATCTTCTTCAAGAGTCCCCCTTCGTCAACGCTGGCTGAGATCGCCGCGCTGACGAAGGCGCATCTGGTCGACCCCGCGAGGGGCGCGCACAAGATCAGAGGGCTGGCCTCGCTCGACGAGGCCGGTCCGATGCATCTCGCCTTCTTCGACAATCTCAAATATGCCGACCAGCTTGCGGCGACCAAGGCCGGCGCGTGCCTGGTCAGCCCGCGCTTCGAGGCGCAGGTTCCCAAGGGCACGGCCGTGCTGCGGGCCAACAAGCCGTTCCAGGTCTTCGTCGAACTCGCCCGCGAATGGCACGCCGATGCGCTGCGGCCGCGATCCTGGTTCGATACCGAGGGCATCGCACCGTCGGCGATCATCGACCCCACCGCGCGTCTTGAGGACGGCGTCATCGTCGATCCCTTGGTCGTGATCGGCCCGCGGGTCGAGATCGGCGCGGGCACCATCATCGGCGCCGGCGCGGTGATCGGGGCCGACGTCAAGATCGGCCGGGACTGCAATGTCGGCGCCAAGACCACCATTCAGTTCGCGCTGATCGGCAACAACGTCCTGATCCATACCGGCTGCAATATCGGCCAGGACGGCTATGGCTTCATCTTCTTCGGGCCGGCGGGCCATGTGAAAGTGCCGCAGACCGGCCGCGTCGTGATCCAGAACAATGTCGAGGTCGGCGCCGCCTCGACCATCGACCGTGGTTCCCTGCGCGACACGGTGATCGGCGAGGGCACCAAAATCGACAATCAGGTCCAGATCGGCCACAATGTGACCATCGGCCGGCATTGCCTGCTCGCGGCCCAGATCGGGCTCGCAGGCAGCCTGACGATCGGCGACAACGTCGCGCTCGGCGCCAAGGTGGGAATCAATAACCACCTCAAGATCGGCGACGGTGCCCAGGTGACGGCGATGAGCGCGGTCAAGGACGACATCCCACCCAACGGCCGCTGGGGCGGGCATTTTGCCAAGCCGACCAAGCAGTGGTTCAGGGAAATCATCGCGGTGGAGCGGCTGGCGCGCGACAACGAAACGAAGGGCGAGGGGAAGGAGTGATGGAGGAGGCACCGGTCAAATTCGAGCTGGTGGATATCAACGATATCCTCAAGACGCTCCCGCACCGCTTTCCGATGTTGTTGATCGATCGGGTCGTCAAGATCCGCACCGACTACAGCGGCATCGGCATCAAGAACGTCACCTTCAACGAGCCGCCGTTTCAGGGGCATTTCCCGGACCGCCCGGTTTATCCCGGCGTGATGATGATCGAGGCGATGGCCCAGACCGCCGGCGTGATCGGCATCAAATCCGTCGAAGGCACCGAGAAGCCGCGCGCGGTGTATTTCCTCACCATCGACAAGTGCAAATTCCGCAAGCCGGTGATGCCCGGCGACACCATCGAGTACCACATGCGCTCGCTCGGCCGGCGCAAGACGATGTGGTGGTTTCACGGCGATGCCAAGGTCAACGGCCAGGTCGTCGCCGAAGCCGATGTCGGTGCGATGCTGACGGACTAACAATCACGTCAGGACGTTCGGCAGACATATCGGCCGTCTGCACCTGCGATCCGCAACACGCGATTGAGGAAGACGCCCATCGACGGCGCGTTCATCAGTGCGTCGAAGGTCTCAGTGGGCACGCCGCAATAGTGCTGGTAGCTGCCCCTGACCGCGACCAGCAGCGCGCGCTCGCCTGCGCTGTAACAGACCCGCTGGACGATCGTGCTGCGATTGATGTCGCGGCATTCGAAGCTCGAGAGGTCGACGGTCGTGCTGTTGCCGAGATCGACCGTCTCCGGGCCGATCGGCGCAGAGAGCAGGCTGAGGATCAGCGCGGCGGCCCGGACCATGAATCGGTTGCGACCTTCTCGTTTGCAACAGGTCGTCATCATACGTCACTGGACAGGGCAGGCAAAGTCGCGCTAACGACCGCCCAACTGACAGCATAGCGCTTTGGCGCCATTAACGAATTCCGGACCTGAACTGCATGAGCATGATCGACCCCACTGCGCGAATTGCGGATGGCGCTGTGATCGGGGCCGGCACCGAGATCGGTCCGTACTGCATCATCGGCCCCAATGTCGTGCTCGGCGAGAACTGCAAGCTGATCGCGCATGTCACGATCAGCGGGCATACCAGGATCGGCGCCGGCTGCGTCATCTCGCCGTTTGCCGCGCTCGGCGGACCGCCGCAGGATCTCAGCTATCGCGGCGAGCCGACCCGTCTCGAAGTCGGCGAAGCCTGCACGATCCGCGAGGGCGTGACGATGAATGTCGGCACGATCAAGGGCGGCGGGCTCACCCGCGTCGGCGATCGCGGCTTCTTCATGAACAACAGCCATGTCGGCCATGATTGCATAGTCGGCAATGGCGTGATCTTCGCGACGTCGGCGACGCTCGGTGGCCACTGCGAGATCGGCGACTTCGTCTATATCGGCGGCCTGTCGGCGGTGCACCAGTTCACCCGCGTCGGTTCGCAGGTGATGATCGGTGGCGTCTGCGGCGTGCGCGGCGACATCATCCCGTTCGGGCTCGCCAACGGCCAATACGCGGTGCTCGAAGGCCTCAACATCATCGGCATGCGGCGCCGCCAGTTCACCAAGTCGCGGCTGGCGGCGGTGCGCGCGTTCTATCAAAAGCTGTTCCACGGCCCCGGCATCTTTGCCGAGCGGCTGGCCTCGGTGCAGCCGCTGGCGGCAGAGGATCCCGCGATCGCTGAAATCCTCGCCTTCATCGAGGGCGGCAAGCTCCGGCCGCTCTGCCTTCCAGCCGACACTGATTGAGCATCGGATGGCCGCCAGCATGACGTCAGCGGCTCCCTCGCTTTCCTCGCCGGTCGGCGTCATCGCCGGCGGCGGCGCCATGCCGTTCGCGGTTGCGGATTCGCTTACCGCGCGCGGCATAACGCCGGTGCTCTTCGCGTTGCGCGGCGCTTGCGATCCCGCGCGCGCGCAGCGCTTTCGTCATCGCTGGATCTCGGTCGGCCAGCTCGGGCGGGCGACCCGGCTATTCCGCGATGAAGGTTGCCGCGACCTGATCTTCATCGGCACCCTGGTGCGTCCCGCGCTGTCGGAGATCCGGCTCGACTGGGGCACGCTGCGCCTGCTCGGCCATGTCGTGCGCGCGTTTCGCGGCGGCGACGATCATTTGCTGTCGAGTGTCGGCCGCATTCTCGAGCAGCAGGGATTCCGCATGGTCGGAATCAAGGATGTCGCACCCGATCTCCTGATGCCCGAGGGCGCCGTGACGCGCACGACGCCGGACAGCGCTGCGCTTGCCGACATCGCGCGCGGCCGCGGCGTGCTCGACGCACTCGGCCCGTTCGACATCGGCCAGGCGGCGGTGGTGATCGACGGGCACGTGGTTGCGGTCGAGGATATCGAAGGCACCGACGGGCTCTTGGCGCGGGTGGGGCGGCTGCGCGCCGAGGGCCGGATTCGCGCCAAGGCCGGCCGCGGCGTGCTGGTGAAGGCGCCGAAGAGCAGCCAGGACCTGCGCTTCGATCTGCCGACCATCGGTCCGCGGACGGTTGAGGGCGCGGCCGCGGCCGGCATCGCCGGCATCGCCGTGATCGCCGGCAACACGCTGGCCGCCGAACCGCAGGCCCTGATCGAGGCCGCCGACGCCAGGGGGCTCTTTGTCATCGGACTGGCGGGCTGATGCAGGCGCGCCCTCCCAGCACGCCCCGCAAGGTCTTCCTCATCGCGACCGAGGAATCCGGCGATCGGCTCGGCGCGGCGCTGATGAAGGTGCTGCGCCAGCGCCTCGGCGATGCCGTGAAATTCTCCGGCGTCGGCGGCCGGGCGATGACAAGCGAGGGCATCACGTCGCTGTTCCCGATCGAAGAGCTCTCGATCATGGGCTTTGCCGCCGTGGTGAAGCAATTGCCGAAGATTTTGCGATTGATCCGCCGCGCCGCCGATGCGGTGCTCGCTGATGCGCCCGACATGCTCGTCATCATCGACAGCCCGGACTTCACCCACCGCGTCGCCCGCCGTGTCCGCGCGCGCAATCCTGATATCCCGATCGTCGACTACGTCTCGCCGTCGGTGTGGGCGTGGCGGCCGGGCAGGGCGCGCGCGATGCGAAGCTATGTCGATCACGTGCTCGCGCTGCTGCCGTTCGAGCCTGAGGAATATCGCAAGCTTCAGGGACCACCGTGCAGCTATGTCGGCCATCCCCTGACCGAGCAATTCGCCTCGCTGCGGCCGAACGCGGAGGAGCAGAAGCGGCGCGACGCCGAGCCGCCGGTCCTGCTGGTGCTGCCGGGCAGCCGCCGCAGCGAGATCAGGCATCATCTGGCGCTGTTCGGCGCGGCGCTCGGTCAGCTCGGCAAACAAAGATCGTTCGAGCTCGTGCTCCCCACGATGCCGCATCTCGAGGCAATGGTGCGCGAAGGCATCGCGTCGTGGCCGGTCGTGCCGCGGCTCGCGGTCGGCGAGACCGAGAAGCGCGCCGCATTCCGCGTGGCGCGCGCCGCGCTCGCCAAGTCGGGCACCGTGACGCTCGAGCTCGCGCTGTCGGGCATTCCGATGGTGACGGCCTATCGCGTCGGCGCCGCCGAAGCGTTCATCCTGCGCCGTGCGATCCGGGTGTCGTCGGTGATCCTCGCCAATCTCGTGATCGGCAGCGAGATCATCCCGGAATTCCTGCAGGAGGACTGCACGCCGGAGAAGCTCGCGGAGGCGCTGGGCGAGGTGCTCGCGGACACGCCCGAGCGTCTGCGTCAGCTCGTGGCGTTCGCGACGATGGATGCGAAGATGTCGACCGGCGACCAGCCGCCGAGCGTCCGTGCGGCAGACATCGTGCTGGCGACGATGAACGGGCGGCCGGGCTAATCACCGACAACGAGCTTGCCTGCGGCGGCATCCCGCCACGGCGGTTCCGCTTGCATTGTAAAATTAGGGTGGACTAATATTAGCTAAAGCTAATATTATGCAACCAGGGAGCCGCCCATGAAGATCGATCCGGTCGCCTATGTCGGAGCCGTCGTTCGCGAAGTCGCCGTCCGGGAACGCGACGGCAAACCGGCGCGGGCTGTCATCGCGACCCGCAGCTACGACACCGACATTGCGGATCTCTGGGACGCGCTGACCAATCCTGAGCGCATTCCGCGCTGGTTCCTGCCGATCTCCGGTGATCTGAGGCTCGGTGGCCGCTATCAGTTCCAGGGGCAAGCGGGCGGCGAGATCACGACATGCGAGCCGCCGCGCCGGCTCGCCGTGACCTGGGAGGCGATGGGCGCCGTCAGCTGGGTCACGGTGAGCTTGTCCGACGATGGCGCCGGCGGCACGCGGCTCGAACTGGAGCATCTCTCGGTCATCGAGGGTGACTTCTGGGATCGTTACGGACCGGGTGCGGTCGGCGTTGGCTGGGACCTCGCTTTGATCGGGCTCGCCCTCTATGTGGCCGCAGGCCCCAGCGGGGAATTCGATCGCGCCGGCGCGGCGGCCTGGCCCGGTTCTGACGACGGCAAGGATTTCATTCGCCGCAGCAGCGCGGACTGGTGCATGGCCTCGATCAAGGCGGGCACGGCAGAAACCGCTGCGCGCAGGGCGGCGGCCAACACGACGGCGTTCTATTGCGGCGAGCCCGAGTCGGGCGGCGGAGGCTAGCGGCCGTGCACGCCTTCGACATCCTCGGCGATCCCGTTCGCCGGCGAATCCTGGAGCTGCTTGCGACCGGCGAGCACAGTTCGGGCGACGTCGTTGCCGTCGTGCAACGCGAATTCGGCATCACCCAATCGGCGGTCTCGCAGCAGCTGCGGATACTGCGCGACGCCGGTTTCGCGACGGTGCGGGCCGATGGCACGCGCCGCATCTATGCCGTGGAGCCGGCGCGGCTGCGCGAGGTCGATGACTGGCTCGACCGGTTCAGGGCCTTCTGGCTGCCGCGCCTCGATGCGCTGGCGACCGAAGTTGCGCGGGGCAAACGAAAACGGCGCCATCGGGAATGATGGCGCCGTTCCGTATTCTCTTGAGAATGAAGCTTACTTGCGCTTGTCGATCGTCACATAGTCGCGGCGCGCCACGCCGGTGTAGAGCTGGCGCGGACGGCCGATCTTCTGCTGCGGATCCTCGATCATCTCGCTCCACTGGCTGATCCAGCCGACGGTGCGGGCGACCGCGAACAGCACGGTGAACATCGAGGTCGGGAAGCCCATCGCCTTCAGCGTGATGCCCGAATAGAAGTCGACGTTCGGGTAGAGCTTGCGGTCGATGAAATAGGGATCGCTGAGCGCGATCTTCTCGAGCTCGAGCGCGACCTTCAGCATCGGGTCGTCGCCATGGCCGGTCTCGGCCAGCACAGCGTGACACATCTTCTGCATGATCTTGGCGCGCGGATCATAGTTCTTGTAGACGCGGTGACCGAAGCCCATCAGGCGGACTTCGCTGTTCTTGTCCTTCACCTTGGCGATGAACTCGGGAATCTTGTCGACCGATCCGATCGAGGACAGCATGGCGAGCGCCGCTTCGTTGGCGCCGCCATGGGCCGGGCCCCACAGGCAGGCGATGCCGGCCGCGATGCAGGCAAACGGGTTGGCGCCGGAAGAGCCGGCGATACGCACCGTCGAGGTCGAGGCGTTCTGCTCGTGATCGGCATGCAGGATGAAGATCTTGTCGAGCGCGTCGGCGAGCACCGGGTTGATCTTGTATTCCTCGCAAGGCACGCCGAAGCACATCTGCAGGAAGTTCTCGGCGAAGGACAGCGAGTTCTTCGGATACATGAAGGGCTGGCCGATGGTGTACTTGTAGGCCATCGCCGCCAGCGTCGGCACCTTCGCGATCATCCGCATCGAGGCGATCATGCGCTGCCGCGGATCGTTGATGTCGGTGGAGTCGTGGTAGAACGCGGCGAGTGCGCCGACGGCAGCAACCATGATCGCCATCGGATGGGCGTCGCGGCGGAAGCCCTGGAAAAAGCGGGCCATCTGCTCATGCACCATCGTGTGATGGATCACGCGATGGTCGAAATCCTTCTTCTGCGCCGGGGTCGGAAGCTCCCCGTAGAGCAGCAAATAGCAGGTTTCGAGGAAGTCGCCGTGTTCGGCGAGCTGCTCGATCGGATAGCCGCGGTATTCGAGGATACCGGCGTCGCCGTCGATGTAGGTGATCTTCGACTGGCAGCTGCCGGTCGAGGTGAAGCCGGGGTCGTAGGTGAACACCCCGGCCTGGCCGTAGAGCTTGCCGATGTCGATGACATCAGGCCCAACCGTGCCGCTCAGGATCGGGAAATCGTAATTCTTGTTGCCGATGGTGAGTGTGGCTGTCTTGCTGGATTTTGCGTCCATCGCGATATCCCCGATGAATTCGTTGCGAAAACCGACCTTGCCCAGTCGCTAATTTGCGGCCCGTGGCGGGGCGGAACGGCTTGTGAAGAAAGCGTCCGGGGATGGGTAGCTCATTGCAATGTGCGCTGCAAGATGGACCCTGGAGGGGGTCCATGCAGGATCACGTCGCCTGATCGGCGAGACGGGCAAGGCACTCCTGGCGTCCCAACACGGCCAGCACGTCGAATATACCAGGCGATGTCGTCCGTCCCGTCAGCGCCACCCGCAGCGGCTGGGCGACGGCGCCGAGTTTCAGGTTGTTCTGCTCGGCGAAATTCCGCATGGCGGTCTCGGTGGTTTCCGCCGTCCAGTCGTTCACGACTTCCAGCGCGGTGCGCAGCCGGCCGATCAGCGCGCGCGTTTCCGGCGTCAGCAGCGCCGCCGCCTTCGGATCGAGCTCGAGCGGACGATCAGCGAAGATGAAGTAGGCGCCGGAGATCAGCTCGATCAGCGTCTTGGCGCGCTCCTTCAGGCTCGGCATCGCCCGCAGCAATTGCGCGCGGGTGGTGGCGTTGAGCTTGGCCTTCAGCGCGGCGCCGTCAGGAACATAATCCAGCACGCTCTCGAACTGGGTCACGAGGGATTGATCGTCGCTCTGGCGGATATAGTGGCCGTTGAGGTTTTCCAGCTTGGCGAAATCGAACCGCGCCGCCGAGCGGCCGATGCCCGAGAGATCGAACGCGTCGATCATCTCCTGGGTCGAGAAGATCTCCTGATCGCCATGGCTCCAGCCGAGCCGCACGAGGTAGTTGCGCAAGGCGGCCGGCAGATAGCCCAGCGCGCGATAGGCATCGACGCCGAGCGCGCCATGGCGCTTCGACAGTTTCGAGCCGTCGGGGCCGTGGATCAGCGGGATGTGGGACATGCTCGGCAGCTCCCACTCCAGCGCGTCGTAGATCTGCTTCTGACGGGCGGCGTTGATGAGGTGGTCGTCGCCGCGGATGATGTGGGTGACGCCCATGTCGTGGTCGTCGACCACGACCGCGAGCATGTAGGTCGGGGTGCCGTCGCCGCGCAGCAGCACGAGGTCGTCGAGGTTCTCATTCTGCCAGACCACACGGCCCTGGACCTGATCCTCGATCACGGTCTCGCCGGTCTGCGGCGCCTTGAGGCGGATGGTCGGCTTGATGCCTGCCGGGGCCGTCGCCGGATCGCGGTCGCGCCACATGCCGTCATAGAGGCGGGTGCGGCCCTCGGCGCGGGCCTTCTCGCGCATCGCGGTGAGCTCTTCCGGCGAGGCATAGCAGTAATAGGCGCGCCCGGCGGCGAGCAGGCTTTCGGCGACCTCGCGATGGCGGGCAGCGCGGCTGAACTGGTAGATGACGTCGCCGTCCCAATCGAGCTCCAGCCACTTCAGGCCGTCCAGGATGGCGTCGATCGCCTCCTTGGTGGAGCGTTCGCGGTCGGTGTCCTCGATCCGGAGCAGCATCTTGCCGCCGAGCTTCCTGGCGTAGAGCCAGTTGAACAGCGCGGTGCGGGCGCCTCCGATATGGAGGAAGCCGGTCGGTGAGGGGGCGAAGCGGGTAACGACGGAATTGGTCATGATCAAGCGAGACGTATGCGGGAACGGCGGTGGTGTATAGCAGGAACCGGACATAACTAAAGCTTTGGTTGACGTTTTGCCCGCCAAACCAGGCTCCAAACTAGGCTTGGCCCGACCGCGCGAATTTGGCAGAAGGTTGAGCTGACTCCTCCAGGGAACCCTTTGATGACGACTGATACGGCGACGGCAGAGGCAGGGCGCGACTTCATCCGCGACATCGTCCAGGCCGATCTCTCCTCCAACAAGCACAACCGGATCGTGACCCGTTTCCCGCCGGAGCCGAACGGCTACCTGCATATCGGCCACGCCAAGTCGATCGCCCTGAATTTCGGCATCGCCCAGGAGTTCGGCGGCCAGTGCAATTTGCGCTTCGACGACACCAATCCGACCAAGGAGGAGCAGGAGTACATCGACTCCATCCAGGCCGACGTCCATTGGCTCGGCTACGATTGGGGGACCAACCTCTTCTTTGCGTCTGATTATTTCGAGCGCCTGTACGATTGGGCCGAGGGCCTGATCAAGGCCGGCCACGCCTATGTCGACGATCAGTCGCAGGAGGAGATCCGGCTGTCCCGCGGCACGCTGACCGAGCCCGGCAAGGATTCGCCGTTCCGCGACCGTTCGGTCGAGGAGAACCTCGACCTGTTCCGCCGCATGAAGGCTGGCGAGTTCTCGAACGGCGCCCGCGTGCTCCGCGCAAAAATCGACATGGCTGCCGGCAACATCAACCTGCGCGATCCCGTGCTGTACCGCATCCTGCACGCCCACCATCCGCGCACCGGCGACAAATGGTCGATCTATCCGAGCTATGACTACGCGCATGGCCAGTCGGACGCGATCGAGGGCATCACCCATTCGATCTGCACGCTGGAGTTCGAGGATCACCGGCCGCTTTATGAGTGGCTGCTGGACAAGCTGCCGGTGCCGTCGAAGCCGCGGCAGTATGAAATGGCGCGGCTCAATTTGACCTACACGCTGCTGTCCAAGCGCGTGCTGACCCAGCTGGTCCGCGACGGCCACGTCTCGGGTTGGGACGATCCGCGC
This sequence comes from Bradyrhizobium sp. th-b2, assembly GCF_000426785.1. Taxonomy (NCBI): domain Bacteria; kingdom Pseudomonadati; phylum Pseudomonadota; class Alphaproteobacteria; order Hyphomicrobiales; family Nitrobacteraceae; genus Bradyrhizobium; species Bradyrhizobium sp. th-b2. The sequence continues at coordinate 96,866 of NZ_AUGA01000015.1, forward strand.
ATGCCGACTATTGCCGGCCTGAAGCGGCGCGGCGTGCCGCCGGCTGCGGTGCGCGAATTCATCAAGCGCATCGGCGTCGCCAAGGCCAACAGCGTGGTCGATGTCGGCATGCTCGAGTTCTGCATCCGCGAAGAGCTGAACCGCACCGCGCTGCGCCGCATGGCGGTGCTGCGGCCGCTCAAGGTCGTGATCGAGAACTATCCGGAAGGCCAGGTCGAGGAGATCGAGGCGATCAACCATCCGGACAATCCGGAGGCCGGCACCCGCAAGATCGCCTTCGGCCGCGAGCTCTATATCGAGCGCGACGACTTCATGGAGAACCCGCCGAAGAAGTTCTTCCGCCTCTCGCCCGGCAACGAGGTGCGGCTGCGCTATGCCTATTTCATCAAGTGCACCGGCGTGGTGAAGAACGACGCCGGCGAGATCGTCGAGCTCCGCGCGACCTACGATCCCGCGACCAGGGGCGGCAACGCGCCCGACGGCCGCAAGGTGAAGGCGACGATGCACTGGCTTCCAGCGGCGCAGTCGAAGCCGGCGGAGATCCGCATCTATAATCAGCTGTTCGCCAACCCGAGCCCGAACGCGGCGAATTTCGCCGCCGACCTCAACCCGCAGTCGCTGGAAGTGCTGACCGATGCGCGGGTTGAGCCGGCGATTGCCGAGAGCAATTCACCCGACGTGATGCAGTTCGAGCGGCAGGGCTATTTCGTGCGCGATGCAGATTCGACGCCGGACAGACTGGTGTTCAACCGCACCATCGGCCTGCGCGACACCTTTGCCAAGGAAGTCGGTGGCAAGGGTTAGCGCAGTCCGGCGCGGATCACAGACGGAGGCGATCGATGCCTGACGAAGCCGACGATATCGCCTCCGCCATCATCGCAAGATGGTCCGCGGGTTTCAGCAAGCTCAATGCGGAGACGCTTGCTGCGCTCTATTCGCAGCACGCGTTCTTCTTCGGCTCGAACCCGACACTCTATCGCGGCCGCGACGGCGTGAAGGCCTATTTCAACGGCCTGCCGCGCTGGGACGCACCGCGCGTGCAGTTCAGCGATGTCAGAACCGAAAAGGTGAATGACGGTCTCGTCAACATGGCTGCTATCGCGTCCTTCTTCCTCAACGGCGATGCGCCTTCGCTCGCCGTCAAGATCACCTGGGTGATCGCGCGCGAGGACGGCGACTGGAAGATCGCCTGCCACCACGTCTCGTCGCAGACGCCATTGATCTAGGCTTCACGCTGGAACGTGACACAAAGTCGAGGGCCGGCGGGCCCTCGTAGTGAGGGAGAGTACGTACGCAGAGCGGTGCCGGGCGTCGTGCGCCTCGCGGCTGCCGCTCATCCAGCGATCTTGCACCCAACTTGCAGGCTACCTGGATCGTGCTGCATCGCGAGGCGGGACCAAGGTCGTAGGCTGTGGCGAGCGGCTTCCGGGCGAACGGACGGCAGCATGGTCGTCGGCTCGCGGATCAGCAGCGGCAACACATCGCAGGTCGGATAGATGCTTTTTTGTCCCCGCCGCACCATGTCTTCGGAAGAAGGAGGTGAGGATTATGCGCATTCAACACTGGCAGGATGCTGCCAGCCTGTTGGTGGGCGTCTGGCTAGTCGCCTCACCGTTTGCACTGGGCTTCTCCGGGGCAGCTCTCTGGATTTCCATCGTGCTCGGATTGGGCGTCGTGCTGTTTGCCGTGGAGGCATTCATCATTCCGTCCTATCTGGAGGAATGGGGCGAGATGCTGATGGGCTTGGCTCTGGTGTTGGCACCCTGGACGTTCAGCTACGAACAGGGATCGGTCACGACGAGCAGCGTGCTCGCCGGCATCGTGGTGATCGTGCTCGCTTGCTGGGAGCTGACGATGGATCGTGATTTCGCCACCTGGTGGCACGATCGCTGGCATCACCGAGTTGGCTGAGAGAAAGCCGACTGAAACGTTGGTCTGACCGCAAACCGCTGGCGGCCGGAGAGGTTGGAATTGCGTGGAGCACGATCCCCTCCAGGCCGCGTTGACGTAACGCGGATGCAGGCTCTGCCGCAAAATCACGCCGGAGACGGCGAGTACGGGACGACTCAGAACCATCGTCCCGCACTTGCTGGAAGGCGGCCATGGCTCTTGCTGCAGGGCAGAGCGTTTTCGAGCGAAGTGGATACCGTTTCGCGTAATGAAAACGCGTCAAAACAAGATTCTAGAGCCCCGTTCCGATTCCATCGGAACGGGAAATGCTCTAGTCGCCCCTCAGCAAGGTCGCTCCGTCACGACGCGACTCTCGCCTCGATCTGTTCCCAAATTCTGGTCTTGCGTGTCTCCGGCATGATGAAGAGGGCGATCACGAAGCACACCGCGGGAACCACAATCGGGTAGATCAGCGCGTAGCCGATGCTGCCGGTCGCTGCGAAGGCAGCTGATGTGATGAACGGCACCAATCCGCCGCCCCAACCATTGCCGATATGATACGGCACCGAGACCGAGGTGTACCTGATCCTGGCCGGGAAGAACTCCGCCAGGAACGCGCCGACCGGTCCGTACACCATCCCGACGTAGCAGACGAGGATGAAGATGATGAAGACGGCGACCGGATAGTTGATGTGTCCCGGCTGCGTGACCATGCCGAGCCAAAGATACAGCGGATAGTAGGTGATCGCGGCAAGCAGCATTCCTCCGAGGATCACGGATTTGCGGCCGATGTGATCCGACAGCCAACCAAAGAAGATCAGGCTCGGCGTTGCGATCAGGAGCGCGGTTCCGACGATGTAGGCCGAGGTAATCGAATCGACCTTGGAGACCTGCTGCAGGAAGTACAGTGCCCAGAATTGACCGCTGTACCAGACCACGCCCTGTCCGATCAGGACGATGATGGCGATCAAGATGTACTTGATGTTGGGGCCGAGGAACGCTTCCCGCCAGGGATTCCTGGTCATCTGTCCGCGTGCCTTGATCTCCTGGAAAATCGGCGTCTCCTGGAGCTGGAGGCGGATGTAGATGGCGATGGCCACCAGCAGGAACGAGACCAGGAACGGAACGCGCCACGCCCATTCGTCAAAGGCCTGATTGCCGGCCCAGGTCCGGGTCAGAACGATCACGGCCAGCGACACCACGATCCCGAGCGTCGGCGAGGTTTGTAGCCAGCCCGTGTAGTAGCCGCGGCTGTCGTCCGGAACATGCTCGGCGACATAGGTGATGGCGCCGCCATATTCGCCGCCCAGGCATAGACCCTGGATCATCCGCAAGCCGAACAGAAGGAATGCGGCCGTCAGGCCGATCGACTCATAAGTTGGGATCAGTCCGATCGCTCCCGTTCCCAGGCCCATTCCGGTCAGCGTAATCAGGAATGTATATTTGCGGCCGACCCGATCGCCCATCCATCCGAACAGGAAGGCCCCCAGCGGACGGATCAGGAATCCCGCAGTGAACAGCGCGATCGTGCTCAGCAGGGCTGCGACGGGGTGGGATTGCTCAAAGAACTTGACCGACAGAACTGCGGCCAGGCTGCCAAAGATATAAAAGTCGTACCATTCAATGATGTTTCCCACTGACGCAGCGACAATCACGCGACGAAAATCGCTCGGTACTTGAATTGCCATGTGCTGCTCCTATTAAATGCAAACGCTACTCCTCGCGTTTTTTCAGCGATTGATCCGCTCGCGGAGTGCGCGTGGTGCACGGCGTTACAGGCGAAATTTGCGAGTTCGTCCGCAACGCCTGGTCTCAGGGGAGTTGTGGGCCACCTGAGAAGAGCTCCAGCGGCGTTCAGGTGCCGCGAGCCGTCACTGCCTCATCCCTGTCTGTCCGGGAGTGGAGGCATCATGGCAGTCTAATCCCAATGAGATCGGTACCTAATGAGACTTTCGGCTCGATCGGTTTGACGCAGGCGGCAGCTGTGGCCCGGCGCGGAAGCCAGGCATCCGGCCTTGCCGGTCCGTATTCTGCATCCGTTCCGCTAGCGGTGAGGTGATATTATACTTTGCGTACCCAGATTGGCGGTGCTACCGTGAGTAGCACCGGGGATCGTATTGCCCCCGGTCGGGGTGATTTATGGCAATTAGCCGAACATTTGATCGCTGGGCTGGAAACGCCATCAGCGAAAACCGTTCATTGAGGCAATTATCAATGAGCGTTCGAGATGGAAAAAACCTAGACGTCTGGTACGGAGCCCTGACTATAGCGGCTAGTAGGCTGGCTCAACTGTGTCGAGAGATCGACATGGATGTGGTTGCGCGCCAATTCGACGCCTTCCACCTTCAAATGCGTGACGCAAAGTATGCCGATGATCCGGCCAAGTTAGTTGACCGTGTGGACGGGCTTATTGCGGTTCTGGAACGAGAACTCATTGAGCAGTGGTTCCATCGAGTTTCCCAGACCAAAAAGCCATTCTACGGCTTAGGACTCGGTCAGGAAGCAAAAGAGGCCTTCAAATCTGCGAACGAGGACATGATCGAAGCAAACACCTGCTACGCTCTGGGACGGAATACTGCGGCTGTTTTCCATGCGATGAGATGCGTTGAGATAGGCTTGCGTGCCCTTGTTATTGAGCGTCGAGTAACCTTTAGAAAAGGTCCCGTGGCTTGGCAGCAATGGAATGAATTGATCACTGAAGCGGAGAAGGCATTTGAGTGCGACGCCAGCGCTATCACCAAAGGCCCATTGAAAGATCGATTTCTAGAATTCTATCGTGGGTCTTTGCGCTCGTTCCAGGGATTCAAGGACGAATTCAGAAATTACGTGTCTCATACTCGCGGTTCATACGATGACCTAACCGCGTTGCGAGTAGTTCGTGACGTTGAAATATTCATGAATCGTTTAGCAAGCGGAGGGCTGGAGGAAAAAGGCAAGCGCATCCGTTGGCGCTAGTTCTTCGGCCTCACAATCTTCTTAAATGCCTTCTCGAACTCTTCGCCCGTTTCGTCAACGCCAAGCTCCCGAGCGGCCTGCTTGAACCGCTCGGATTGCTCTTTGTCAGTCAGCTTAGGCTTTGCCTTTTTCTTTTTTGGCGCGCCTGCTTTTGGGGCCATATGGTGCGGTCTCACTGATTAGTCGTTCGATAGGTGAGGCGCTTTCCGCGAACGCCCTTCAACGCCTTCTCCGCGCGCGCCAGATCGTCATATCCGGTCGCGATGCGGTTGCTGTAGCGGAAATCAAATTCGCTCAAATATCGGTGCAGATGCTTCTCTTTGCAATGCTGATAGACGCCCTTCATGCCGCGCTTGAAGATCGAATAGTAGCCTTCCACGGTGTTGGTGGTGATAAGCCGGTCACCTTCGCGGCGCACATATTCGTCCTTTGAGTGCTTGACGGCTTCGTGGTCAATGCCCTCCTTTTTCGCGATATAGGAATATGTGTTCATTTCATCGGTTTGAAGCTGGGCTTCGCGGCTGAGGTTCTGGCGGATGATGGGCATGAGGTCGGCGGCACGCACACCGTCAACGTGGAAGCTGCGCGCAGAGCCGCCACGCTCAACCAGAGTGAAAACGATATTCTTGTTCGACCACGCAACGCTGGTCTTTGCGCCGCCAACGAAGCCGATAAAGGTTTCGTCCGCCTCCACAACGCCGCCACCGCTGCCCATGGGCGGCATCATCAGGCCATTGACGCGCATGGCTTCGCGGATGCGATGCGAGATGAACCAAGCAGTCTTGAGGGTGCAGCCAAGGGTGCGGTGGAGCTGGTTGCTGCTGATGCCCTTCTTGCTCGAAGTCATCAGGAAGATCGCCTGCAGCCAGTGACGCATGGGGACGTGGCTGGCTTCGAAGATGGTGCCGACCTTCACGGTGAAAGGTTTGCGGCACTGGTAGCACTTGTAGGTGCCAATGCGGGTGCTCTTGCCGCCCATCTTGGAGATGCGCTCTACGCCGCCGCAATGCGGGCAGACGGGACCGTTCGGCCAAAGCCGCGCCTCAACGAATTTGTAGGCGGCTTCCTCGTCGTGGAAATGCTTGGCTGAGAGAACGGACTTCATGACGCTTTCTCCTTATGCCGCAATACTATATTTACGGCTTGGGTACGTCAAGTATAATATCGCCAGCGGTGAGGTCACAGCATCCGGTAGCTTCTCGTCCCGGCAGGGATCGCAAGCGGAATGGCGGAGCAGGGCACGACGCCGGGCGGCAGACGCGGCTACGCGGGGACGTGGCCGCCGCGTGCGGCTGCGCCGGCCGGCGGCTATGTCCCGATGCGCGCCAGCATCTGGCGGCCCTTCGTCGAGACATTGCGGCAATGGGCGCGCGCGGAGGCGGGCGCCGGCCGGCTGTTGCCGTGGGTGCCGGTGGCGTTCGGCACCGGCATCGCGCTCTATTTCGCGGCCGAGCACGAGCCGGTGCTGTCGGTCGCGGCCGCCGTCGCAATTGCGCTCTGCCTGCTGGCGCTGCTGCTGCGGCGGCGGAGCGTGTTTCCCGCCATCGTGATGCTGGCTGCGGTCGCGGCGGGCTTTGCGACAGCGACGTGGAAGACGGCGCGGATCGCCCATGGCGTGCTGGCGCGGCCGATGTTCTCGGTGGCGCTGACCGGCTTCGTCGAGACGCGCGATATCCGCGAGAAGACCGATCGCTTCGTGCTGCGCGTGGTCTCGATGGAGAGCCCGCGCGACATGACGAAGCTCGAGCGCGTCAGGCTTTCGGTGAAGAAGGGCACCGCGCCCGATGTCGGCAGCTTCGTCGAATTGAAGGCACGGCTGATGCCGCCGCTCGGGCCGCAGCGTCCGGGCTCCTATGATTTCGGCCGCGACCTATATTTCCAGGGCATCGGCGCCTCCGGCTTCGTGATGGGCGCAGTCAAGACCAGGGAACCGTCGGCGGCCGGCGGCTTGGCGCTGCGCTATGCCGCCTTCATGCAAGGCCTGCGCGACGCCATCGATGCGCGCATCCGCACCACGCTCGACGGCGACCAGCGCGCGATCGCGACCGCGCTGCTGACCGGCCGGCGCGACGCGATCTCGACGCCGGTCAATGATGCGATGTTCATCTCGGGGCTCGGCCACGTGCTGTCGATCTCCGGCTACCACATGGCCGTGGTCGCGGGCGTGGTGTTCTTCGCGGTGCGCGCGCTGCTCGCGCTGTTCCCAATGCTCACGGCGGCACATCCGATCAAGAAATGGGCGGCCGCGGCCGCGCTCGTCGCCGCGGCGTTCTATCTTCTGCTGTCGGGAGCCGAGGTCGCGACGCAGCGATCGTTCCTCATGACGGCGGTGGTGCTGATCGCGGTGATGGTCGACCGCCGCGCGATCACCTTTCGCACCCTGGCGGTGGCGGCGCTGATCGTGCTCGTGATCGCGCCGGAGGCGCTGGTGCATCCGAGCTTCCAGATGTCGTTTGCCGCAACGCTCGGGCTGGTGGCGCTGGTGCAGATCGGGCTGCCGAACCTGTTGGCCTCGCCCGACCATTCGGCGACCGCGCGGGTCGCGCTGTGGGGAGGGCGCGAGCTCACGATGCTGATGCTGGCCTCGCTGGTGGCGGGGCTGGCGACGACCCCCTACGCCGCGTTCCATTTCCATCGCGTGACGCCTTACGGGCTGCTCGCCAACCTCGCGGCGATGCCGGTGGTGTCGGCGATCGTGATGCCGGCGGGCCTGCTCGGCCTCCTCGCCATGCCGTTCGGCTTTGATGGCGTGTTCTGGGCGATCATGGGCTTTGGCATCGACTGGATGATTTTGGTGACGCAATGGGTCGCCGCGCTGCCTGGCGCGGTGGGGCGGATGGCGGCGTTCGGCATCGGGCCGCTGATCGTCGCAAGCGCGGGCATCATCCTGCTCGGACTGCTGCGCACGCCGCTGCGCTGGTCCGGCGCGGTGCTGCTGGTAGTGGCCACAGTCTGGGCGGTGAGGGTGCCGCTGCCTGACGTCCTGATTTCCGCCGACGGCCGGAACGTCGCGGTACGCGGCGGCGACGGGCGGCTGCATCTGATGCATAGCGCGAAGGATGCCTTCCTGGTCAAGGAATGGCTGGCGGCGGATGCCGATGCGCGGACCGCCGCCGATGCGTCGCTCGGCGAGGGCGTCTCCTGCGATCCGGGCGGCTGCGCGACCCAGGGTCCGGGCGGTGCCTTCGTCGCACTGGCGATGCGGCCGGAGGCGCTGGCCGACGATTGCGAGCGGGCGGCGCTGATCGTCACCGCGCGGCCGGCGCCGCAGGGCTGCGCGGCCTCGGTGATCGATGCCGAGCGGCTGCGGCGCCACGGTGCGCTGGTGCTACGGCGAAACAGGGACGGCTACGCCATCGATGCGGTGAAGCCCGGCGGGATCGACCGGCCGTGGTCGCCGGCGGTTCCCGGTGACGGCGAGAGCGAGACGGTCCTCCGTACACCCGCCGCCGCGCCGCGGCCCGCAGTCGATGCGACACCGGCCGAGACCGACCTGCAGGGGGATGATTAGCCGTTGCCGGGCGAGGTGCCGGTCGGCAGCTCGAACAGGCCGAGATGGTACTCGTCGGAATCGGGGCCGGCGTCGGGCTTCTTGACGAGGGTGAAGACGGCCTCGGGAAACTGCTCCCAGACCTTGAGATCATCGGCCGTCACTGTCAGCCAGCCGAACCGGAACAAGTAGCGGCCCGGCTCGGTGACGCGTCCAGCCTTTTGCCATGTGACCTTGTCGACCACTGCGCAGGTTTCCGTGAGTGCACGTCTTCCGTACGCGATGATGCGCCAAGGCGCTCGCCGATGCAAATCTCCTCATGCGCCCCGGAAGCGGAAATCCGGGGTCGCTCGAAATCGCTTAAGGTCATCCGCCGCCGAATGGCTCATTCCGCGGCGACGATGCGCTCAACCCAAAAACAGCGACGCGAATGCGGAGGGGCGCCGCTCCACAACCTTCGGCTTGTGCTCGACCTGCGGATGCAGTGCCGGCAACTGCAGCACGCTGACGCGCTGTCCCTCGACGAGCTGGGTTACCAGAACATGGCTGCCGTCGGGGAATTCGACCGCATCATGATGGCGATCGGGCACGTCGGGCTCGACTTCGTTGAACACGCCGACGCGGAAATTCATCGTCTTGGTCCAGATCCAGCGGCTGTCGTAGCGAACGTTCTCGGCGAAAGCGAGCTCGGTGCCCGGCAGCATGCAGACCGCGACAGTGGGATCGTTCTCCGAAGCAAAGCCGCGGGTCGACGTGCCGCGGAAAGTCGTGGTGATCAGCGTCTCTCCGACAATGGCGGGGCGCGATGCCACGGCGTGCAGACTATAGTCACACATCGGATGGCTCCTCTTTTCGAGGTAGCGACCCGTGCCTCTCCCTGAGGCGCAGGCCTCTACCAGAGTGGACGATAGCAAACGAGTGTCTGCTCGTTTCTGGGCGATTGTACGACTGGCCGTCGAACGCCTCAATCACAAACGCGCTACACTGCGCGAGAGGTATCGGGGCGCATCCAAGCTGGTCCGCACGCTGCGCTATCTTCCAAGGAACGATCCGATCTGTTGCTCGTTCCTGGATCGGGACGACTTTTTCTTCAAATCGTCATCCCGCTCCATATGTCTGTTCGAGCATGGTCTTTTCGGAAAACCGCTTCGCACTTTTCCGGATCATGCTCCGCCGCCGTCAGTATTTGCGATACAGCCCGATCAGCTTGCCCTGGATGCGGACCCGGTTCGGCGGCAGGATGCGCACTTCATAGGCAGTGTTGGCCGGCTCGAGCGCGATCGATGCACCGCGGCGGCGGAAGCGCTTCAGGGTGGCTTCCTCCTCGTCGATCAGCGCCACCACGATGTCGCCGGTGTTGGCGACGTCGTTGCGCTGGATCAGCGCCATATCGCCGTCGAGGATGCCGGCGTCGACCATCGAGTCGCCGCGTACCTCAAGCGCATAATGCTCGCCGGAGCCGAGCATGTCGGGCGGCACGCTGATGGTGTGGCTGCGGGTCTGCAGCGCCTCGATCGGCGTACCGGCCGCGATCCGGCCCATCACCGGGACGGCGACCGGACGGTTGCCGTCGTCCTCGGCGATCGGCGGCGTGCTGCTGCGCTTGCCGAGGGTGCCCTCGATGACGCTTGGCGTGAAGCCACGGCGGCCGTTGCCGCCGCCGGCCGACAGCTCGGGCAGCTTGATGACCTCGATGGCGCGGGCGCGGTTGGGCAGGCGGCGGATGAAGCCGCGCTCCTCCAGCGCAGTGATCAGGCGGTGGATACCGGACTTCGAGCGCAGGTCGAGCGCATCCTTCATCTCGTCGAAGGAGGGCGGCACGCCGGCCTCTTTCAGACGTTCATTGATGAAACGCAGAAGTTCGTACTGTTTGCGCGTGAGCATCTCGAGTATTCCCCCGGTTGGTAGCGTCGTTCGATTCCGAGACTCTTCAGTTGGGGCCTTCAGACGGGGCCTGATCTCGGGAGCGCAATGCTCCCTGGCGGCTTCCCGATTGTAGACACCAGCACTCGAAACAAATCATGAACGGACACTATATGTTCGATATGTGTTCCGCAACCACTTAATTTCCGGTGAACGCATCAGGACGGCGCGCAATCGGCTAGCCCGCGAAAACCTCACTCAGGCAGCATCAGGATCTCGCATTCACTGCCCTTGGCGGCGGCGGGGGCGAACGGCGGACGCACCAGAAGTGCCCGTGCCGCAGCGAGATTCCCGAGCAGCGAAGAATCCTGCTGCATCACCGGAGTCGCGATCGGCGCGCCGTCCTCGCGCTCCTCGAGACGCGCGCGCAGATAGTCCTCGCGCTGGTCGTTGGCGGCGAGGTCGCGGCCGAGCAGGGCGGTCGTGCGGACATGATGGATCGTGTTCCGGCCGCTCAAAGCCCGAATCAACGGCACCAGAAACAGGAAGGCGCAGACATAGGACGATACCGGATTGCCGGGCAGGCCGATCACCCGCATGGCCCCGAGCCGGCCGTGCATCATCGGCTTGCCGGGCCGCATCGCGATCCGCCAGAACGCCATCGCGACGCCCTCGGCCTCCAGCGACTGCTTGACCAGATCGTGGTCGCCGACCGAGGCGCCGCCGGTGGTGATCAGGATGTCGGCGCCGGTCTCGCGCGCCCGGCGGATGCCGGCGGTGGTCGCTGCCACCGTGTCGGCGGCAACCCCGAGATCGACGGTCTCGGCGCCTTCGGCGCGCGCCAGTGCCCGCAGCGCATAGCCGTTGGAATAGACGATCTGGCCAGGGCCGGGCCTTGAGCCCGGCATCACCAGCTCGTCGCCGGTGGCGAGCACCGCGACCTTCGGGCGGCGGCGCACCGCGAGTTCCGGATAGTTCATGGCGGCCGCCAGCGAAAGCGCGCGGTCGGAGAGGCGGCTGCCACGGTTCAGCAGCAGGTCGCCCTCACGGAAGTCGACGCCGGCCGGGCGGATGTGCCGTCCTGGGCTCGCAGCCTCCGTGATCGAGATGTGGTCGCCGTCGAGCCGGGTGTCTTCCTGGATGATGACGGCGTCGGCGCCATGGGGGATGACGCCGCCGGTGAAGATCCGCACCGCTTCGCCGGCACTGAGCGTCCGCTCGAACGGCCGGCCGGCGGCGACTTCGCCGATCACCTTGAGACGGGCCTCGAGATGAGCCGCATCGGCGGCGCGCACCGCGTAGCCGTCCATGGCCGACATCGGCTCCGGCGGCTGGGTGCGGCGCGCCGCGAGGTCGTGCGCCAGCGTGCGGTGGTAGGCGGCATCGAGCGCGACCATCTCCTCCGGCAGCGGTTCGGCGCCGGCAAGAACGGCGGACAGGGCATCGGCAACCGGCATCAGGGCCACGCGCAAAACTCCTCAAGGCAAATGGTCAAATACCAAGTGCGGTCAGCGCCCTTGCCACGTCATCCGTCGATGTCACGTGGATGGCTTGAAGGCCGCGCGCCCGCGCACCTTCGATATTGGCAGCCAGATCGTCGAAGAACAGGATCCGCGACGCCGGCACGCCGATCGCTTCTATCACATGATCGTAGGCCGCGGCGTCGGGTTTCCGAAGGCCGATGTTCGAGGACAGGAACACGGTCCGGAAGTGGCTGAGCAACTCGGCATAGGCGACCGAGAAATGCGCGACATGGGCCGGGTTGGTGTTGGAGAAGGCGTAGAGCGGCATTCGCCTGGCTGCGGCCGCGAGCAAGGGGGCGATGCCTGGCATCTCGCCGGTGAAGATCGAATTCCAGCCCTCGAGGAATTGCGCGTCGGTGAGCTCGACGCCGAGTGACCGGCGCAGGCTGGTAAAGAACGTCGCGTCGTCGATCCGGCCGATCTCGTGATGCTTGTAACTGTCGTCGACGACGAAACGGCCGGCGAGGTCGGCCGGCGCGCAACCGGCATGCTGTGCCCAGTGCGTCATCGCCTTGTCGAGGCTGATATCGAGCACGACGCGGCCGATATCGAACAGCAGCACGTCGACGGAAGTGGGAGAGAGTTGCGAGGTCATTGCGTGAAACCATGTACGAAAATTGCGGGCAGGCGGCAATCTCCCCGATTTGTGCGGCAGGCATGCGACTTCCCTGTCGTCCCGGCGAAGGCCGGGACCCATACGCCGCAGCAATTGTAGTGAACGGGACTCGTCGTTCCAGCGACGCTCAACAATATTCTTTTGTGGTTATGGGTCCCGGCTTTCGCCGGGACGACGGTGAATGTGTGGCACGGTCTGTGGGGCATGCGCCCGCATTCTCGCGACATGATTTGTCCGAGCCTTGCTTCTCGTTCCGCCCTCTCCTTGAAGAGGGCGCAGGGAAAGCCGGGTGCCGATCGCACCCATGGGCCCCGAGCAAAGGTAGAAAGCTCGGGGGTAGGACCACAGGTGTAACCGGAGCAATCCGGCTTTCCCTGCGCGATGGCTTACGGATTATTTCGTGCTCTCCCCGGCGAGACTGGGCTTTTTTGTCACCGCCTTCGCAAAACGCTTTCGCGCTTTGCTTGGGGACACCGGCCGCTAGGGCGTCAGGACCACACGACTTCCCCGTCCGCTTCGCGTGCTCTCGTCAGTCACACGCTCGGCGTCCACCGCATCTCACCGCAACACCCGTGACGATGCGCAGCGCCCCTCGATCGGGTGAGACGGGGAGATTCATACACTGAGTTGGGCGTGCCGATAAACAGAAAGATTTTTGCGCGAGGGGCTTGCGCCGTCGGGCAACTCAGTGGCAGGGCGGCACCGGCTTTGGCGCATCAAGGCACCCTCGGAGCCAGCCTCTCACATCCTCGAAAGCGCCAGGCCGAAATAGGCGATCAGCGCGCCGGTGCTGAGAATGATGACGACGAGCGCTTGCTCGGAGCGTGCCTGCAAGGTTTTCCGGGTCACGGTGATGACGGTCCATCTTCGAAAATCATTCTGTTCAACTAACGTGGGTTCGTGTCCGTTCCGGCTCCCTCCGAGGAACTTTCGGCTTGTCCTGGAAGCACTGATGCAGTCCGTGAAGACCCCTCGCAATTGGGCTGCCGTGGGACCCCAGGTCGCCTACCGCACCTCGACCACCGTCCTCCTTCACGAGCGTCCAACCGGTGCGTCAGACATCGGATATTTGGCTAGTCGGCCGGCCGGCATCCAGAATATCAAGCACCGGACAGTCGGGGGTGGCGCCGTCGGAGCATTGCGCAACCGTTTCCGCCAGGATGGATTCAAGCTTGACGAGGTCAGAGAGTTTTTTACGAACGTTCGCCAGATGTGCGCTCGCGATCTTGTGCACGTCGGCGCACGGAGCGCGTCCTGGCCCTCCCAGAGCCAGCAAGGCGCGAATCTCCTCAAGTGTGAACCCGAGGTCGCGGGATCGCCGGATGAAGACCAATGTCCGTCTTTCGGCCGGTCCGTAGACCCGTCGACCGCTCGCCGTTCGGAACCGCGCGGGCAGCATTTTGATCCGCTCATAATAGCGGATGGTCTCGATGTTCACGCCGCTGAGCTCGGATAGCTCGCCGATCGAGATGTTTCCGACTCCCGAAGACGTGATGGCGCGCATGAAATAGCCCTTGATCCTGTAGTCACTACAGGATGCATGGTTTAGCGCATGATGAGCAATCAGGCGGATCACATTGCCGGCAATCGGCAGCGACAAAGGCTAATCGCGGCGGGCGGCCTGCTTGGCGCGCTTGCGGCGTCGTCTTGCTGCATCCTGCCACTTGCGCTGTTTGGCCTCGGGGTCAGCGGGGCCTGGATCGGGAACTTCACCCGGCTGGCCGCCTATCAGCCGTACTTCATCGCCGCCACGCTCGTGTGCCTCGGGCACGGCTATTGGCTGGTCTGCCGATCCTCAACGCGCGCCTGCGCCGATGGCGAGGCCTGCGCGCGCCCGCTGCCGAACCGCATCGTCAAAACCAGCCTCATCCTCGCAACGATCCTTGTCGTCGCCGCGCTCGGCCTCGACTTCATCGCACCTCTCTTTCTTGACTCATGACTGGAGAATTTCCCATGAACAAGCTTGTCGCCGTCGCGGCTTTTGCCGTCGGCATCATCGCTTCGCCGGCAGTGATGGCCGCAGACAAGACGATTGTCCTGGCCGTGAACAATATGGATTGCGCGGCCTGCCCATCCATCGTCAAGGGAAGCCTTGAAGCCGTTCCCGGCGTTGCCAAGGTTGCGGTGTCCTACAAGGACAAGACCGCAACGGTTGTTTATGATGATGCGAAAGCCGATGTGAACCAACTCACAACGGCGACCACCAAGGCAGGTTATCCGTCCGCACCCAAGGGCTGATCCGATGCTTCTTGAATCAACGATCACCTGTCCGCACTGCGCCGTTGCGAAAACGGAGATCATGCCGACCGACGCCTGTCAGTTCTTCTATGAATGCACCGGCTGCGGCACAAAGCTAAAGCCCAAGTCGGGCGATTGTTGCGTGTTCTGTTCCTACGGCTCGGTGCCGTGTCCGCCCATTCAAGCCGTGCGTGCCGGCGAACCGGGTACCGCCTCCTGCTGCGCGTGACAGGCGATGACCAGCGCGCCGATCCAAACCTCGAGCAACTGGCTTGGCAGTGTGCACACCAGCGTCAAGTCCGTCCGTGTCGGCCACGCCGCTTCACACGTGAGGCTGCTCGTCGAATGAGAGCCGATCAATCGCTCTTGGGCCGGTGCGTCAGCATCCCGATGGCCAGCATACCCATGCCGCCCAGCGTGACGCCCGTAGCGGCCTGGAGGAAGAAGTTGTCGGCAGGTCGCAACTCGTTGAGAGCGCCATTGCCCATCACCACGGTCGCTGCATAGCTTTGCAGAAAGTAACCTCCCAGCGCACCAGCGATCAGGCCCGCGGCGCTGTGGCCCCAGAACCCGAATGCGTGGTCGCGCACCACCGCGGCGACGAGATGAGCGCCAATGAATCCGGCAACGATCTGGATGTAGAGGTTGGTCGCGGTCCAAAGCATCGGTCGCTCCATTGGCCGCATCGTCACTTCATCGCGCCGCGACCACTTCGCCGTCTTCCTTCACGAACCGTCCAACCGGCGAGTCCAGAAGATCGATGACGGCCTCGGACGGCCGGCACAACCGCACACCCTTCGACGTCACCACGATCGGCCGGTTGATGAGAATGGGATGCGCCAGCATGACATCGAGCAGTTCGTCGTCCGTCCATTTCGGATCGTCCAGGCCGAACTCCTTGTGAGGCGTTCCCTTTTCGCGCAGCAGGGCGCGCACGGAGATTCCCATCGCGGCAATCAGCTCCTTGAGTGTTTCGCGCGCCGGCGGCGTCTTGAGATATTCAATGACGACGGGCTCGGTGCCACTCTGGCGGATCATCGCGAGCGTGTTGCGCGAGGTGCCGCAATCCGGGTTGTGATAGATCGTGACGGTCATGGTCGTGTCTCCGCAATGGCAACGGGGCCGGACAGTTTGGGACGTCCGAGCAGCCAGTTCATCAGTAACATGCCGGCCATCGCGCCGCAGAGCTCGGCGAGAATGAACCCGGGAAGGTCGATGGGGCGAATACCGGCGAACGTGTTGGTGAGGGAGCGTGCGATCGCAACGGCGGGATTGGCGAACGACGTCGATGCCGTGAACCAGTAGGCGGCCGTGATGTAGAGCCCGACCAGCCAGGGAACGGCCGCGCGCTGAAAACGGATACCGGCCAGAATGGTGGCGACCAGGCCGAAGGCGGCCACGGCTTCCGCAAACCACTGCGGTCCGCCGGTCCGGACCTTCATCGACACGTCGATCAAGGGATGAGCGAACATCAGATGCGCCGCCATCGTGCCGACGGCGCCGCCTGCGATCTGCGCTGCGATGTAGAGCACGGCCTCGTTCACCGGCAACTCGCGCCGGCCGGTAAAGACGAGCGTAACGGCCGGGTTGAAATGGGCACCGGAAATCGGACCGAGCACGGTGATCAGGACGACGAGGATCGCCCCGGTCGGCAACGTGTTGCAGAGAAGCGCAAGAGCGACATCCTTGGTCAGAGTTTCGGCCATGATGCCGGATCCGACCACGGTCGCAACGAGAATGCCGGTGCCGAGCGCTTCGGCGGCAAGGCGCCGGGGAAGGTCGAACGTGTCCATCAGCCGGCCCTGGGCTCTGGATGAATTGCCCGGCCGGCGAAATCGATCGCGCCTTGCTCAGCCACGCGTCCGCTCCTTTCGCTGCGGTGGGCAACATGGCTGCAAGCTCTCGACGACCGGCGCGCAAATCTCCGGCCGTCCGTCACAGCAATCGCGGAGCAGGAACACCGCGACGTTGCGAAACTCGTCGAGGTTGGCGCGATAGACGATCGATCGGCTTCGCCTTTCGGAGGTGACCAGGCGTGCGCGGGTGAGGATCGACAAATGCGCCGACAGGGTGTTTTGCGGCACCTCCAGCAGGCGGGCGAGGTCGCCGGCCGCGAGTCCCTCGGGCTCGTGTTTGACGAGCGCCCGAAACGCCTCCAGCCGGGTCGGTTGCGAAAGTGCGGCGAGAGCCAGTACTGCTTCTTCAGTTTCCATATATCCAGATTTATGGAAATATCACATGGAGGTCAAGCGGGATTCGCCTCAAGCGGCTGCATCATATATTTCGAATATTCTAGAAATATCGATTGACGGAGGTCGGGCGAGGACGCATGTTTTGCGGATGAAGATCGACGACGCAGCTGCACGCCTGGAAGCGCTGGGCAATCCGACCCGGCTCAAGATTTACCGAGCCCTTGTCCGCGCTGGACATGCCGGCATGCCGGTGGGGCGCCTGCAGGAGCGGCTGAAGATTCCGGCGTCGACGCTGTCGCATCACGTCAAGGCACTGGTCTCCGTTGGCCTGATCTCGCAACTGCGCGAGGGGACCACGCTGGTCTGCCATGCCGAATACGCCACGATGCAAGCCTTGGTGGATTTCCTCGTGGCGGAGTGTTGCGTCGAGGAATCGCAATGCAACGCGGCGCAGACGGCGGCCTGATTTTTTTGTCGGGTCATTCGATAATTCCAGAAAGACGGGATGAGCAGATGCCAGCAAAGACGGTCGCGATCATCGGAGCGGGTCCGGTCGGCCTTGCGGCGGCGGCGCATGTGATGGAGCGCGGCATGACGCCGGTGGTGCTGGAGGCGGGAGCCGAGGCCGGCCATGCGGTTCGGCAATGGCAGCATGTTCAGCTGTTCTCGCCCTGGGAATACAATGTGGATCAAGCCGCCGCGCGGCTGCTTGCCGACGTCGGCTGGAATCGGCCCGATCCCAAGGTGTACCCGACCGGCGGCGAACTGCTCGATCAGTATCTCATTCCGCTCGCGACCCGGACGCCGCTCAAGGACGTGATCCGGACGTCGAGCCGTGTCACCGCGGTGTCGCGCGCCGGCTTTGACAAGGCCAAGACGAAGGACCGCGAAAAGGCGCCGTTCGAAATTCGCTATCAGAATGGCAGAGGTCCGGAGACGCTGCGCGCCGACGCCGTGATCGACAGCTCCGGCACCTGGGCGTCGCCGAACCCGGCCGGTGCAAACGGGCTTGCCGCGATCGGGGAGCGCGAGGCCCAAGGGAATATCACCTACGGAATGCCTGACGTGCTCGGCACGGACCGGTACCGATATGCGGGCAGGGCGGTTGCCGTGCTGGGGGCCGGGCATTCCGCGATCGGCACGCTGACCGATCTGACGACGCTGGCGGAGCAGGAGCCGGACACGCGTCCGATCTGGCTGCTTCGCGGCACTAACCCTGCAAAGGCCTTTGGTGGCGGCGCGAATGACAAATTGGCCGCCCGGGGCGAATTGGGCGCGCACTTTGCTTCGCTGGTTTCCTCGGGCCGTGTTCAGGTCGAGGCGGGCTTTCCGGTCGCCGCGATCGGCAGCTTGGATGGCCGGCTCCGGATCGCGACATCCGCGGCCTGTTGCGGACGCAGCATCGTTGTTGACGAATTGATCGTCGCCACCGGATTTCGTCCCGACCTGTCGTTCCTCGGCGAGGTCCGTCTGCGCCTCGATCCGGCAATCGAAGCGCCGATGGCGTTGGCGCCCCTGATCGATCCGAACGAGCACTCCTGCGGAACGGTGCGGCCGCATGGCGCGCGCGAACTGGTTCAGGACGATCCCGGCCTCTATCTCGCCGGCATCAAGAGTTACGGCCGCGCGCCGACCTTTCTGATGATCACGGGCTACGAACAGGTGCGCTCGATCGCCGCCGATATCGCGGGAGATCGCGAAGCGGCCGAACGCGTGGAGCTGGAACTGCCCGAGACCGGCGTCTGTACGCGCGGGGGTGTCGAAGGCGCTGGCGCTGGGGGCAGCTGCTGCGGCGGTCCGGCTCCTGTTCAAGCCGACGCTTGCTGCGCGGATGACGTAGCCGCCAAGGCGGCGGGTCGCGCCGGTTGTGGCTGCTCCTGATGGACCGCAGCCGACTGACCATCATTGCCGCGCTTGGCACGGCCCAGACACTGGCCTGGGGGTCGAGCTACTATCTGCCCGCGATCCTCGCCGATCCGATCGCGCACGACCTCGGGATTTCCAGCAACTGGTTCTTTGCGGCGTTCTCCGCATCTCTGGTCATCTCCGGGTTGCTCGGCCCGCGGGTCGGCCGGCAGATCGATCGCGTCGGTGGGCGGCAGGTGCTCTGCGCCTCGAACGTTGTCCTCGCTGCCGGGCTCGCTCTGCTCGGCGCGTCCGGGTCGGTGTGGACGATGTCGGCGGCGTGGCTGCTGCTCGGCATCGGCATGGGGCTCGGGCTCTACGATGCAGCGTTCGGCACGCTCGGACGCATCTATGGCAGCGATGCGCGTGCCTCGATCACGGGCATTACGCTGATTGCCGGATTCGCCAGCACGGTTGGCTGGCCGCTGAGCTCGCTTGGCCTCGCCACGATCGGCTGGCGGGAGACCTGCTTTGCCTGGGCGATTGCGCATCTCGTCATCGGACTGCCGCTCAATCTGCTGCTGCCGCGCACGCTACGTGCGGTATCTTCGCAGGGCACGCCCGTAAAACCGCATATTCCGATCGACCGGACCATGGTGGTGCTTTCTTTCGCATTCGCCGCCGCCTGGACGGTGACGTCGGCGATGGCGGCGCATCTGCCGCGGATCGTGGAAACCTTCGGAGCGACGCCGGCGCAGGCCGTATTCGCCGGGATGATGATCGGTCCGGCGCAGGTAGGTGCGCGCATTCTCGAGGCGAGCCTGCTCAGCCGATTCCATCCGCTGCTCTCGACGCGGCTGGCCTGCATCACCCATCCGATCGGGGCCTGCGTGATCGGCATCTTCGGCGGCGGTGCTGCCGCCGCGTTCGCGCTGCTGCACGGCGCCGGCAACGGCATTCTGACGATTGCGCGGGGAACGCTGCCGCTCGCGATCTTCGGATCGGAGAACTATGCCTACCGGCTCGGATTGATCGGGGCACCGTCCCGCATCTGCCAGGCGCTGGCTCCGCTGGCGTTTGGGCTCTTGATCGAGCCGATGGGACGGGCGGTGGTCGTGGTGTCGGCAGGGCTCAGCCTGTCGGCGCTGATCGCCCTGGCCATGCTGCCGCGCACATCTTCGGCACGTGCATCCGCACCCGCGGAGTGACCGCCGCCGCGGGCTCAGCGTTCGGCCAGATCGATCTGCGTCAGGATGCCTTGCCGCAGCGCGAGGCGGACCAGCTCGATATCGGTGCCGACGCCGAGCTTGTCCTTGATCAGGGAATGCAGGTTGGCGACCGTCTTGGGGCTGACGTGCAGCGCCGCGGCGATCTCGTCCGTGGTCTTTTCCGCGAGCAGCATGCGCATCACCTCGAATTCGCGCGCGGTCAGCAGGTCGGCGGCTGCGGTCTCGCCGGCGAGGTGGCTGAGCGCGAGCTCGTGGTCGATATCCGGGCTGATCGCGATCTTGCCCGACAGCGCGTCCATCACGGCGTGCACCAGCGTCTCCGGCGGGCTGGTCTTGGTGACATAGCCGCTGGCGCCGGCGCGGATTGCCTGCACGGCAAAGGCCGCGTTCTGGTGCATGGTGAACACCAGGATCTTTGCGCGCTTGTCCCACTGCCTGAGGCGCCGGATCGCCTCGATGCCGCCGATGCCGGGCATCGACAGGTCCATGATCACGAGGTCGGGTTCGGTCTCCTTGTAGAGGCGGTAGGCCTCGACGCCGTCGGAGGCTTCGGCGACGACGGAGAGGCCCGGCTGCTTCTGCAGCATCGACCGGTAGCCCTCGCGAACGACGGCGTGGTCGTCGACCAGCATGATGGTTCGCACCGGATTGCTCATGCCGCGCGCTCCACGGGTGCGGCCTCCCGGCTGGCAACGACGGGAACGATGACGCGGAGTGCAGAGCCGTTGGGCTGTCCGGCCTCGAAGCTCAGCCGCCCACCGAGCGCGGCGACCCGCTCGCGCATGCCGAGCAGGCCCAAGCCGGACTTGAACTGAGGATCGCCTTTGAGATCGACTTGGGGATTCCCTTGGGGATCGCCGGGCCGGCCATCATCGTCGATCGCGAGCGTGATTTCACTGTCGTCGCTAGGCGCCGCCTCGCGCATCTGAAGCCGCAGCATCACGCGCGTGGCGCCGGCGTGCTTGGCCGCGTTGGTGAGCGCCTCCTGGACGATGCGGTAGAGATTGGCGCTGACGGAGGAGGGAAGGCGCTCGAACGATCCCGATATGGCGATCTCGAACCGCGGTTGCCCCCGGCTGCGGCCGTTCCAGCCAGCGATCAGGCCTTCCAGGCTCGCCGCAAGTCCGAGTTCGTCGACATCGGGCGGCCGCAACCTGAAGAGGGCGCCGCGCAATGTCTCCATCATGTCGGTCGCGGTCCGCGCAATGCCGTCGCATTCGGCGAGCAGGGCTGGGCAATCCTGGGCAGCGGTCTGGCGCGCCGAGGCGGCCAGCGCGCGGATGGCGGCCAGCGACTGCCCGAACTCGTCATGCAGCTCGCGCGCGAGATGCCGGCGCTCCTCGTCCTGCACCAGGATCAGTTGTTGCGTCAGCGCGTTGCGGTCGGAGAGTGCGGTGGCGAGGCGCTCGGCGAGCTGGTTGAAGACGTCGCCGATCGCCGACAGTTCGGCGAGATCGAACGGCGGCAGCCGCGCGGCGAGGTCGCCCGCGGCGATCCGCTCCAGCCCGTCGCGGATCAATAGCGTCGGACGCAGTGCGCGCGACAGCGCCGCATAGACCAGGGCGCAGAGCAGCGGCAGCGCGATCATGAAGGCCGCCATCAGCCGGCCGGCATCGTGCCAGGCTTCGGCGGTCGGCACCGCCGGATCGACCCAGGCCACAGCCTCGCCGATCGCGTTGCCGCGCGACATCACCGGGCGCACGGCCTCGCGGCCGGGATCGAACAGGCGGCGATAGAGCGCCGCAAAGGCCAGCGGCGGCGCCGCCGTGTCGGTCTGCGCGCCGCCGCAGAAGCGCTGGCTGATCTCGCCGCTTTGGCCGCGAAATGCCAGGCAGAGCCCCGGCGTCATGACCGTTGCGGCAATGCTGTCGAGATCGGGAAATTCGGCGCGCGGATTGTTCAGCCACTGGATCTTGCTCTGCTGCAGCTCCAGAGTCCTGGCGGCGACATCGGCAACGGCAGCGATCCTGGCGCGCGCCGCGCGGTCGGCGTCGATCAGGAAGTAGCCTGAGATGGCGGCAAAGCACAGCGTCGACACGGCGGCCACGCGCAACGTCAGGCGCAGCTTCAGATCGCTTCCGGACCAAATCCACATCGGCGCATCCTCGTGTCGCAGACGGCCCTCGGCGCCCGGTGGCGGGCCGGGCCGTCACGCACATTAAACGGCAGAACGGGAGCGTCGAGAAGCGCTGGCTTGGGTGTTCTCTGGCTGCGGACCATCGTCGTGAAATTTTCCCGGCACCGGCCGGGAGCCGCTCCGCTGCGGCGCAGAGGCCAGCCGGCCTAGGCTGCGACCGACCCGCCGCACCAGCACCCGAAAGGCCCGGATACATGCGCCAGTCCCGTCTCGCTTTGCACGCCCTTGCCCTGATCGGCCTGCTCGCCGGAAGCTGTCCTCTGCGCGCCGAGACCGGCGCAGCGGCGGCGTCCCCGCTCAGCGTCAGCATCGACGATTTCAGCTACGTCGACACCTCGGGCGAGGTGATCGACCAGACCGCTGCGCACCAGCGGCGGCTGGATGCGTTGATGCGGAGGCTGCGCGCCGATGTCGCCGCGGAGCCCCGCTATCGCCTGGTTTCGCCCGCGGACGAGGCGCGGATCAAGGTTATCGGCGGCGTGCAGAAGACGAGCACGCTGGTGCAATGGGCCAAGGTCGCCGTCATCGATGCCGGCGCGACCCGTGTGCTGTACGAAAGGCTCTACACGTTTCGTGGCGACAATGACGAGGCATGGGACCACGCGGCGATGTTCTTGTCGCGCGAGGTGCGTGGCGCCCTTGCGGCCGCGCTGCCGCCGGCACAGGCCGCCACTGCTGCGCCTATCGGGCTTGCGGTGTTCGAGTTCGAGCTCGAGGACACCACCGCGGCACCGGCGTCCGGCCTTGCCGGCTCCGATGCAGCCTATCTGGCCGATGTGACCAGGGGTGTGCGTGACCGGCTGGCGCAGTCGGGCCGCTACCGCCTGGTCGATACCGGCGGCGCGACCGCAGAGCCCGTCAAGGCGCGTGTGCTGCGCGACTGCGACGGCTGCGAGGCCGCGATTGCGCAGAAGCTCGGCGCGGATCAAGCGCTGATCGGCGTGATCAGGCGGGTCAGCCGGACCGAATACACGGTCGGCTTCCAGCTGCGCGACGCCCGCAGCGGCGCGGTCGTCTCGCGCGGCGACAGCGGCCTGCGGATGGGCGCCGATTATTCCTGGACCCGCGGCGCGGTCCGTCTGGTCGGCGACCGCCTGCTCGAGGGCGGGGCGCAGCGCTAGCTAGTCAGTCGGACCATCGCAAAGCGCAATAGCTGCTAGACACATCGTCATCTATCTCCGGGCCTGTGCGTGGGCTATCACCGCCACCTATCCCCGCACAGGAGCCGCCGATGCGTTTGCCCGCCGTCCTTTTCGCTCTCACGTTCGCCGCGAGCCCCGTGGCCGCCGAAGAGCTGTCGGGCACGCTGCAGAAGATCAAGGAGACCAGGAAGGTCACGCTCGGCTTTCAGGAAGCCTCCGTTCCCTTCAGCTATCTCGACGACAATCAGCGGCCGATCGGCTTTGCGCTCGATATCTGCCTCAAGATCGTCGATGCCGTGAAGAAGGAGCTCGGCATCTCGGACATCGCGGTCGACTATCTCCCGGTGACCTCGTCGAACCGTATTCCCTTGATGGTCAACGGCACGATCGACCTGCACTGTTCGGCGACCACCAACAGCGCGGAGCGCCAGAAGCAGGTGACCTTCACCAACTCGCACTTCCTGAGCGCGACGCGCTTTGCCGCCAAGAAATCGGCAGGCATCAACACGATCGACGACCTCAAGGGCAAGTCGGTCACCGCCGTTGCAGGCTCGGTGAACCTCACCCAGCTCATCAAGGTCAATACCGAGCGCAAGCTCGGCATCACCGTTCTGCCGGCCAAGGATCAGGCCGAAGCGTTCTTGATGCTGGAGACCGATCGCGCCCAGGCCTACGCGCTCGACGACGTCCAGCTCGCCGTGGCGATCGCGCGGTCGAAGCAGCCGGCGCTCTACATGATCAGCGAGGAGGCTTTCTCGAAGGCCGAGCCGTTCGGGATCATGCTGCGCCGGGAGGACGCGCCGTTCAAGGCGCTGGCCGACCGCGCGACGGCGGAGCTCTACGCGAGCCCGGAGATCGAGGTCATGTACAAGAGGTGGCTGGAGCAGCCGACCCCGCCGAACGGCATCAACTACAACGTCCCGATCTCGCCGGCGCTGCGCAATGCGTTCGCCCATCCGAGCTCGAGTTTCGATCCCGACGTTTATGAGGTCGCGAAGTAGCTCGGGCCTGCGGGTCGCGCGAGCGGATTGGAAAAATCCGCGTCGTTATTTCTTGCCTGGGTCGACGAACGCTGTATCGAGCACATCGCCGATCGACTGCCAGCTGCGGCCATCGAACTGAAACAAACGCAACTGCTTGACGGGCCGGAAGTCGGATTGACCGGTGTTGATCTTGATGCCGGGGAGCAACGCGGACGCCTGATAATCCCTGAGCGTGGCGGCCTGCTTCATGACGTTTTCCCGCGACAGGTCGTTGCCGCATTGGGTGAGCACCTGGACCAGCGTTTCGGCGGCGGCATAGCCATAGACGGCGGCAGCGTCATCCTTGCCGCCGGCTTTCGTGTACTTCTCAATGAAGCTGCGCCAGGCGCCGCTGCCGAGCTCCTCCTTCCAGGCCGGATCGCTCGCATCCTTCAGGAAGGCGGCGGTGATGACGCCGGTCGCGTTCTCCGTGCCGGCCGGCTTGAGCACCGTCTCAATCGATGCCGCCATCTGGTTGACGATGAACACTGGCCGCCAGCCGTGTTCGGCCGCGGCCCGGATCACCTTGGCGGCATTCTCCGGCACCCCGGCAAACACGAAGATCTCGGCCCCCGATCGCTTCAGGACCGATACGTGGCCGTCGAGATGCTGATCGTCGACATCATAGGCGATGTCGACCCTGATGTTATGGGCGACATCACCCAGTCCTTGCTCCAACCCCTTGAACAGATCCCGCCCGAATTGGTCGTTCTGCCAGAGCGCCACGATCTTCTTCCCGGGATAAAACGCCTGGATGTAATTGGCGTAGATGCGACCCTCCTCGCGGTAGGAGGGCTGCCAGCCCATGGTCCACGGATAGACCGACGGATCGCTCAGCTGCTGGTCGCCGGAGGCAACGAAGAGTTGCGGGACCTGCCGTTCGTTGAGGTACTTCCGCACGGCCAGGTTCCCCGGCGTTCCGAACGAACCGAACATCAGGAGCACATTGTCGGTCTCGACGAGAATGCGCGTGAGGTCCATGGCGTTGGAAGGATCGGACAGATCGTCATAGGACATGAAGCGGATCTTGCGGCCGCCGATTCCGCCGCGTTCGTTGACGATGTCGAAATAGGCGGCTTCCGCCTTGCCGATCTGGCCGAAAATTTCCAGCGTGCCGCTATAGGGCATCACATTGCCGATCCGGATTTCGGTGTCGGAAACGCCCTGGTCGCGCAGTTGCTGCGTGATGGCGCCGAGCGACACCAGCGCGACGGCGCCGGCCAGCAGAGTTCGGATCAAGATACCCATGGGAAGAGCTCGCGCGAGGCAGCCACCGATTCCTAGATTCGGTTCCTTCCGCACCTGCCCATTGACCTAGATCAACAAGATGGCACGGACAGGGCGGCGGCGGATATCACTTTCGCTGATCCGGGTCAGGTTTTGCGGCGCCGAAAAGCAGTTTGCCGCGCAGGGACCGCAATCCTTGGAATGGTCTTTTGCAGCCGATGCGAAAAACGAAATAGCGTCTCATATACTTCGGCCGGTTTTCTCCTAAGCTTGCAACGTTGCAATTGCTGATCAGGAGCCCACGCCGGTGACCACGCCATTTTCTCTACCTCGACGTTCCGCGCTCGGCGTGCTCGCCGGAAGTCTGATTGCGAGCACCTCTCGCGCGGAAAGCGGGGCGGGCCGGGGTCTCGATCTCGGCGGCGTGACGCTGCGGGTTGCGTATTACAAGGGCGGCTGGCGTCCGCTGCTGCAGGCGGCGGGCGAGGACAAGACGCCGTACAGGATCGAGTGGAAGGAGCTCAACAACGGCGTGCTCCACATCGAGGCACTGAACGGCGATGCGCTCGATATCGGATCGGGCAGCGAGATTCCCGCGATGTTCGCCGCGCGCCAGAACGCCAAGGCGCGCTTCATCGCCGTCACCCATGAGGATCTCAACATCCAGGTCACGGTCGCGGCAAAGGACGCGCCGATCCATTCCATTGCCGACCTCAAGGGAAAGCGCGTCGGCTACGTGCGCGCGACAACGGCGCATTACTTCCTCGCCAAGCAGCTCGAGGAAGCCGGGCTTTCCTTCGGCGATATCGAGGCTATCAACCTGACGCCGTCGGATGGGTACACGGCGTTCGCGTCCGGCAAGCTCGATGCCTGGGCGATCTACGGCTATAACGGGCAGCTCGCCATCGCCAAGCAGGGCGCGCGCCTGCTCAAGACCGGCGTCGGCTATCTCTCCGGCAATTTCCCGATCTACGCCAATCCGAAGGCGGTCGACGATCCGCTGCGCCACGCCGCCGTGACCGATTTCCTGCTGCGCATCCAGCGCGCCTATGCGTTCGCCAACAAGAACTTTCCCGTCTATGCGGCGGCGCAGGTGGCGGAGACCCATCTGCCACTGCAGGACATCCTCGACCAGTTCGCCCGCCGGAGCGACGACTTCTCGCTCGCCGGCGTGTCGCCTGATGTGCCGGTGACGCATCAGAAGGTCGCCGACACCTTCCTCAAGCTCGGCGTGCTCGACGCGCGCGCGGAGGTTGGACAATTCTGGGACACGAGCTTCAACGAGGCGATCGCCGCCGGCGCGGCCAGGCTTGCGAGGTCCTGATCGCCGCAACGACATAGCCCATATGGGCGAGGCGGCAAGCGGGCAGCCGCCGCGTCACCGGCGTGCGGGTTCCCGCCGAGCGCTGTGCTCTCCGCCGACCGATTCCACTTCGCGTGGAACTCCAGTCATTTGCGACCCCAGCGTGACGGCTGCAGCTTTTGGAGGTGGTGTTGCAGCACGACCGCGGCCGGCTGTGCCGTGCTGCCATGCAGACTGAAAAGGTTGCGGGCCGCACCAAGACTGTATCATGATGACGTCGACCAACCCGACTCGAGGTCAGGACTGGTCGACGACGCCGGCCTCCAACACCTCCCGATTTCGCATGCAACTGATTGTCTTAGCTATGCCGATTGTTCTGCGGAGCTGAAATTGAATCACGACGCATTGGCCAAGCTCACCGTCACCATCATTGTCCTGGTCGCGCTGCTCGTGTGGCGGGTTGCCGATCAGAAGAAGCCGATTGAATGCGGGGCCAACTGCCCGACGGACGTGTCCGCGAACCGGAAACCCGCTCAATAGGATCAGAACGGCTCCGATCACCAGCATTTTTCAAGCCGGCCCCGCTTCGGTTGACGGCCTGCCTGGCCAGCGTGGCTGCTCGCGGTTCACAGCCCGTGACGGCGGTTGCGCTCGGCGCGTAGCGAACTGCCGACGAAGCCGACGTCCTCGATCCCGCGGTAGATGTCCTTTGAGCAGAGCAGCAGCGTCAGCGTGACGGCGACGACCGCGACCAGCGCGGTCACGAGCAGGGGATTGCCGCAGAATGCATTGAGCAGATTCTCGAACGGCCCGGGCCCGCTTGATCGGCGCGCAACACAGGCCGACGTTGCTGCCAGCGCCCAGCCGCCGAGTGCCACGCAGGCCGCGTTGGCACCGGCGAGCGCGATGATGACGGCGGCGAGGCCTTTCCTGATCGACAGCGCGAGATCAACCAGCTTGATCACGGCGCAACATACGACGACAAAGCCTGCGGCGACGATCCATGCCGGTGCCACCAGGGTCTGCGCCTGACCGGCCCACAACCAGAGCCCGGTCACGCCGGCGAGCAGCGCGAGATTGACCTTCACGGCCTCCGGAAATCGGCAGCGCAGCACGTAGCCGTTGAGTTTCTCGACAAGGTCGAGCAGCGCGCAGCTGATCAGGCCCGCCGCGAACCCGCCGAGATGCACGCCCCAGTCGATCCGCGAATTGCTGATCGCGAACGCGATGTTCAGCCCGATATTGATGGCGAAGAAGTCGAAGCGGACATCGAGCTTGCCGAGGATCCACAAGCACAGCAGCGCGCGCCCAGAATGCCCGAGGTGGCGCCTGATGCGCCGACCGTCAGATAGGGCGTGGCGTGGGTTGCATTGCCGACGATGGCGCCGAACACCATCGCGCAGAAATAGATGATGACGAAGTAGGCCGGCCCAACCCGCCGCTCGAGATGCCCGCCCCACAGCACGAGACACAGCATGTTGGTGGCGAGGTGGATGAAGTTGACGTGCAGGAAACCGTAGGCGAACAGCCGCCAGTAATCGTGCCGTGCCAGCGCGGTCGAGTACATCCCACCATAACGGAACAGCAACTCAGCCGGCGCCGCTGCGCCGCCGGCTTGGACAAAGCAAAACCCCGACGCCAGAACGGTCACCGTCATCAGCGCGTAGACCGCCGCGTGAGGGATTTCGAAGAAGCCGGGATTTGCGCGGTAGGTGGCCATGATGACAGCCAGGAGCGGTGGGTTCCACAGCGTAGCGAAGCGGCTTTCAAATTGCTACTCCCGCGTGCTTGGCGCGCGTCGCACCCCTATCGGCTATTGCGCGGTGCGTATATCGTCGGCGCCAAATACAAGATCGGCCAAAATATCGGCCCGGCGCGCCGGGTAACGACGCCAGATGAGGAAGCCATGTCGGACACGCTGCTGTTTTCGCCGATCACCATCCGCGGCGTCACGCTGAAGAACCGCATCGTGGTGCCGCCGATGCACCAATATTCCGCCGAGAAGGGCTTTCCGACCGACTGGCATCTGATGAACGCCGGGAAGTTCGCCGCCGGCGGCGCGGGTCTCGTGATCGTCGAATCGACCAAGGTCGAGCGGCGCGGCTGCGGGACGATCGGCGATCTCGGCATCTGGGACGACAAGTTCATCGCGCCGCTCAGCCGCCTCGCACGCTTCATCAAGCAGCAGAACGCGGTCGCCGGCATCCAGCTCGGCCATTCCGGCCGCAAGGCGCGTGCGAGCCGCCCTTGGGAGGGGGATCGCCCGCTGGAGCGCACCGCCGAGATCGAGGATTGGGACGCCTGGACGCCAGTGGCGCCGAGCGCGATTGCCCATAGCGAGCGTTGGCCGGTGCCGCGGGCGCTGGAAACGCATGAGGTGAAGGATCTCGTCGCAGCCTGGGGGCAGGCGGCGCGGCGCGCGCATGAGGCCGGTTTCGAGGTGGTGGAACTGCACGGCGCCCATGGCTATCTCGTGCATGAATTCCTCTCCGAGCGTTCCAACAAGCGCAGCGATCACTATGGCGGCTCGGAATCCAACCGGATGCGCTTCCTGATCGAGGTGACGGAGGCCGTGCGCGCGCACTGGCCGGATCACAAACCGTTGTTCGTGCGGCTGTCGGTCGAGGACAATGCCGGCTGGGGGCCGGAGCAGAGCGCGCGGCTGGCGACGATTCTGAAAGCCGGGGGCGTCGACGTGATCGACTGCTCGTCGGGCGGAATCAGCGAGATGGCACCGATTCTCGGCAAGGAGATCAAGTACAACTACCAGGTGCCGCTGTCGGAATATGTCCGCGGGCATGCCGATATCATGACCATGGCGGTCGGCCTGATCATTCATGGTGACCAGGCCGAGCAGATTCTGCGTGACAAACAAGCAGATTTGATCGCGGTCGGCCGGGAAATCCTCAATAACCCCAACTGGCCGATGGACGCCGCGCTAAAACTCGGGGTTGAAGGGCCATTTCGCAATGTTCCTCCGCAGTTTGGCTATTGGTTGGGCACGCGGGCCAAGCGCGGATTCGGTACCCAGCCGTCGACCTGGCAGAACGGGTTGCGGGAGGCTGGGCCAGAGGCCGACCGTGAGCTGACTTGAGGCCGGCTTTGGGGTGATTAAGTGCTGATTTGGAGCTGACCAAGGCAGCGTGACAGGACCGTAATGGTCTGGTGACAAGGCGGCCTTGATCCGACCAAAAAGCCGTTGTGTGGTGCCCCCGTCGGGGTGGGGCAGGCGAACGTTGCGGAACGTTGCCTGCCGGTAGCGAAAAAGGATCGCGGATAATGCGCAAACATGTTGGCTTCTTCCTCGGGACGGTTGCGGGTGCGTGTCTCACCCTGCTCGTGGCCTCGCCGCAGGGGGCGCATCTGTTCGCCGCCGCCAATGCCGCCGCGCATTCGGACAACACCAATACCTATTCGCAGCTCAATCTGTTCGGCGAGGTGTTCGAGAAGATCAAGAGCGACTACGTCGAGAAGCCCGAGGACTCCAAGCTCGTCGAAGGGGCGATCAACGGCATGATCTCCTCGCTCGATCCGCACTCCCGCTACATGAACGAGAAGGGCTGGTCGGAGATGCAGGAGACCACGCATGGCGAGTTCGGCGGGCTCGGCATCGAGGTCACGATGGAGGACGGTTTCGTCAAGGTGGTGGCGCCGATCGACGACACGCCGGCCTCGCGCGCCGGTATCATGTCGGGCGACGTCATCACCACGATCGACGATGACCAGATCCAGGGCATGACGCTCGACCAGGCCGTCAACAAGATGAAGGGCGCGCCCAACAGCTCGATCCGGCTGAAGATCATCCGCAAGGACGCCGACAAGCCGATCGAGGTCTCGATCGTCAGAGAGATCATCCGCGTCCGCCCGGTGAAGTATCACGTCGAGGGCGGCGACATCGGTTACATCAGGATCACCTCGTTCAATGAGCAGACCACCGAGGGCCTGCGCAAGGCGATCGCCGAGATCCAGAAGCAGGTTCCGCAGGACAAGCTCGCCGGCTATGTCGTCGACCTCCGCAACAATCCGGGCGGCCTGCTCGACCAGGCGGTGTCGGTGACCTCGACCCTGATGCAGCGGGGCGAGGTGGTCTCGACCCGCGGCCGCAATCCGGAAGAGACCCAGCGCTTCACCGCGCATGGCGGCGACATGACCAAGGGCAAGCCGCTCGTCGTCCTGATCAACGGCGGCTCGGCCTCGGCCTCCGAGATCGTCGCCGGCGCGCTGCACGACCACAAGCGCGCGACCCTGATCGGCACCCGCTCGTTCGGCAAGGGCTCGGTGCAGACGATCATTCCGCTCGGCACCGGCAACGGTGCGCTGGCCCTGACCACGGCGCGCTACTTCACGCCGTCGGGTCATTCGATCCAGGCGCTGGGCATTAAGCCCGACATCGAGGTGCTGCAGGACGTGCCCGACGAGTTCAAGACCCGCTCCGAGATCATGAGCGAGGCCAAGATGCGCGGTCATCTTGCAGCTGAGGGCGCCGAGCAGACCGGCTCGCAATCCTACGTGCCGCCGGACGAAAAGAACGACAAGGCGCTGGCCGCGGCCTTCAATCAGCTGCGCGGCGTCACCGTGAACGCCGACGCCAAGAACGCCGACACCAAGGCCACGCAGAAGCGGCCGGTGCCGAACTAGGCCGCTGACGTTTCCTCACGTCATGGCCGGGCTTGACCCGGCCATCCACGCCTTCTTGATGTGATGGATGCCTGGGTCAAGCCCGGGCATGACGAGTCA
This sequence comes from Bradyrhizobium sp. th-b2, assembly GCF_000426785.1. Lineage (NCBI taxonomy): Bacteria > Pseudomonadati > Pseudomonadota > Alphaproteobacteria > Hyphomicrobiales > Nitrobacteraceae > Bradyrhizobium > Bradyrhizobium sp. th-b2. The sequence goes on from NZ_AUGA01000015.1 coordinate 128,275, forward strand.
TGGGTAGTTCAGTGCTTCCGAAACTCAGGCCGTGCGAACGATCGGCCGGCGCCTGCCTGTTTGGCCAGCGCCCGCGGCAGGACCCTGGCGGTGCCCGGCCAATAGCTCGCGAATTTGCGCCGCCGGCTTCGGCGGGCTGAACAGATAGCCCTGCATTTCCGAGCAGCCGAGCTCACGCAGCAATTGCTGCTGCTGCGCGGTCTCGACGCCTTCCGCGGTCGTGGTCATGCTGCGCTCGGCGGCGATGTTGACGACGGCCTCGACGATGCCGGCCGAGCCTTGCGGATCGGCGATGTCGGTGACGAAGCAGCGGTCGATCTTGATCTTGTCGAACGGGAAGCGCTTCAGGTAGCTCAGCGACGAATAGCCGGTGCCGAAATCGTCGAGCGCGATCCGGATCCCGATGGCGCGGAGCTGGTGCAGCGCCGCCAGCGCGGTCTCGTCGTCGCGGATCAGCACGGCCTCGGTGATCTCGAGCTCCAGCCGGCCCGCTGACAGCCCCGACGCCGCGAGCGCCGCGATCACCTTGAGCGCCAGCGTGCCGCTGGGGAATTGCACCGGCGAGACGTTGACCGCGAGCCTGACATGATCGGGCCAGTTGACGGCCTCCTTGCAGGCCGTCAACAAAACCCATTCGCCGAGCTGGTTGATCAGGCCGGTCTCTTCCGCGACCGGCACGAAGTCGGCCGGCGAGATCATGCCGCGCTGCGGATGGCGCCAGCGCACCAGCGCCTCGCAGCCGGTGATCTCGTTGCTGCGCAGGTCGACGCAAGGCTGGTAATGCACTTCGAGCCCGTGGCCCGCGGCGATGGTCTGGCGCAATTCCATCTCGAGCTCGCGGCGGGCGCGGGCGTCGGCATCCATCGCCGGCTCGAAGAAGCGCGAGACGCGGCGGCCGGCCGACTTCGCCGCATACATCGCGAGGTCGGCGTTTTTCAGGATCTGATCGACATCGGTGCCGTCCTTCGGCGCCAGCGCGATGCCGATGCTGGCGTCGGTGGTGACCTGGTGGCCGAGGCATTGATAGGGCAAGCGGATCGCCTCGTAGATGCGCGCGACGAGGTCTGTGACCTCGATCTCGTTCTTCACCCCGGTCTGCACGATCGCGAATTCGTCGCCACCGAGCCGGGCGACGAAATCGCCGTCGCCGATCACGCCGCTCAGGGTCCGTGCAACGGACTTCAACAGTTCGTCGCCGACCATGTGGCCGAGCGAGTCATTGACGCCCTTGAATTCGTCGATGTCGATATAGAGCACCGCCAGCTGGCTGTCGGGCGCGACATGCGGCAGCTCGCGCTTGATCTCCTCGTGGAACAGCGCGCGGTTCGGCAGGTCGGTGAGAGCATCGTAGTGGGCAAGATGTGTGATGCGCTCCTCGGCGCGGCGGCGCTCGGTGACGTCCTCGTGGGTCGCAAGCCAGCCGCCGTCGGCCAGCGGCTCGTTGACGACCTGGATCGAGCGCCCGTCGGGCGTCGTGATCACCATGGTGTTGCGGACAGCGACGTCGCGCAGCACGATGTTGACGTAGCGTTCGACGTCGCCCTGGAACGAGCCGGTCTGGTGGCGATGCACGATGACGTCGCGGAAGCTGCAGCCGGGCTTGATGATGTCGGCCGACAGCCCGTACATCTCGACATAGCGCTTGTTGCAGATCACCAGGCGCTGCGCGGCGTCGAACAGCAGCAGCCCCTGCGTCATGTTGTTGACGGCGGTGTCGAGCCGGAGTTTTTCCAGCGTCAGGCGCTGCTGCTGGGCGCGATGCTGCTGCACGAGCTTGCGCACCACCAGCGTCAGCAGGATCGCGATCGCCAGCACGGAAATGCTGGTCACCGCGATCAGGATGGCGATCTGCTCGCGCCAGTTGGCGAGCGCCGCTTCCGTCGTGGTGGTCGCGACGACGACGATCGGGAATTTGGTCAGCGCCCGCGACGATACCAGGCGGTCCTTGCCGTCGACCGGACTGGCCAACCGCGTGGTGCTCTGCGGCAGCTCGAACACCCGCTGCTGGTTGACCGGCCCGGTGCGGAGATTCTTCCCGATCAGCTCCTCGACATGGGGGTAGCGCGCCAGCAGCGTGCCGTCGCGATGGTGCATCGAGATCGCCGAACCTTCGCCGAGCGCCACCGTGGAGAAGAATTTTTCGAAGGTCGCCGGCTCGATGCCGCGGCCGACCACGCCGAGGAACTCGCCACGCGGCCCGGTGACCTTGCGGACGATGACGGTCGTCCACAGCCCGCTGATGCGGCTAATCACCGGTGCGACCTGCATGTCGGGCGAGTAGGGGCTCGACTTGAAGATCTGGAAGTAGCTGCGATCGGCAATGCTGGCCTGCGGCAGCGGCCAGGCGCCCGAGCTGTTGATCAGCACGCCGTCGGCATCGAACACGTTGAGGCTGCCGACATTGGACAGCGCGTCCATCTTGGACTTGAGCATCGCATGGATGTCGGCGGCCGACATCCGCCGCCGGTAGTTCTCCGGCGTCGCGATCCCGTTGTCGCGCATGAACGCGATCAGGTCGCGCTGGACCACCTCGAGATCGTCGAGCTGCTGGTCGAAATGCCGCGCCAGCAGCAGCACCGTGTTCTCGAGCTCGCGCTCGCTGTTGTGCAAAGCGCGCTCGCGGAAATTCTCGGCCATCAGGGTCGCGCCGATCGCGATCGCGGCCATCAGCACGGCGCCGCCGAGGATCAGCCAGCGGATCGGACCGCGGCCGATCACCGAGGCGACGTTGAACGAGGCGCTACCGTTTGGATTCATCTGACGCTATCGCTTCCAGGCGTTTCACCCGGAGGTAGGTCTGTGCACCTCCGGCCCGCGAAAGTCGTATCGAAACGAGATGGAGTTGCGGTTAGCGAGGTTGGTTAACGAATGGTTGCTGTCAGGGCGCCGGTTCCCGAGATGGAACTGCAGATTTTGCCGGTCAACACGCGCAGCGCGGAATCTCTTGCCGCGTGCGAGACCGATGTAATCATCTGTTTACCATCTAACTCCATGACGATGCTCAAACTGACCGTCGGCACGTAGTTTGCGTGTCGTTCCGCGAAGTTCAGTGCGTGAGGGGTGTCATCGTGAAGAAGCTTGTACAGAATTTTTGCGCCGACGAGACCGGAGCCACCGCGATCGAATACGGCTTGATCGCAACCGGCATTGCGATCGCCATCATTGCCGCGGTGAAGGGCGTCGGCACAAAACTGTCGGGCACCTTCAATTCGATCAGCGGCTCACTGAAGTAATCGAGCGCACCGCTAGCTCAGTCGCCGGCGCGATAGTGCCCGGACTTGCCGCCGATCTTCTCGATCAGATGAATGCCTTCGATGCGGATGCCACGGTCGACCGCCTTGACCATGTCGTAGATCGTCAGGCACGCGACCGAAACCGCGGTCAGCGCCTCCATCTCGACGCCGGTCGGCCCGGTCACCTTGACGCTGGCGCGGACGATGCAGCCGGGCAGCTTGGCATCGGTTGCGATATCGATCGTGACTTTGGTCAGCGCCAGCGGGTGGCAGAGCGGGATCAGTTCCGAGGTCCGCTTCGCCGCCATGATGCCGGCGATCCGCGCGGTCGCCAGCACGTCGCCCTTCTTGGCCTGGCCTTGCTCGATCAGCGCGAGCGTGGCCTTGCTCATCAGCACGCGGCCCTCGGCGACGGCAGTCCGCTCAGTGGCGGGCTTGGCCGAGACGTCGACCATGCGCGCATCGCCCTTGGCATCGATATGGGTGAGGGCGGTGCCGGACCCGGACGGCTCGGCTTTTGTGGCCTTGCTCTTCCGCGCCATCGCGTCAGCGCGTACCGGTGGCGCGCGATGCGGGCTGCCGCGTCAGCAATGCGCGGGTGGCCGCGGTGACGTCCTGCTGGCGCATCAGGCTCTCGCCGACCAGAAAGGTCGACATCCCGACGCGCTCGAGGCGGGCCAGATCCTCAGGCGTGAAGATGCCGCTCTCGCCGACCATCAGGCGGTCGCGCGGGATCAACGGCGCCAGCGCCTCGCTGGTCGCAAGCGTGGTCTCGAAGGTGCGCAGATTGCGGTTGTTGACGCCGATCATCGGCGAGCGGAGTTTCAGGGCCCGGTCGAGCTCGGTGCGGTCGTGGATCTCGACCAGCACGTCCATGCCGTAGCCGAGCGCGGCATCCTCGATGTCCTTGGCCGCGGCATCGTCGAGCGCGGCCATGATGATCAGGATGCAGTCGGCGCCATGGGCGCGCGCTTCCGCCACCTGGTAGGTGTCGAACATGAAATCCTTGCGCAGCACCGGCAGATTGGTCGCCGCGCGGGCCGCGACCATGAAGTCGAGATGGCCCTGGAACGACGGCGCGTCCGTCAGCACCGACAGGCAGGCCGCGCCGCCGGCCTCATAGGCCTTCGCGAGCACCGGCGGATCGAAGTCGGCCCGGATCAGCCCCTTCGAGGGCGAGGCCTTCTTCACTTCCGCGATCAATGCGTAGTCGCCGTTTGCGTGCTTGTCCTTCAGCGCGCGGACGAAGCCGCGCGGGGCTGAGGCCGATTTCGCCTGCGCCTCGACCTCAGCGAGCGAATGCGCGCGCTTCGCGGCGACGATCTCCTCGCGCTTGTAGGCCTCGATCTTGGTCAGGATGTCGGACATCGCTTACCGCCTTACTTGCGCATGATCTGATTCGAAAAACCGGTTCCCACTTTTTCGGATCATGCTCAGCCGTTGGAAACCGCGACCAGATGCTTGAGCCGCGCCGCGGCCGCGCCGCTGTCGAGCGACTGCGCGCCGATCGCGACGCCTTCCTTGAGGTCCTTGGCGCGGCCGGCCACGATCAGCGCGGCGGCGGCGTTGAGCAGGGCGACGTCGCGATAGGCGCTCGGCTTGCCCTGGAGCACGCTCGACAGCGCAATCGCATTGGCATCGGCATCGCCGCCCTTCAGCGCCTCGCCGCCGACACGGCCGAGTCCGGCGTCTTCCGGCGTCACTTCCGATGTCCTGATCTCGCCGTTCTCCAGCGTTGCAACGAAGGTCGGGCCGGTGAGGGTGATCTCGTCGAGGCCGTCGGAGCCGTGCACCACCCAGACCTTGTCCGAGCCGAGGTTCTTCAGCACCTGCGCCAGCGGCTGCACCCATTGCCGCGAGAACACGCCGACCATCTGCCGCTTGACGCCGGCCGGGTTCGACAGCGGCCCGAGCAGGTTGAAGATGGTGCGGGTGGCGAGCTCGACCCGGGTCGGACCGACATTCTTCATCGCCGGATGATGTGCGGGCGCGAACATGAAGCCAATGCCGGCTTCAGAGATGCAGCGTCCGACGCGCTCCGGTGTCAGATCGATCTTGACCCCGAGCGAGGCCAGCACGTCGGCCGAGCCCGAGCGCGACGACAGCGCGCGGTTGCCGTGCTTGGCGACGGGCACGCCGGCGCCGGCCACGATGAAGGCGGCGCAGGTCGAAACGTTGACCGAGCCGGAGCCGTCGCCGCCGGTGCCGACGATGTCGACGGCCTCCACCGGCGCCTTGACCGGCAGCATCTTGCCGCGCATCGCGCTGACGGCGCCGGTGATCTCGTCGACGGTCTCGCCGCGCACCCGCAGCGCCATCAACAGCCCGCCCATCTGCGAGGGCGTGGCTTCGCCCGACATCATGCTGTCGAACGCAGACGCCGCTTCTTCACGCGTCAGCGTGGCGCCGGTGGCGACTTTTCCGATGATCGATTTCAGGTCGTCCATTCGCTGGCTCAGGGTCTGTTGTTGGAGCTTGATCTCCGCGCGTCGCGTGGTGGCGCGGAGAACCGGCTGTCGCTGCGACAAACGTGGAAAGCGTCTGCGGCCTAGATCATGCTCAATTATTTGCGCCTGTCACCTGTGCGAAGGCTGCCTCGTTGATGGTTACGCCGATATCGGACTCGATCTTGGTGACGTATTGCGCGACCTGCTCGTCGCTCAGCGAGCGCCGCAGCGCCTCGGTGAGCTGCTTGGCCGCATCGGACGTGAAGTCGACCGGCGGCACGGTCACGTTGGTGACGCGGAACACGACCCACTGGCTGCCGCCGGCGGTCGAGGTCTGTCCGTCGCCGTCCTTGGCGGTGCGGAACGCCGCCGCAATCACGCCGGCCGGCACGGCTGGCAGCGAGGCCTCGCGGTTGAAGTTCGCAGCGGTCTCGACCTTGACGCCGGCAGAAGCGGCCTCGTCGGCGAGCTTGGCGCCGCCGTCGAGCTTTTGGACGATCTCGGTCGCCTTGGCGCGCAGCTTGGCGGAGATCTGGTCCTCGCGCCACTTCGCCTCGACCTGGTCGCGGACCTCGTCGAGGCTGCGCTCACGCGACGGCGTGATGCCCAGCACGTCGTACCAGACATAGCCGTTGTTGAACTGGATCGGGTCGTTGTCGACGCCGACGTCGCTGTTGAAGGCCTGCGACACCACGTCGAGGCCGCGCGGAATGTTGGTCGCGAGCTGGCCGTTCGGCAGACGCCCCGAGCGATCGATCGCGTCGATGGTGACGGGGGTCAATTTCAGCTTCTGCGCCGCGTCGATGACGCTGGAGCCGCCGCCGCGCTCGTCTTCCATCTTGTCGCGCAGCTCGGCGACCTTGCTGCGGGCGCGCTCGGAGGCGATCTCGTTCTTGACCTGTTGCGCGAGGCTCTCATAGCTCGGGGTCACGCCGGGCTCGATCTTGCCGACCTTGACCAGCGCCACGCCGAAGCGACCCTGGACCGGCTGGCTGACGTCGCCTGAGGGAAGCGCGAAGGCGGCATCGCCGACGGCCGGATCGAGGATCGCCGACTTCGCGACCAGCCCGAGATTGACGTCGGCCGGATTGAGGTTGCGCTCCTTGGCGATGTCGTCGAACGAGGTGCCCGACGCGATCCGGCCGCGCGCGGCCTGCGCCTCGCCGGCGTCCGGAAACACGATCTGCGAGACTTCGCGCTTCTCCGGCGTGCTGAGCCGATCCTTGCGCTCGTCGAAGATCTTCCTGGCGTCCTCGTCCGACACCGTCTCCCACTTGCCGATTTCCTCGGGCGTGATCGCGACGAAGGAGATCTTGCGGTATTCGGGCGCGCGGAACTGGACCTTGTGGTCCTCGAAATAGGCGGCGAGCGCCTCGGGCGAGGGCGGGTCGATGGTGCCGGCTTGCGCGGCGCCGAGCGTGATGTAGTCGATCGAGCGCTGCTCGTTCTGGAAGCGGGTCAGCGCCTCGACCAGCGATTTCGGCGGCTCGATCCCGGACGAGATGGTGCCGGCGATCTGCCGCCGCAGCCCGACGCGGCGCTGCTCGGCGATGTAGCGGCCCTCGGTATAGCCGTAGTTGCGGATCACGGCCTGGAAGCGCTGCGGGTCGAACTGATTGTTGAGACCCTTGAAGTTCGGATCATTGTAGATCTGGCGCAGCACCTCGGCGTCGGACACGTTGAGACCCATCCGGCGCGCTTCCTCGTCCATCGCGGCCTCGGCGAGCGTCTGCTGCAGCACCTGGCGGTCAATGCCGAAGGCGCGCGCCTGGTCAGGCGTCAACGGACGGCCGAACTGGCGGCCAAGCTGCTGCAACCGGTCGGTATAGATCTGGCGGAACTGCTCGGCCGAAATCTCGGTCCCGCCGACCTTGGCGAAGGTCGACTGGCCAAACCCCTTGAAAATGTCGGCAATGCCCCAAATTCCGAAACTGACGATCAAAACGCCCATCACAACGGCCATAATCGTCTTGCCGAGCCAGTTTGATGAGGCTTTCCGCATTCCTCGAAGCATGGGTCCAACTTGTTTTGCAGGTGGGGAACCGGGTCGTGCCCAAGTGGGAGCAAAAAGTCGGGACCTTTTGTCCGGCAGCAGGGCGTCACCGAATTGAAAATGCTTATAAAGTGGCTCGTGTCCCCCCGCAACCTCGCCCGCGCGGGCGGATTGAAGCGGGTAGAGTCCTGTTTTGACGCGTTTTCTTCACGCGAACCGGTGGCCACTTCGCTCGAAAGCGCTCTGGACGCCGCACGGGATGGGCGAGGGCGGTATCTGGAAGTCGCCGCCCGGCTCTGATAGCGCAAGGGTACGCTTGAACGATGGGAAATCCGACATGACCGACGCCATCCGGCCGCTGATCGCCGGCAACTGGAAAATGAACGGCCTGAAATCCTCCTCTGTCGAGTTCGACGCGATGCTGGCCGGCGCCGGCGATGTCGCCGGGAAGGCCGATCTCTTGGTCTGTCCGCCGGCGACGCTGGTCGGGGCCTTTGCCGACAAGGCGCGCGGCTCGAAGGTCGCCGTCGGCGCCCAGGATTGCCATCCGAAGGCGTCGGGCGCCCACACCGGCGATCTCTCCGCGGAAATGTTTGGGGATCTCGGCGCGGTCGCCATCATCGTCGGCCACTCCGAGCGGCGCGCCGACCATAGCGAGACCGACGCGTTGATTCGGCAGAAGGCGGAGGCGGTCTGGCGCGCCCACCTGACCGCGATCGTCTGCATCGGCGAGACGCGCGAGCAGCGCGACGCCGGTAAGACGCTGGATGTCTGCGGCACCCAGCTTGCGGGTTCGCTGCCCGACGGTTCGACCGCGGCCAATCTTGTGGTGGCCTATGAGCCGGTCTGGGCGATCGGCACCGGCCTGACCCCGACCGCTAGGGATGTCGAGGAAGTTCACAGGTTTATCCGTGGTCAGCTCACCGATCGCTTCAAGGCCGAGGGAAACAAGATCAGGATTCTCTATGGCGGCTCGGTGAAGCCGTCGAACGCGGCCGAACTGATGGCGGTCGCCAATGTCAACGGCGCACTGGTCGGCGGCGCCAGCCTGAAGGCCTCGGACTTCCTCGCGATCGCCGCGGGGTGTTAGTCCAGCTGCCCATCCACGCCGAGCTTTTACACCGTCATCCTGAGGAGGCCGCAACGCGGCCGTCTCGAAGGATCGACGGCCCGGCTGGTGGCCGTGCATCCTTCGAGACGCGCGCAAGAGCGCGCTCCTCAGGATGACGGGATTGGCAGTGTTGCGAAGTCGGGAGCCATCGGCATCTTGCTACGCTACGTAATCTGGCCGGCCGCGGCGCCGATCCGCTTCCAGTAGATCATCGTGCCGGTGAGGCCGCCATGCGGCTTCAGCGCGTAGTCCGGGATGATGCCGCTGAGCTGAAATCCCTGCTTCTCGTAGAGCGGCGCGGCGCCGTCATCGACGGCGGTGTCGAGCACCAGCAGCGTGCGTCCGCGGTCGATCGCAAGCTGCTCGGCGGCGCGCAGCAGTGCGGTGGCGACGCCGCGATGGCGGTGGGTGAGGCGCGTCATCATCTTGGCGATCTCGGCGCGGTGCGGCTGGTTCGGCGGCAGCCTCAACAGCAGCATCACGGTGCCAATCAAATCACCGCCGTCGAACGCGCCGAGCGCGATTCGCTCGCCGCGCGCGGCTGCACCGAGCGAGTCCTGCCAGAATGCGTCGGCGTCACCCGGCGACAGCGGATGCATGAAGCTGACCGAGCCGCCGCTTGCGACGGTCTCGATCAACAGCGCGCAGAGTGCGCTGCGAATCTCCGGCGCATCCTGAAGCGGCTTGATGGCAAAGGGTGACATGCATCAGCTCCGGGCGAGGGCGACCACATAGGTGCAGGAGGCGTTGGTTTCGTTGCCGAAGGTGGTCTCCGCCGGCGGGCCGAAGCCGAGGCAATCGCCGGCAGCGAGCACATGGCGCGTGCCGCTTTCGGTGATGACAAGGCTGCCGTTCAGGACCCAGACCAGCTGGCGGATATGGGCGTAGGACGAGGCGGGAAGGGTGATGGACTGCTTGGGCGGCAGCTCGACCCGCACCAGCTCGACCGGATGATCGGGGCGGCTGAACACCTGACGGCGCAGATAGCCGGTTTCCGGATCGCGCCAGACCGGCTGCATGGCGCCGCGCGACAGCCGTTCGCCCTGGCCCTCGGCGCGCAGCATCAACCCGGCCAGCGTGAGGTCGAAGGCCGAGGCAAGGCGCACCAGCACGACGGCGGTGGGGCTGACTTCGGCGCGCTCGATCTTGCTGATCGTCGCCTTCGAGACGCCGGAGCGTTCGGCGAGGTCGGCAAGTGACCAGCCCCGGCCGTCGCGTTCGAGCCGGATGCGCTGCGCCAGGCGCTGGCTTAGATCGTCTACCAAAGTATCCATTTGTCTATTATAGTGGAATCATTCGGTTCCGATCAAGGCTCCGCCGAGCGCAATCCGCACCGCTTGCGATCATCGCCATTGCGACTATCTCGGGGGTGACAATGCCCGGTGCAATCGTGTAACAGGGCGCGACTTCACGAAAACCCGCAAAGCCGATAGCGCCGTTTGTCTGGCCGCTTGGCGGCTTATGACGGAAGGCTTGCGATGCAGACTGTCGTTATCATTATTCATCTCATGATCGTTGCCGTCATGATCGGCGCGGTGCTGTTACAGAAATCCGAAGGCGGCGGCCTCGGCATGGGCGGCGGCGCCGGCTTCATGTCGAGCCGTGGCACCGCAAATCTGTTGTCGCGGACCACCGCGATCCTCGCGGCCGGCTTCTTCCTCACCAGCCTGTTCCTGTCCTGGTACGCGGGCTACGACCGCAAGCCGAGTTCGATCATCGGCACCGGCGCACCGGCGCAGACCCAGCCGGCCAGCGGCACGCCGATCACTGCGCCGACCTCCGGCGGTGTCCTCGATTCGCTGAAGAAGGCCGACGAGCAGCAGGGCCAGCCGGCCCCGAGCGGCCCGCAGGCGCCACGGTCGCAATAAAGCAGGGTGGCCATGCAGGATACAGCGCTGGTATCCTGCATCAGAAATCCCCATTAGTGCTCTGAAATCGCTTTCAATTTAACGCAACCCACAGCCCGGTGATTTGTTTGCCGGGAATGGCCGATTCGTTTTGCGAATCGCTGGAGTCGGATTAAAGGTAAGGTCCCATGGCGCGGTACATATTCATCACCGGCGGCGTGGTCTCCTCGCTCGGAAAGGGTCTGGCATCAGCAGCGCTCGGCGCTTTGCTGCAGGCCCGGGGCTACAAAGTCCGCCTTCGCAAACTCGACCCCTATCTCAACCTCGATCCCGGAACGATGTCGCCGTATCAGCACGGCGAAGTGTTCGTGACCGACGACGGCGCTGAGACCGATCTCGATCTCGGCCATTACGAACGCTTCACCGGTCGTCCCGCCACCAAGGCGGACAACATCACGACCGGGCGCATCTATCAGGACATCATCTCCAAGGAACGCCGGGGCGATTATCTCGGCGCCACCATCCAGGTGGTCCCGCACGTCACCAACGCGATCAAGGAATTCGTGCTGTCGGGCAATGACGAGTACGATTTCGTGCTGGTGGAGATCGGCGGCACCGTGGGCGACATCGAAGGCCTGCCGTTCTTCGAGGCAATCCGCCAGCTCAAGAACGAGCTGCCGCGGGATCATGCCGTCTACATTCACCTGACGCTTTTGCCGTACATTCCAAGTGCCGGTGAACTCAAGACAAAGCCGACGCAGCATTCGGTGAAGGAGCTGCGCTCGATCGGCATCCAGCCCGACATCCTGCTGTGCCGCACCGACCGCGAAATCCCCAAGGAAGAGCGCCGCAAGCTCGGCCTGTTCTGCAACGTGCGCGAAAGCGCCGTGATCGAGGCGCGCGACGTCGACAACATCTACGCGGTGCCGGAGGCCTATCACGCCGCCGGCCTCGACGACGAGGTGCTGGCCGCGTTCGGCATCACCGCGAAGATTCCGCCGGCGCTGCAGAGCTGGAACGTCATCAACGAGCGCGTCCGCAATCCGGAAGGCGCGGTGACGATCGCGATCGTCGGCAAGTACACCGGCATGAAGGACGCCTACAAATCGCTGATCGAGGCGCTCTCCCATGGCGGCATCGCCAACAAGGTGAAGGTCAATCTCGACTGGATCGAGAGCGAGGTGTTCGAGAACGAGGATCCGGCGCCGTTCCTCGAGCACGTCAACGGCATCCTGGTGCCCGGCGGCTTCGGCCAGCGCGGCGCCGAAGGCAAGATCCGCGCGGCACAGTTCGCGCGTGAGCGTAACGTGCCGTATTTCGGCATCTGCTTCGGCATGCAGATGGCCGTGATCGAGGCGGCGCGCAATCTGGTCGGCATTGAGGAGGCCAACTCGACCGAGTTCGGCCCGACCAAGGAGCCGCTGGTCGGCTTGATGACCGAATGGCTGCGCGGCAATGAGCTCGAGAAGCGCTCGCAGAGCGGCGACCTCGGCGGCACCATGCGGCTAGGCGCCTTTCCCGCGGCGCTGAACCGCGGCAGCCGCGTCTCGCAGGTCTATGGCGGCGCGACCGAGATATCCGAGCGGCACCGTCATCGCTACGAGGTCAACACCGCCTACAAGGATCGCCTCGAGCAGCACGGGCTGCGGTTCTCCGGCATGTCGCCCGACGGCGTGCTGCCGGAGATCGTCGAGTACGAGGACCATCCCTGGTTCATCGGCGTCCAGTTCCACCCCGAGCTGAAGTCGCGGCCGTTCGAGCCGCACCCGCTGTTCGCGTCCTTCATCGAGGCGGCGGCGAAGCAGAGCCGGCTGGTCTAAGCCGGCGCAGGCCGTGACCGCGGCGCTCAGGCAGGGGTGGCCTCGCTCGTCCGGCGCTGCTTGGTGATCGGTGAAACGCCTGCATCGGCCGCCGGCGCGGCGTCGCGCGTGATCAGTCTGTATTGCGGTCGTCGCGTCAGCCGGTACACCGCGGCGGGCGGCACGTTGAGGATGGCGCGATCAACCAGCGTGGCGCGCACGCCGAGCCGGTCGAGGATCGGCCGCGGCACCGGGCAGCGCATCCCGTAGGTGAATTGATAGAACGCGCCGCCGGGACGCATGTAGCTGAACGCGCCGCCGACGATCGAGATCACCTTGCGCGGCGACATGTTGAGCAGCGGCAGTCCGCTGACCACGGCGCCGACCGGCGCGCCGTGGTAGAGCCGTTCCGAGGCCAGCCGCGCCGCGTCCATCCACAGCACGCGCGCGCCAGGAAAACGCAGCTGCAACAGCCGCATGAAATCCGAGCCGTATTCGATCAGCGTGAGATCCTGCTGGCGCACGCCGCGCTTCAACAGCTGATAGGTGAAGGCGCCCGTGCCCGGACCGAGCTCCAGAATCGGACCGCTGTTGGCGCTGATGTCGCGCGTGATCAGTTCGGCGAGCGCGGCACCCGACGGCGCGATGGCGCCGACGCGGCCGGGGGCCGCCATCCACGCCGTGAAGAAAGAGATGAGATCATGTGACATTAGGATTCCCAGCAAAGTGACATCACGCTTCTGTTCAGTTGCGAAGCGTGTTGTCTTGTTTACGGGGTCTGCATTGCGACAACATTGCGCGATGTTGCCAGAGCCCCGTTCCGATTGAATCGGAACGGGGCTCTAGATTCTTATCTTGACGCGTTTTTCTTCACGCGAACCGGTACCCACTTTGCTCGAAAACGCTCTGGTGTCACGACGCGAACGGAGCCGGCGGTAATGTCATGCGGAAGCACGCGCCGCCTTTCGGTCCGTCAAGCACGGAGACGTGACCGCCGTGCAGCCTTGCGATCTCGCGCACCATGTTGAGCCCGAGACCGGCGCCGCGGTCGAGCGGCGCAAGCCGGTAGAACGGATCGAAGATCCGCGTGCGCTGGTCCCAGGGAATGCCGTCGCCTTCATCTGATACGTCGATGGTCGCGGCGCTGCCGACATGGATCGTGATGGTGCCGCGGCGGCCGCCATGCTGGATGGCGTTCTGTACCAGATTGGTCAGCGCGCGCTCCAGCGCAGCGCGGTCGCCAAACGTTTCGACCCGATCGGTTGCAGTATCGAGCGACAGTTCATAGCCGGCCGCAATCGCGAGCGGCGCGAGGTCGGCTGCTACGTTGCGCGCGGCGGCGACGAGATCAACGCGGACGAACGGATTGCGACACTGGTCGAAGCGCTGGATGTCGAGCAGTTGCTCGGCGAGCGTCGCAAGACGCGCGGAGTCCTTGAGCAGGCGGGTTTTCTCAGGCCCCGGCGGCAGCGATTCCAGCCGCGTGTTGAGGATCGCGATCGGCGTGCGCAATTCATGTGCCGCGTCCGCGACGAAGCGCTGGTGGCGCGAATAGCCGTCGTCGAGCCGCTTCAGCGCATCGTTGACGGCGGTCACCAGCGGCGCGACCTCGAGCGGCAAATGGTCCGCCGACAGCCGGCTGCCGCGCTGGCGGAAATCGATCCGGCGTGCCTCGTCGGCGGCGGTGTCGAGGCCCGAGAGGGCGCGCTTGATCACCATCGGCGTGGCCACGAAGGTCGCGGCGGCCATCAGCAGCAAGCCGGGCACGGTGACGACGAGGAAGGTGAGGGAGGCCGCGAACAGCGCCTTGGCGCCGGTCATCCGTCCCTGCGTCGCGGTGATGATCTGCACATTGCCGGCATCGGTGTTGACGCGCTTCATGCGCGCCGGCGGCTTGCGCGGATCGTCCTCGAACATCTGCCAGCCGAGCCGCGCCTGGCTGATATGGTCGAGCGCCCTGCCGATCTTGCTGAACTCGTCCGGGACCTTGGCCTCGGAGAGCGTTTCGCCCTGGCGGTCGCGCACCAAGAACCAGAGGTCGGGCGCTTCCTCGCGCAGCTGCTTCAGCTCCGCGGTCGGACGCAGCACCAGTCTGCCGTTAGCGTCGCGCCCGAGCGCCCATTGCACGACGTCCACCACGCGGTCCTCGTCGCGCTCGATGACGGGCAGGCCGCAGGCCCACAGCGCGCCGACCACCAGTGCGATGATGGCAATCAACAACGTGGCCTGCAGCGTCACCAGCCGCCAGCTCAACTTCGAACGCAGGCAATAGTGATCCGCCGCTTCGCTCATGATACCTGCTTCAGCAGATAGCCGACGCCGCGGATGCTGTGGATCTCGACACCGGCGCCGCTGTCGGCGAGCTTGCGCCTGAGGCGCGAGACATGGGCATCGAGTGCGTTCGACTGGATCTCGTCCTCGAAATTGTAGACCGCTTCCTCCAGCGTCGCGCGCAGCACGGTGCGGCCCATGCGGCGCAGCAGCGTCTCCAGCACCAGCAGCTCGCGTCGCGGCAGCTCGAGCGGGTGGCCGTCGACGCTGGCCTCGCGATGGGCGCAGTCGAACGCCACGCGTCCGGCCCTGATGATCTCGAGCTGCAGCCCGGCGGGACGGCGCAGCACGGCGCGCAGCCGCGCCAGCAGCTCCTCGACGGCAAACGGCTTGGCCAGATAGTCGTCGGCGCCGCTGTCGAGGCCGGTGATGCGGTCGGCGAGGTCGCCGCGCGCGGTCAGCACGATGATCGGGACGCCGTCGGCCTTGGCGCGCAGCTTCGGGATCAGCGTCAGGCCGTCGCCGTCCGGCAGCTGGCGGTCGAGCAGCACTGCGCCATGCACCTCGGCGCAAATCGCCTCCTCGGCCTCGGCAAGGTTCGGCACATGGTCGACCACCATGTCATAGCCCTTCAGCGCCTGCGACAGCGCGGCCGCCATTTCGGTCTCGTCTTCAACCAGCAGTATCCGCATGTCCTCTCAGTCCTGCACCGGAACGGTCGGTGCTAAAGCACGATGAGGTCATCGCGCTTTAGCCTCTTGTTGAGCATGATCTCCACGCAAACGCTTCGCGTTTGTCGCGAGGGAAAGCCGCTTCGCACTTTTCCGGATCATGCTTTGGCCGAGTAACATTGCAACAACATTGCGGAAATGGTCCGCCTGCCGCGAGCAGGGGGCCATGTTGTCAGCAAATACGCGAAAAGCAGCCGGAAATTTGAGGTTCTACGGCGCGAGATGTATCAAACAGCTTATCCGGCCGAATTGGAACTGTTCATTTCCGCTATGCGTCCGCTTTGACGGCGATTTCAGCAATGGGGCCACAACCGGACTCATGCACCGCAGCAATCGGCGACCTCTTTCGATTACTTCGCAGGCGTGGCCAACGTTGATGGCTCGCAAGACTGGTCCTCATCGCCCCTTAGCGCAAGTCGCGTCGCGGTCGCGTGACGTCACGTATGAGGAGCGCAGTCAGGATCACGTGTAGAACAACCACTGGCCACAGAAGGACACCGGTCAAACTACCTGCGAAACCCAGGTAGGCCAGATACAGCGTGCACAACACGCTGTAGCTCAGCATGCCGATAAGCGGCGGACCAGGCCAGCAGGCGATCCCCAAGGCAATCAGAGCGATGCCAGCCACGCGTGCTACGGGCACTCCGACGCCGGTAATTTGCTCGCCCAGCAACAACTGCCCGACGAATGAGGGAACGATCAGCAACGACAACCCCGTAGCGGCCTCGCCGATGGCCGCGAAGGTCAACGCCCTTTTCATCGCTTTCCGCCACTGGCTCCTTGCATGGTGCCCTTCGGTGCTTCAATCGGATCCGGTTCCGGCGCTGCCATTGGCGCCAATTCTGCCCTCGGCTCAGTTACGGCCTTGGTTTCCGGTTCGAGCTTGAACCTCAGCTTGTTGATCTTGCCGGTGAACTTGAACGGTGGATCGTAGCGATACTCGATCATCGCCACTCCGGTGCGGGTGTCCTGGCCGATGTCGAATGTCTCGTCCTCCGGAAACGTGATCGGCGTGCCGTGTTCGATGGATTTCCGGTCTACTTCCTTGCCGTCCACCGAGAGTATGCCTGTGCCCCCCTTGCCAAGGCCCGGACCATCAGACTTGAAGTCGAAGACGATGGTGTGCTTGCCCGCGCCCAATTCGGACCCGGACCAGATCGTGCGCTTGAGGTTGAGCAGGTTGTAGATGAAGACCGGTTTGCCCCCGCGGATGCCCGCAATACCCTTGCTCAGGAAAAGCCCGTAGCCGCCGAAGCGTCCGCCTTCGGTAACGATCATGCCTTCCGCGCCGCCCTTCGGAATCTCGAATTCGGCAGTGATCGTGTAGGACTTGTTGAGGATGCTCGGCGCCGCGCTGGCCGGCACGCCGGTTAACTCACCCGAATAATTGAAGGTCGTTTGCCCTGCCGTAAGGCTCGGTCGCGGTGTATTCCATCGCAGGAGGGTCGTGTTGTCGAGCGGCAGCACGTTGTACTTCTTCGCCTCGACATCGAAGAGGACCTGCATTTCCTTGACCTTTTCCGGCATCTGCGCGGCAAGGTCATTGAATTGAGTCGGGTCTTCCTGGACGTTATAGAGTTCCCACTTGTATCCCGTGATCACATCCGGCGGGGGCGCGCTGCTCAGTTCCCAGGGAAGCGTGATCGGCGTCGTGCACGCAATCCAGCCGTCGCTATAAATCGAGCGATTGCCGAGCATCTCGAAATATTGGGTCGTGTGCGTCGACTTGGCATTGGCATTCGCCTTGTCCCATGTGTACGCCATACTCACCCCTTCCATGGGGCTCTGCTTGACGCCGTCGATTGAATCGGGCTGCGAAATGCCGGTTGCCTCGAGGATGGTCGGGGCGATGTCGATGACGTGATGGAACTGGCGGCGGATGCCTCCCACATCGTTGATATGGCCAGGCCAGGACATCACGACGCCTTGGGCAGTCCCGCCGAAATGTGACGGCACTTGCTTGACCCATTTGAACGGGGTGTCCATCGCCCACGCCCAAGGTGCGGCAAAATGCGGGAAGGTCTTGTCCGAGCCCCAAAACGGGTACCAGAGGTACTGAGCCTTTACCGGCACCGGGACGCCATTGAAGGTCGTGAACTCGTTGGGAGTACCGTTGATCATGCCTTCGGCGCTCGCGCCGTTGTCACCGCCGATGTAAATGATCAAGGTGTTGTCAAGCTCTCCGAGGTCTTCTACCGCCTGGATGACCCGGCCGATCTCATTGTCGGCGTAAGCGAGGTAAGCGCCGTAGACATCGGCTTGCCTGATGAAGAGCTTCTTCTCCAGCAAACCGAGTGAGTCCCACTGCGGCAATTCTTTCGGCCACGGCGTCAGCTTGGCGTTTTCGGGCATGATGCCCAGGCGCTTCTGGTTAGCGAAGATCTTCTCGCGCACCTTGATCCATCCATCATCGAACAAGTGCATATCGCTGATCTTCTTGATCCACTCCGGCGTGGGATTATGTGGGGCATGGGTGGCGCCGGGAACGTAATAGACAAAGAACGGCTTGCCGGGCGCAATCTCCTTGAGTTGCTTCATGTGTTGGATGGCCTCGTCGGCCATGGCGGTCTCCAGGTTCCAGCTAGGATTGCCCTGGAAGGGATAGATGGCCGTCGTGTTGCGAAACAGGTTCGGCTGCCACTGGCTGGCGTCGCCGCCGACAAAACCGTAAAAATACTCGAATCCCATGCCGTTGGGCCATTGATTGAAAGGCCCTGCCTGACTCGACTGGAACGAAGGTGTGTTGTGGTCCTTGCCGAACCACGAGGTGGCGTACCCGTTCGCCTTCAGGATGGTGCCGACGGTGCCCTTCTCGATCGGGATGATGGAGTCGTAACCCGGGAATCCCGTCGATATTTCGCCGACCACGCCGAAGCCGACCGAATGGTGATTGCGGCCGGTGATGATCGCCGCCCGCGTCGGTGAGCAGAGCGAGGTAGAATGAAAATTGGTGTAGCGCAGCCCCTGCGCGGCGATGCGGTCCATCGCGGGCGTAGGAATGACGCCGCCAAAGGTGCTCGGTGCACCGAAGCCCTGGTCGTCCGTCATGATGAGCAGGACATTGGGCGCGCCCTTCGGCGGCACGACGCGCGGCGCCCACCACGCAGTAGATTCCGAGGCCTTTTCCCTGATCACGCCACCGAATTTCGGGTCGGGCGGCGGAAGTTGTTGTCCAGTG
The DNA here is from genome assembly GCF_000426785.1 of Bradyrhizobium sp. th-b2. Lineage (NCBI taxonomy): Bacteria > Pseudomonadati > Pseudomonadota > Alphaproteobacteria > Hyphomicrobiales > Nitrobacteraceae > Bradyrhizobium > Bradyrhizobium sp. th-b2. The sequence goes on from NZ_AUGA01000015.1 coordinate 146,885, forward strand.
ATCGTAGTGGTGGCGCCGGGCGTACCCGGGACACCGGTGATCTGTTGAGCCAGTGCCGAGGTACAACTGAGTGCGAGAAGACTAACGCTCGCAAAGATGCGATGACTGATTTTCATGGCGGAAACCTCCGGTTGGAAGCTGGCCTTTGCAAAACAACAGGTCGCGTGTTCGATAGAATAATCGCATTGAGCGGACCGACTTTGAGCTAGGTCAAACCACTGGCTTGGACAAAAAGGCCACGGTTGATGCTCGTTGGGGGGCAAAGGCGGTCATCGATTGGGGTCGGCAACGCTGCCATGTTGTCACCCCCTCAAGACAGCCCGGAACCGGCTGGCTATAACCCCCCGCACAACAAATCTGGGAGGACCGCCAATGATCTACGAGACCCGCGTCTATCGCTGCCTGCCGGGCCGGCTGCCGGCGCTGCTCAAGCGCTTTGAGACCATCACGCTGAAGCTGTGGGAGAAGCACGGCATCAAGCAGGCCGGCTTCTTCACGACGCTGGTCGGGGAATCCAACCAGGAACTGACCTATCTGCTCGCATGGGAATCGCTCGCCGAGCGCGAGAAGAAGTGGACCGCGTTCCAGAGCGATCCGGAATGGATCACCGCGCGCGCCAAGACCGAGGAGGACGGCCAGATCGTTCTCAACATCGTCAACCAGCTGCTGGTGCCGACGTCGTTTTCGGCGGTCAAATGAGGCCAGTGCGGGGGTGAGGGGCGTGATGACGACATCTCGTCGCGCCTGACCGCGGGACGCCTAGTCCGCGCAGCCCGAGGTCTGGTCGCCTTCGCGGACCATCGGCTTGCCGTTGATGAAAACGCCGTGGCTGCCCGAGGTGGTCTTGCCGCCGCAATGCGTGCGGTCGCCGATCACGACCGCCGGCTTGCCGTTGATCAGGACGTTGGGCACGCCTTCGACCAGCGGGCCGCCGTTGCTGGTGGTGTCGCCGCTGCGCGCCGCCGGCTTGCCGTTGATGGTGACGCCTGCGGCGCCGCTGGTGACGACCCCGGGCTGGCTGCTGGCCTGACCGTGCGAAAGGCCCGACGTCGCCGACAGGGCGGCCACGGCTCCGATCATCAGCGAAATGCGCATGTCGTCCTCTCGTCGTTCCCCTTGGGAATCTATTCCGGCCCAGTCTAGAGCCTTTTCCCCTTCGATTGAATCGGAACGGGCTCTGGATTTGTTGTTTTGACGCGTTTTCTTCACGTGAACCGGTACCCACTTCGCTCGAAAACACTCTAGAAGGGGCGGCTGGGGCAGGATTGTGATAGCACGGCGCACCCACGGCGTCAGCGCAACCCCCTCATCGTGCTGGATGGCTTGATCCATCCGGCGCGGGATTGCATGGTCGCCGCCAAAAGGATGCAGCATTTTGACCAATCAGGTTTCCGCGCCCGCCGCCGCGCCGATCGTTGCCGTCGGATCAGCCAAGTTCGGCAACGCCTTGCCCATTTCCATCATCGCAGGTCCCTGCCAGCTCGAGAGCCGTGCACACGCGCTTGAGGTGGCGTCGGCGCTGAAGGAGATCGCTATCAGGCTCAAGATCGGTCTGGTGTACAAGACCTCGTTCGACAAGGCGAACCGCACCAGCGCGTCGGCCCAGCGCGGCATCGGGCTGAAGCAGGCGCTGCCGATCTTCGCCGAGATTCGGTCCTCGCTCGGGTTGCCAGTGCTGACCGACGTGCATGAACCTGACCAGTGTGCCGACGTGGCGCAGGCGGTCGATGTGCTGCAGATCCCGGCCTTCCTGTGCCGGCAGACCGATCTCTTGCTGGCGGCGGCCGCGACCGGCAAGGTCGTCAACGTCAAGAAGGGCCAGTTCCTGGCGCCGTGGGACATGACGAATGTGGTCAGCAAGATCACCGGCGCCGGCAACGCCAAGGTGCTGGTCACCGAGCGCGGCGCGTCGTTCGGTTACAACACGCTGGTGTCAGATATGCGCGCGCTGCCGATCCTGGCGCGCACGACCGGTGCGCCGGTCATCTTCGACGCCACCCATTCGGTGCAGCAGCCGGGCGGCAAAGGCGCCTCGTCGGGCGGCGAGCGCGAATTCGTCCCGGTGCTGGCGCGCGCCGCGGTCGCGGTCGGCATCGCCGGCGTGTTCATCGAGACCCATCCCGATCCGGATCACGCGCCGTCCGACGGCCCCAACATGGTGCCGCTCCGCGAATTCGAATCCCTCGTCAAGCGGCTGATGCAGTTCGACGCGCTCGCCAAGACGGCTGCCTGACCGGCGGACAACGACATGACCGCAACCAGCGGCATGCCGCCGGCCCTCAATGTCATCACGCTGGCGACGTTCGCGGCGAGCCTGTCGGTGCGTGCGCTCGATCCGGTGCTGCCGCATGTCGCGGAGGATTTCGGTGTCAGCATCGCGACTGCGGCGAGCTTTGCCGCGGTGTTCGCCTTCACCTTTGCCGCGGTCCAGCCGGCGATCGGCGCCGCCGCCGATCTGTTCGGCAAGGCGCGGCTGATGACGATCTGCCTCGGGCTGCTCGGCATCGCCAACATCCTCGGCGCGTTCTCGACCTCGTTCCCGATGCTATTCGTGACCCGCATCCTTGCCGGCATCGGTTCGGGCGGTGTGTTTCCGGTGGCGCTGTCCTTGACCAGCGATCTGGTCGGTCCGGACAAGCGGCAGCTCGCGATCGGGCGAACGCTGGCGGGCTCGATGACCGGCAATCTGCTCGGCGCCACGGCCTCCGGCCTGATCGGCGATCTGCTCGGCTGGCGCGGCGTGCTCGCGGTGCTCGGCGGTCTCGTGATCATCGTCGCGCTCGCGGTCGCGGCCGGCTTCCGCGGTGCTGAGCTGAACCGTCCGCCGCGCACCAGCCTGAAGGCGCTGCGCCACGGCTATCGCACCATCTTCACCAATCCGAACGCGCGCATCTGCTATTCGGCTGTCTTCATCGAAGGCTGCTGCGTGCTCGGGCTGTTTCCCTTCGTCGCCGCGTTCCTGTTCGAGCTCGGTGAGACCTCGCTGTCGATCGCCGGCATCGTGATCGCGGGATTCGCCATCGGCGGATTGCTCTACACGCTGACGGTGTCGCGCATGCTGCCGTGGCTCGGCGTGAGGGGCATGATGATCGCAGGCGCGACGCTAGTCGCCATGCAACTGGCCGGCGCGGCCTTCGGGCTGCACTGGAAGCTGCAGATGGCGAGCCTCTTGGTGATGGGCCTCGGCTTCTACATGATCCACGGCTGCCTGCAGGTGTTTGCGAGCGAATTGTCGGTCGAGGCGCGCGCCACCGCGCTGTCGTTGCACTCGTTCTTCTTCTTCATGGGCCAGACCGTCGGCCCGATCGCCTATGGCTTCGGCCTGCAACACGCCGGCAAGACTGCGACGCTGGTCTCGGCCGCCGCCGTGATGGTCGTGCTCGGCTTCATCTGCGCAAGATTCCTGAAGCAGCGGCGACCGGCCGATGCCGATGCTCGGCTTGACGTCGAGCCCTAAGCGATCCCTTTGGTCATGTACTCATAAACGTCAGTTTTTGGGACAACGCGGCGCAACCCGACGTCGGCGCGATGGCTGAACACGCTTACCTCGGAGAATGCACAACAGGTTCGTAGCGGCCGTGCGTTGCGTTCGAGCAACACTTTTTTGGAAAGCGCAGGGCCAATGGTTTCCGCCATTGCGCGGCTTCATTTTGATCCGAATGATCGATGCTGTCGCGTGCTTGGCTGTGCAGCAGGGCTCGGATCGAGCCGTTTGGAGGCTACGGGATGATGGACCCGCGGCGAATTGCGACGGTGACGCCGGAGTTGTGCGGGACGGTTATTCTCGCAGGTTGGCTCTTTGCCTGGCTTGCTGGCTCTGTCGGCATCGAGAACACCGCGGCAATGTCGATCGAGGGCAGCCGCGCACCATCTCTCACCGCCGACGCCGAACTGGTTGATACGCCACAGGCAACCGCAATCGGCAAGGTCGCCAACTTGAACGCCGACGTGGGGATGGCTGCTGAACCGGTGACGGGATCGGCCTCCGCCACGACGGACACGCCGCAGGCAGCCGTCATGGGCAACGCCGTCGCTGTCGCCAGCGCCGAAGGGGCGATGGCGGTCGAATCGATGCCAGCGACGGCCCCTGATGCGGCGGCGATCTCGAGCGAGCCAAAATCAGTTGTCGTGGCTGCGTTGCCGGATTCGTCGCAGATGCTGCCGGTCGAAACATCGCCGGTGCAGGCGGCGACAGCGAGCGCGCCTCCAGTGTCGAGCGACACCAAGGAGGCCACGAGCCGCCTCGAAATTTTCGATGAATGCCTCGTCGTTGATGTCTGCATCGACCGGTACCTTTGGGCGCTCTACGAGCGGACGCCCAAGGAAGACACCATCAGTGTGCAAGAGCGGCGGAAGGTGACGGTCAAGAGGAAGCGCAAGACGGTGACTGTCACCAGGACCTTCACCAGGCGCGTCGATAACGATTTCACGTGGAAGGATCCGAAGGCTGCGGAAAGAATGGGCATGCCGATGATCGACTACGTGATTGGAGGAATGGATCGGAGCTTCAAGCTCAAGCTCTTTCATGCGCTTTACGCGGCTGAGCAGGCCGGGCTGTCGCCCGGCATAACCAGCGCGTTCCGCGATGATTACCGTCAATCGATCGCGAGCGGCCTGAAGGCGGCGAGCGACAAGTCATACCATGGAGGGAGCTTCCGCGGCGGCTATGGCCACGGGCTTGCCGCCGATGTCGTCAGCGTCAACGGCGCGACACGGGCGCAGCGTTGGGTTTCCACTGAGGCCCTTTGGAAATGGATCGATGCGCGCGGATCGGATTTTGGCATCGGGCGACCCTATCTCGATCGAGATCCGCCGCATGTCGCACCGATAGACGGCAAGGAATACACCGCCCGTCGCGGCGGGACGAAAGCTCAACAAGCGGCAGCGGATGTCAAGAAGCGTAACCGGGTCGCTCTGCGGGTCGTAGCGAAACAACGAAAAACCGCCAAAGTGTCGAAGGGGAGAACGATCTGATCCGGTTCAGCTGCGCCTTTCAACACGACGCGGGCAAGAATGCGTAGCAATCCCATCATCGTGCAAAAATACGGCGGCGCCTGTCTCGAAACACCGGCAAAAATCCGCGCAGTCGCGAGCAGTGTCGCCGATTTGCATGGCCGTGGTCATCGTGTCGTGGCGATCGTTTCAGCGATGGGCAAGACCACCGACGAACTCGTCAGGATGGCCTATCAGGTCAGCCCGCATCCCAATCGCCGGGAACTCGATATGTTATTGACCACCGGCGAGCGCATCAGCATGTCCTTGATGAGCATGGCGCTGTCTGATCTCGGCGTGCCGGCGATCAGCTTTACCGGCAGTCAAGCCGGAGTGATGACCGACGAATCCCATTCCTCCGCACGCATTCTGGATGTGCGGCCCGTTCGCGTGATCGAAGAGCTCGATCGCGGACGCATCGTGGTTTTGGCAGGCTTTCAGGGCGTGAATCCGGTGACCAAAGAAATCACGACGCTGGGCCGGGGCGGCAGCGATACCACCGCGGTCGCCATGGCTGCGGCGCTCAAAGCGGAGTGCTGTGAAATTATCAAGGAGGTCGACGGAGTTTGCTCGGCTGATCCGCGCATCGTCTCGGATGCAAAACCCTTGCGTCAGCTGGATTTCGCATCGTTATCCGAAATGTGTTTCTGGGGCGCCAAGGTCTTGCATTTTCGCAGCGTGGAGCTGGCCCACAGCCAAAATGTCCCTTTGGTCTTGAGAAAGTGGGGCGGCGCTCGGCACAGCACGCAAGTGATGCAGGAGGTTGCGGACATGGAGAACGGAAAAGTCTTGGCCGTCAATTCGATGGCTCGCATTGAGCATGTCGAGATCGATTCGGCGGACCTCAATCAAGGCTTTGAGAAGTTCGCGCAGCATCTCAAGCAGAATGGCTTGCCTTGGCCGCAACTCCTCGCCTCGGCTTTCACCGCCGGAAAAACCCGCATCATGATGACTTGCGATTCGGAGACACTCGACACCTTGCTTCGCACGCTGGAAAGCAGCAAAGACTTGCGCAAGCAGCGCGAGACGCTGAGCTCGGTGAGCCTCACTTGCTTCGGCGGCATTTCGTCAGACCTGCCATATAAGGCGATTCAGATTCTGCAACATCACGGGATTATCGCCGACAAGTATGTTTTGTCGTCGCATTCCGTAAGTTTCTTTGTTCCGGTGGAGAGCCGAGATGCTGCGGTCAAGGCTTTGCATTCGCTGATCTAGTTGAAATTTGGTGAGGGGCGTTGACGCCGGACGAGGCGAGGACGTCGAGCCATGGCGATCTCCAGGACCTGTACTCAATAGCGTCAGCTCGCGAGCGACGGCGTTTGATCCGAAGCCGACATCCACCGCGTCATCATTGCGATTGCGGGATGCGGCTTGGGAGCGCGAGGTTCGTGACGTCCCTGTGCGCGAACGACCGAAGTCACCTGGTCGATCGTGCGTGCGGATAGCTGCGCTGGAGTGTCGCAGTCGGTCTCTGACAAATGTATCGATTTCAACAGTAATGTCCCGTCCTCGAGCTTACTGCGGAGCCGGTCATGGCTTCAAAGCTGTCTTTGGGCACTGTCGCGCTGATACTGGTCGGAGCAACGGTGCTTTTGATCGCAAGTCGGCCACCTGCGTGGATCGTGCTGCTGCTCGGTTCGTTCGCGCTGGCGGTGCTGTATATCGTCGCGAGAACGAGGTCGCGTTACGATCCGCTCGATCCGCGCTTCGGTAGCTGCATCCCGCCGATTTCCAGGCCTAAGACCAGCGGCGGCGATGTATCCGACCACGACAGCGACGCCTGACCTCGATCAGATGCGGATGATGCGGAGAGGTCCGCTTCCGGCCCAAGACCGACATGCATTCTCGTCGCCTTTCCAAGGGCAGGCAGGGGTGCCGAAATTAACGTGTGCCCGACCTAGCCTCGCCCGCGATAGGGCGCGACGCCCTGATCGGGAACCCAGATGCCCTTGGGCAGCCGGCCGGTCTGGAAGAACACGTCGATCGGGATGCCGCCGCGCGGATACCAGTAGCCGCCGATGCGCAGCCATTTCGGCTTGATCTCGTCTGATATCCGTCGGCCGATCATGACAGTGCAGTCCTCATGGAATGCGCCATGGTTGCGGAAACTCGCCGCAAACAGCTTCAGCGATTTGGATTCCAGCAGCCAGTGGCCCGGCACATAGTCGATCACCAGATGGGCGAAATCCGGCTGTCCCGTCACCGGGCAGATAGAGGTGAATTCCGGCACCGTGAAGCGCACCAGATAATCGGTACCGGCCTGCGGATTGGGCACGCGGTCGAGCTGAGCCTTTTCCGGCGCGTCGGGCCATTCCACCGCACGGCCGAGTTGCAGGCCGGGGGAGGTCGTTGATTTGCTGGATTTCTTCGCCATTCGGGTCTCCGTGGCGTCCTCTTAGCCAATGATGGCGCCCCCGTCACCCGGCCTTTTCCCCCTCGATGCATTGCGCTAGAAGCACCGCCATCCGCCCCCCTCACTGCCACAAGAGGTTCTCATGACTGACATCGTCGACATCATCGGCCGCGAAATCCTGGATAGCCGCGGTAATCCCACGGTCGAGGTCGATGTGGTGCTGGAGGACGGGTCGATCGGTCGCGCGGCGGTGCCGTCAGGCGCCTCCACCGGCGCCCACGAGGCGGTGGAACTGCGCGACGGCGACAAGTCGCGCTATCTCGGCAAGGGCGTCGAGAAGGCGGTTGCCGCCATCAACGGCGAGATCTTCGAGGCACTTAGCGACCAGGCCGCCGAGGAGCAAGTCGCGATCGACCAGATCATGATCGATCTCGACGGCACGCCGAACAAGAGCCGGCTTGGGGCCAATGCCATCCTCGGCGTTTCGCTCGCCTGCGCCAAGGCGGCCGCCGAGTCCTTCGACATGCCGCTGTATCGTTACGTCGGCGGCACCTCGGCGCGGACGCTGCCGGTGCCGATGATGAACATCATCAATGGCGGTGTGCATGCCGACAATCCGATCGACTTCCAGGAATTCATGATCCTGCCGGTCGGCGCCACGTCGTTTGCCGAAGCGCTGCGTTGCGGTTCGGAAATCTTCCACACGCTGCGCGGCGAACTGAAGAAGGCCGGCCACAACACCAATGTCGGCGACGAGGGTGGTTTTGCGCCGAACCTGCCGTCGGCCGACGCCGCGCTCGAGTTCATCATGAACGCAATCGGCAAGGCCGGCTACAAGGCCGGCGGCGACGTCCTGCTCGGCCTCGACTGCGCCTCCACCGAATTCTTCAAGGAAGGGTCCTACGTCTATGGCGGCGAGAACAAGACCCGCTCGCGTTCGGAGCAGGTGAAATATCTCGCCGATCTCGTCAGCCGCTATCCGATCGTCACCATCGAGGACGGCATGTCGGAAGACGACATGGACGGCTGGAAGGAACTGACGGATGCGATCGGCAAGACGTGCCAGCTGGTCGGCGACGACCTGTTCGTCACCAACGTGACGCGGCTTGCCGACGGCATCAAGAATGGCCGCGGCAATTCGATCCTGGTCAAGGTCAACCAGATCGGCACCCTGACCGAGACGCTTGCGGCGATCGAGATGGCCTACAAGGCCGGGTACACCGCCGTGATGTCGCACCGCTCCGGCGAGACTGAGGACTCCACGATCGCCGACCTCGCGGTCGCGACCAATTGCGGGCAGATCAAAACCGGCTCGTTGGCGCGCTCCGACCGTACCGCCAAGTACAACCAGCTACTGCGGATCGAGCAGCAGCTCGGCACCCAGGCGAAATACGCCGGCAGGGCGGCCTTGAAGGCGCTGGCCTAGCGCCCCAACTTGATCGGGATCTAACAAACGCAAAAAAGGGAGGTCGGGATGAGTGACGGCAAGAGCGGTCTGCAGCTGCGTTCGCTGCTCAAGAAGAATGGCGAACTCGAGATATCGCTGGTCAATGTCCCGACCCCCGAGCCCGGCCCCGACGAGGTCGTGGTCCGGGTCGAGGCGGCCCCGATCAATCCGTCCGACCTCGGGCTCCTGATCGGCCCGGCCGACATGGCGGCCGCCAAGGCCTCCGGCAGCAGGGAATTGCCTGTCGTGACCGCGCGCGTGCCGGAAGCGGCGCTGTCTGGCCTCGCCGCACGGCTCGACGAGTCGATGCCGGTCGGCAATGAAGGTGCCGGCGTCGTGATCAGGACCGGCTCGTCGGACGCGGCGAAAGCGCTCATGGGCCGCACGGTCGCGATGATCGGCGGCGCGATGTATGCGCAGTACCGCACGCTGCGCGTCAACGAATGCCTGCCGCTGCCCGACGGCATCACGCCGGCGGAAGGCGCGTCCTGCTTCGTCAATCCGCTGACAGCGCTCGGCATGACCGAGACGATGCGGCGCGAGGGACACAAGGCACTGGTGCACACGGCCGCCGCATCCAATCTCGGCCAGATGCTCAACAAGATCTGCCTCAAGGACGGCATCGGCCTCGTCAACATCGTGCGCAACAGGGAGCAGGCCGAGATCCTGCACAGGATCGGCGCCAAGCATGTCGTCGATTCCAGTGCGCCCGATTTTATGGATAAGCTCACCAACGCGCTGGTCGAGACCGGCGCGACGATCGCCTTCGATGCGATCGGCGGCGGCAAGCTGGCGGGCGATATCCTTATCGCGATGGAGACCGCGATCAACAAGACCGCCAAGGCCTACAGCCGCTACGGTTCGAATGTGCACAAGCAGGTCTACGTCTATGGCGGCCTCGATACCCGTCCGATCGAGCTGCCGCGGGGCTTCGGCATGGCCTGGGGCGTCGGCGGCTGGCTGCTATTCCCGTTCCTGATGAAGATCGGTCCGGAGGCCGGCAACAAGCTGCGCCAGCGCGTGGTGGCGGAGCTGAAGACCACTTTCGCCAGCCACTACACCAAGGTGGTCTCACTGCAGGAGACCTTGCAGCTCGACAACATCGCGGTCTATGGCAAGCGCGCGACCGGCGAGAAATTCCTGATCAATCCGAACAAGGGTGCGTAACGCAGCGGCGTCTATTCGCGCTCGAATGCCAGCTTCCTGGAGCGCTTGTGGCGCTCCAGGGCGTGGCCGATCAGAACATCCATCAGCTCGGATTGCGGCAGGCCGCTGGCCTCCCACAGCCGCGGATACATGCTGATGTTGGTGAAGCCGGGCAGGGTGTTTGCCTCGTTCACGAATGCCTGCTCGCCGTGGAGGAAGAAGTCGATCCGCGCCATGCCTTCGCAGCCGAGCACGCCGAACGTCTTGATCGCGAGCTCCCTGATGGTTTCGGCGACGGCAGCCGGCACTTTGGCCGGCACCTGAAGCAGCGCGCCATCGGCATCGAGATACTTCGCGTCGTAGGAGTAGAAGCCGTGCTTGTCGGACGGAACGATCTCGCCGAGCTGGGAGGCACGGATGCGGCCCTCGGCATCCTCGAGCACGGAGCATTCGACCTCCCGGATCGGCGCGACACAGCGCTCGATCAGGATCTTCGTGTCGAAGCGCAATGCCAAGCTGCAGCCCGCCTCGAACTCCTCCGCGGTGCGCGCCTTCGACACGCCGACCGATGATCCCATGTTGGCGGGCTTGACGAAGACCTCCCGCGACCCCAGCGCGCGGACCGCATCTTCGTAGCTGATGGGAGCCGCGGCCGACATCGCGACAAAGGGGACGATCGGCAATCCCGCCTCGCGCATCAGGCGCTTGGCGACGTCCTTGTCCATTCCGGCCGCCGAGCCCATCACGCGCGAGCCGACATAGGCGACGTCGGATAATTCCAGCGCGCCCTGCACCGTGCCATCCTCGCCGTTCGGGCCATGCAGGACCGGGAAGACGACATCGAAGGCCGGCAATTCCGCAGGCCCCGCCGCCTGTCCCTGAAGCACCACGACGCGGCCCTGTCCGCCCGGCAACAGCGCGAGTTGCGGTCCATGGTCCGGAATAGTCAACGCGCCGCCACCTGCGCCGGCGCCGTTTCCCGCATCGGCGACAATCCAGCGGCCATCGCGGGTGATGCCGATCGCCGTGGCGTCATAGCGATCCGGGTCGAGCGAGCGAAGCACGTTCGCTGCCGACGCCCGCGAGACGTCGTGCTCGGCGGAACGGCCACCGAACAGGATTGCGACCCGTGTCTTGCGCTCTGGCATTGTTCAGCCTCTCGGCGGTAGGCAGGTGATGCAGGAACCCGCGGCAGTATGCTCGGACGAAGATGTCGACAATTTGCTACACATGCTCCAGACCGGCGTTTCAGGGCCGCCTGGATGGGCGAGGTCCCGGTGTTCAGGTCAGTTTTGCAAACGCTGCGTTTCCAGAATTGGGCGTTTCATGCACTTGCATCTTTCTCGCCGCACCGGTAGGTGAGGACCACCAATCCGGTTTCACGTGCACCCCAGGGGATTAGCTATGGCCTATAACATCGTCACCATCGTCGGCAGCATCCGCAAGCAGAGCTTCTCGCTCAAGATCGCCAATGCGCTGGCCAAGCTCGCGCCGGCCTCGCTGAAGCTCGACGTGACGACCCTCGAGGGCATTTCCTTCTTCAACCAGGACCTCGAGGCGGCGCCGCCGGCGGACTGGCTGGCCTTCCGCGAAAAGCTGCAGAAGTCGAACGGCGTGCTGTTCGTGACCCCTGAATACAACCGCTCGGTCCCGGGCGTGCTGAAGAACGCCATCGACGTCGCATCGCGGCCCTATGGCAAGAGCTCATTCCAGGGCAAGCCGACCGGCATCATCTCCAACTCGCCGGGCACGCTCGGCGGCGTCAGCGCGGCGAAGCACCTGCAGAACATCCTGCCGGGCATTTCCGGCCCGATCCTCGGCCAGCCGGAAACCTACCTCAACGGCGTCGGCGATGCCTTCGACGACCAGGGCGAGCTGACCAAGGACGCGCTCAAGACGGTGTTGCAGCAGTACCTCGTCGCCTTCGCAGCCTTCGTCGAGAAGCAGAACGGCTAATCAAATTTAGCATTCCATTAACCGCCATGGCCGCATCGTCGCGGCCATGGTTTCCCGCACGCGCCTCAAATCGATTCTGTCCGGCCTTGCCCTCTACACGCTGGCAGCGCTGATGGTCGGCTATTTCGGCGTCAACGCCTACACCGGCAAATACGGCCTGAACGCGCGGCAGGAGCTCGACCAGGAAATCATCGCGCTGACCTCGGAGCTGGCGCGACTGAAGAAGGAGCGGGCCGAGGGCGAGCAGCGGGTGTCGCTGTTGCGCTCGGACCGGGTCGATCCCGATATGCTGGACGAGCGTGCGCGCTTCCAGCTCGACTACGCAAATCCGCGTGATCTGGTTCGGATCAACAAGTCGAACTGACGCGTTCTCAAATTTCAAAAACACCCGCGCGCTATCACAAAAATGTCGCGCTGCGTTGCAGTGCGGCATAGCAAAATTCCATCCGGCGAACGCAATCCTTCCAAGGCGATTTGAGTTGGGTTAGAGAGGGTTCTTCGACTTCTCTCACCCGGAATTGCCATGGCCGCACCCAAGAAAAGCGTCGCAAAAGAATCAGGGCAGGAGAAGGCTGGCTCGCCGCCCGAATTCACCAGGGAGCAGGAGCTCAAGGCGCTGCGGGACATGCTCCTGATCCGGCGCTTCGAGGAGAAGGCCGGTCAGCTTTACGGCATGGGTGCGATCGGCGGCTTCTGCCATCTCTATATCGGTCAGGAAGCCGTTGTGGTCGGCATGCAGATGGCGCTGAAGCCGGGCGACGAGGTCATCACCGGCTACCGGGACCATGGCCACATGCTGGCTTGCGACATGGAAGCCAGGGGCGTGATGGCTGAATTGACCGGACGCCGCGGCGGCTATTCCCGCGGCAAGGGCGGCTCCATGCACATGTTCAGCAAGGAGAAGAATTTCTACGGCGGTCACGGCATCGTCGGCGCGCAGGTGTCGCTCGGCACCGGCTTGGCGTTCGCGAACCGCTATCGCGGCAACGATGCCGTCAGCGTGACCTATTTCGGCGACGGCGCGGCCAACCAGGGCCAGGTCTATGAAAGCTTCAACATGGCGGAGCTGTGGAAGCTGCCGGTGATCTATGTCATCGAGAACAATCGCTATGCGATGGGCACCGCGGTGTCGCGCGCATCGGCGCAGCAGGACTTCTCCAAGCGCGGCGCTTCCTTCAACATTCCCGGCAAGCAGGTCGACGGCATGGACGTGCGCGCGGTGAAGGCCGCCGCCGATGAGGCCACGGCCTGGTGTCGCGGCGGCAATGGTCCGATGATTTTGGAGATGCAGACCTACCGCTACCGCGGCCACTCGATGTCCGATCCGGCGAAGTACCGCACCCGTGAGGAGGTCGAGAAGGTCCGTCACGATCAGGACCCGATCGAGCAGGTGCGCACTCGCTTGCTGGCCGCCGGCGTCAGCGAGCAGGACTTGAAGGCGATCGACGCCGAGGTGCGCGAGATCGTCAACGAAGCCGCCGACTTCGCGCAGCACGATCCGGAGCCCGATCCGTCCGAGCTCTACACCGACATCTACCGCTGACCTCATCCGCGCAGACTAAATTTCAAGACCGATTTCGGGAGCCGATATGCCCATTCAAGTGCTGATGCCTGCGCTGTCGCCCACCATGGAGAAGGGCAACCTCGCCAAATGGCTGAAAAAGGAAGGCGAGACCATCAAGTCCGGTGACGTCATCGCCGAGATCGAGACCGACAAGGCGACGATGGAGGTCGAGGCAACCGACGAGGGCACGCTCGGCAAAATCCTGATTCCGGAAGGCACCGCCGACGTCGCGGTGAACACGCCGATCGCCACCATCCTGGCCGACGGCGAAAGCGCCGCCGACCTCGCCAAGGTGCCCGCAGCTCCCGCGCCGCAGCCGAAGGCCGCGGAGGCGACGCCTGCTGCCGAAGCCAGGGCGGAAGCGCCGCAGCCCGCGGCGAAGGCGCCGGCCGCGCCGGTCAGCGAGGCGCTGCCCGATCCGGAAATTCCCGCAGGCACCGAGATGGTCACGCAGACCATCCGCGAGGCGCTGCGCGATGCGATGGCCGAGGAGATGCGGCGCGACGGCGACGTCTTCATCATGGGCGAGGAGGTCGCGGAGTATCAGGGCGCCTACAAGGTGACGCAGGGCCTGCTGCAGGAGTTCGGCGCCCGGCGCGTGATCGACACCCCGATCACCGAGCACGGCTTTGCCGGCATCGGCGTCGGCGCGGCGATGGCGGGCCTGAAGCCGATCGTCGAATTCATGACCTGGAATTTCGCGATGCAGGCGATCGACCAGATCATCAACTCCGCCGCCAAGACGCTCTATATGTCCGGCGGCCAGATGGGCTGCTCGATCGTGTTCCGCGGTCCGAACGGCGCCGCCGCGCGCGTCGCCGCCCAGCACAGCCAGGACTACGCCGCCTGGTACTCGCAGATCCCGGGTCTGAAGGTGATCGCGCCGTATTCGGCAGCCGACTACAAGGGCCTGCTCAAGGCCGCGATCCGCGATCCCAATCCGGTGATCTTCCTCGAGAACGAGATGCTGTACGGCCACACCGGCGAGGTGCCGAAGCTCGACGATTTCGTGCTGCCGATCGGCAAGGCGCGGATTGCGCGCGCCGGCAAGGACGTCACCATCGTCTCCTGGGCGATGGGCATGTCCTATGCGCTGAAGGCCGCCGATGAACTCGCCAAGGAAGGCATCGAGGCCGAGGTCGTCGATCTCCGCACTATCCGTCCGATGGACACCGACACGATCATCAATTCGGTGAAGAAGACCGGTCGCGCGGTCACGGTGGAGGAGGGCTGGCAGCAGAGCGGCGTCGGCTCCGAGGTCGCGGCGCGCATCATGGAGCACGCGTTCGACTATCTCGACGCGCCGGTGGCGCGGGTCTCCGGCAAGGACGTGCCGATGCCCTATGCCCACAACCTGGAAAAGCTCGCTCTGCCGTCCGTCGCCGAGGTGGTCGCGGCCGCCAAGGCCGTGTCCTACCGGTAACGCCGATGGCCGGTCCCAAGGAGCAGCCGCTGCCGCCTGACGTGATGGGCCGCGAGGACGCCATCGAGGTGCTGCGCGCCTTTGTCGTCGACGGCGGCCTGTCGATCGCGTTCCAGCGCGCCTTCGAGGAGCCGGACATGTGGGGGCTGATGCTCGTCGACATCGCCCGCCACGCCGCACGCGCCTATGCGCGCGAGAGCGAATACACCGAGGACGAGGCGCTCGCGCGCATCGTCGAGATGTTCGAAGCCGAAATCGCCCGGCCGACCGACATGGGCCAAACCAAACCGCGGTCGCAACAAGGTCACTGACAATGCCGATCAATATTCTCATGCCCGCGCTGTCGCCGACGATGGAAAAGGGCAATCTCGCCAAGTGGCTCAAGAAAGAGGGCGACAAGGTCAAGTCCGGCGACGTGATCGCGGAGATCGAGACCGACAAGGCGACGATGGAAGTCGAGGCGGTCGATGAAGGCACGATCGCCAGGATCCTGGTGCCCGAGGGCACGCAGGACGTGCCGGTCAACGACGTCATCGCGGTGATGGCCGGCGACGGCGAGGACGTGAAGGCGGCCGCCAGCGCCGGCGGTGGCGCGGCCCCGGCGGCCAAGCCTGCCGAGGCGCCGAAGCCCGCCGCCCAGCCCGCGCCTGCGGCAACTGCCGCGCCTGCCGCGGCTCCCGCACCGGCGGCTGCGTCCGCACCGCAGCCGGCAGCGGCGCCTCAGCCCGCCGCACCGGCCGCGCAGGCCAACGGTCACGCCCGCATCTTCTCGTCGCCCCTGGCGCGCCGGTTGGCAAAAGAAGCCGGCATCGATCTCGGGCGCATCACCGGCACCGGCCCGCACGGCCGCGTCATCGCGCGCGACGTCGACGAGGCCAAGTCCGGCAAGGGCCTGAAGGCGCCGGCGGCCGCGCCCGCCGCCGCAGGGCCGAGCATCGCACCGTCGATGTCCGACAAGCAGATCCTCGCGCTGTTCGAGCCGGGCTCCTACGAAATCGTGCCGCATGACGGCATGCGCCGCACCATTGCGCAGCGTCTGACCGCCTCGGTGCAGAACGTCCCGCACTTCTACCTCACCATCGACTGCGACATCGGCAAGCTGCTCGCCGCGCGCGAGGAGATCAACGCGTCAGCACCGAAGGACAAGGAGAAGAAGCCGCTCTACAAGATCTCGGTCAACGACTTCGTCATCAAGGCGATGGCGGTCGCGCTGCAGAAGATTCCGAACTGCAACGTCAGCTGGACCGAAGGAGGCATGGTCAAGCACAAGTATTCCGACGTCGGCGTTGCGGTGGCGATGCCGGGCGGCCTGATCACGCCGATCATCCGCAAGGCCGAGACCAAGACGCTCTCGACCATCTCCAACGAGATGAAGGATTTTGCCGCGCGCGCCCGCGCCCGCAAGCTGAAGCCGGAAGAATATCAGGGTGGCACCACCGCGGTGTCCAACCTCGGCATGTACGGCATCAACCACTTCACCGCGGTGATCAACCCGCCGCACGCCTCGATCCTCGCGGTCGGCACCTCAGAGGAGCGTCCGGTGGTGCGCGGTGGCAAGATCGAGATCGCGCACATGATGAGCGTGACCCTGTCGTGCGATCACCGCGCCATCGACGGCGCGCTCGGCGCCGAGCTGATCGGCGCCTTCAAGCAGCTGATCGAGAATCCCGTGATGATGATGGTGTAACGGGCATCAGCCATGTACGTGATGTCAGGTCCGTACGTCCTGCTCGCCGCCATCGCCGTCGCGTTGCTCGTCGCGGTCAACCGCGACCTGATATCGACGATCCAGTTTCGGATCATGATGATCGGCATCGGCGTGCTGGCGCTGGTGTGGTCCGTTGTGCTCGGCGCGGTATGGCAGGAGTACAGATGAATGGCCGGCACGGTTCGCACGCGCTGGCCCTGGATCTCGCTGCTGTTGTCCGCCGCGCTGGTGCTCAATCCGGTCGGGCTGGATTTGCTGCACTCTGCGTTCTTCGCCGGCGAACAGCTGGCGCGGAACATCGCCCAGCCCATCGTGCTGACGGCCCTGGTCATCATGGCCGTGGTGGTCGGGCTCGAATGGCTGGTCAGGACATTGATCGCAAGAAGCCGCGCCCGCGGCGCCACAGGTTGAGTTGAACGGGAGCCGCCATGGCCGACACATCTTTCGACGTCATCATCATCGGCTCCGGCCCCGGCGGCTACGTGACCGCGATCCGCGCCGCGCAACTCGGCTTCAAGACCGCGATCGTGGAGAAATCCTATCTCGGCGGCATCTGCCTGAACTGGGGCTGCATCCCGACCAAGGCGCTGCTGCGCTCGGCCGAGATCTACCACTACATGCAGCACGCCAAGGATTACGGGCTGTCGGCAGACAATGTCTCGTTCGATCCGAAGGCGGTGGTGCAGCGCTCCCGCGGCGTCTCGAAGCGCCTCAACGACGGCGTCGGCTTCCTGATGAAGAAGAACAAGGTCACGGTAATCTGGGGCGATGCGACGATCGATGCGCCCGGCAAGATCACGGTGAAGAAGTCGGCGGTCGAGGCGCCGAAGGGCACGAGCGGCGAGGGCAGCTATCAGGCCAAGCACATCATCATCGCGACCGGCGCGCGGCCGCGTGTGCTGCCGGGGCTCGAGCCCGACAAGAAGCTGATCTGGACCTATTTCGAGGCAATGGTGCCGGAGCGGATGCCGAAGTCGCTTTTGGTGGTCGGCTCGGGCGCGATCGGCATCGAATTCGCCTCGTTCTTCCACACCATGGGCGCCGACGTCACCGTGGTCGAGGTGCTGCCGCAGATCCTCCCCGTCGAGGATGCCGAGATCGCGGGCCTCGCGCGCAAGCGCTTCGAGAAGATGGGCATCAAGATCATGTCTTCGACCAAGGTGACAAAACTCGAGAAGAAGGCCGACAGCGTGGTCGCGACCATCGACGACGGCAAGGGCCCGCCGCAGGCCAAGGAATTCGAGCGCGTGATCTCGGCGGTCGGCGTGGTCGGCAATATCGAGAATCTCGGGCTGGAGAAGCTCGGCGTCAAAACCGACCGCGGCTGTATCGTGATCGACGGTCTCGGCAAGACCAACATCCCCGGCATCTACGCGATCGGCGACGTCGCGGGACCGCCGATGCTCGCGCACAAGGCCGAGCATGAGGGCGTGATCTGCATCGAGGCGATCAAGGGCCTGCATCCGCACCCGATGGACAAGCTGATGATTCCGGGCTGCACCTACTGCAACCCGCAGGTCGCTTCGGTCGGCCTGACCGAAGCCAAGGCCAAGGAAGGCGGCCGCGAGATCCGCGTCGGCCGCTTCCCGTTCGTCGGCAATGGCAAGGCGATCGCGCTCGGCGAGGACCAGGGCCTCGTCAAGGTGGTGTTCGACAAGAAGACCGGCCAGCTGCTCGGCGCGCACATGATCGGCGCCGAAGTCACCGAGCTGATCCAGGGCTATGTCGTGGCGATGAATCTGGAGACCACGGAAGAGGAATTGATGCACACTGTGTTCCCGCATCCGACCCTGTCGGAAATGATGAAGGAAGCGGTGCTCGACGCCTACGGGCGCGTGCTGAATATCTAACAAGCGGACGCGTCGCAGATGGAACTCCCGTCATCCTGAGGTGCGAGCGCAGCGAGCCTCGAAGGATGCACGGCCCGGATCGAGCGGCGGGGCCTGTCGCCCTTCGAGACGGCCGCTTCGCGGCCTCCTCAGGGTGACGGGTCCGGCAGTGAAGAATTCACAAAGAACAAGAAAGAGGAGATCCAGTGAAAGACAACGACAACCTCACCATCGAACGTCCGACCTTCGTCACCCACCTCGAATGCGCGATGGAGGGCGATCACTATCCGGCCGACCAGGTGCACAACCTGTCCAAGGCCGGCAAGCCGCTGCTGGTGCGCTACGATCTGGCCGGCGTGAAGAAGGCGCTGACGAAAGACGCGCTGGCCGGGCGTCCGGCCGATTTGTGGCGCTATCGCGAGCTGCTGCCGGTGCGCCAATGCAAGGACATCGTCAGCCTCGGCGAAGTCACGACGCCGCTGATCCGGTTGCCGAGGCTTTCTGCCAAGCTTGGCGGCGGCGAGATCATCGTCAAGGATGAGGGGCGGCTGCCGACCGGCTCGTTCAAGGCGCGCGGCCTCGTGATGGCGGTGTCGATGGGCAAGGCGCTCGGCATCAAGCACATGGCCATGCCGACCAACGGCAATGCCGGCGCGGCGCTGGCCGCCTACGCCACCTCCTGCGGCATCAAGACCACGATCTTCTGCCCGGCGGATACGCCGGAGGTCAATGTCAGCGAGATCGAGCTGCAGGGTGCGACGGTCTATCGCGTCAACGGTTATATCGACGATTGCGGCAAGATCGTCGGCGAGGGGAAAGCCAAGGTCGGCTGGTTCGATACCTCGACCTTGAAGGAGCCGTACCGGATCGAGGGCAAGAAGACGATGGGCCTCGAGCTCGCCGAGCAGCTCGGCTGGGACGTGCCCGACGTGATCTTCTATCCGACCGGCGGCGGCACCGGCCTGATCGGGATGTGGAAGGCGTTCGACGAGCTCGAGAAGATCGGCTTCATCGGATCAAAGCGCCCGCGCATGGTCGCGGTGCAGGCCTCCGGCTGCGCGCCGATGGTGCGGGCCTATGAGGCGGGCACCGAGCATGCGGCGCGCTGGGAGGACGCTCATACCATCGCTTCCGGCATCCGCGTGCCGCAGGCGATCGGCGACTTCCTCATTTTGCGCGCGGTGCGTGACAGCAAGGGATTTGCGATCGCCGTCGATGACGACAAGATCACCGCTGCGCTGAACGAGGTCGCGCGCGAGGAGGGGCTGTTGCTGTGCCCCGAGGGCGCCGCGACCTATGCCGCCTACACGCAGAGCCTCGCCGACGGCCGTGTCTCGAAGAGCGACCGCGTGATGCTGTTCAATTGCGCCAGCGGCCTGAAATACCCGCTACCGCCGGTCACCCGCACGCTGGACCGGCACAAGCCGATCGACTTCGCGCAGTTCTGACGCCTCATCCGAAGGGCCATCTTGTCGAAAGGTGGCCCTTCAAAAATGATAGAACAAAGAAGATTGAGGGAGAGCATGATGCGGAAGCTGGTTCTGGCCGTGTTGGCGATGTTGGCGTTCACGGGGGCCAGTTTCGCGGAAACCTATCCGGCGCATCCGATCACCATCGTGGTGCCGTTCGCCGCCGGCGGTCCGTCGGATGCGATGGCGCGCATCCTCGGCGAGCGCATGAAGCAGTCGCTCGGCGAGGTGCTGCTGATCGAGAACGTGACCGGAGCGGGCGGCTCGATCGGCGTCGGCCGCGCGGTGCGCGCGGCGCCCGACGGCTACACCGTCTCGTTCGGCCATCTCGGCACTCATGTCGCGAACGGCGCGATCTACAAGCTCGGCTACGACCTCGTCGCTGACCTCGAGCCCGTGGTGCTGCTGCCGAGCAATCCGATGATCATCGTCAGCAAGAACGCCGTGCCGGCGAAGTCGCTGAAGGAATTGCTGGAGTGGCTGAAGTCGCGGCCGGCGCCGCCGACCGCGGGCACCGCCGGCGCCGGCAGCGGCAGCCATATCGCCGGGCTCTATTTCGAGAACGTCTCCGGCATCAAGCTGCAATACGTGCCGTATCGCGGCACCGGGCCGGCGCTGAACGACCTCGTCGCCGGCCAGATCGACATCATCGTCGACCAGACATCGAACTCGATCAACCAGGTCCGCGCCGGCAATATCCGCGCCTATGCGGTCACCGATTCCAAGCGGGTCGCCAATGCGCCCGACGTGCCGACCGTCGATGAGGCTGGCCTGCCGGGCTTCCACATGACGCTGTGGTCCGGCCTCTGGGTGCCGAAGGGCACGCCGAAGGAGATCGTGGCCAAGCTCAACGCCGCCGCGGTCGAGGCATTGGCCGACCCCGCCGTGCAGAAGCAGCTCGAGAATCTCGGCCTGCAGATGCCGCCGAAGGATCAGCTCACACCGGAGGCGCTCGGCACCTGGCAGAAGGCCGAAATCGCAAAATGGTGGCCGATGATCAAGGCCGCCAATGTGAAGGTGGATTGAGCACCGTCGGCGATTCAGGCACGCATACGATAAGGACAGCTCATGGAGAAATACGGCGCAGGGGCGATCGTTGTCTCCGCCTATGATCCTAACTGGCCGGCGTTGTTCGATCAGGAGCGCGCGAGGATCGAGGCTGCGCTCGGAGGTCTTGCGCTCGCGGTCGAGCATATCGGCAGCACGGCGGTGCCGGGGTTGCCGTCCAAACCGATCATCGACCTGCTGGTTGGTGTGCCAAATTTTGACGACGTGCAACATCGCTATGTCGAGCCGATGGCCACGCTCGGTTACATCTATATG
Organism: Bradyrhizobium sp. th-b2; assembly: GCF_000426785.1. Classification (NCBI taxonomy): domain Bacteria; kingdom Pseudomonadati; phylum Pseudomonadota; class Alphaproteobacteria; order Hyphomicrobiales; family Nitrobacteraceae; genus Bradyrhizobium; species Bradyrhizobium sp. th-b2. The sequence continues at coordinate 168,095 of NZ_AUGA01000015.1, forward strand.
CCGCAGTACGAGTCATGGCTGCCGGGCGAGCTGTTCTTCCGCAAGGGACCGCCCGGGCCCTGGACCCACCATGTCCACGTGATGCCGCTGTCCCACCCCCGTTGGCAGCAACTGATTTTGTTTCGCGATTATCTCCGCGCCCATCCCGAGGCCGCGCGCGCCTACGCGGACGTCAAGCGCGAACTCGCCTGCACGTCCAGGGACGACATCGCCGCGTATCGCAACGGCAAGAGCGCGTTCGTTGAAGCGACCACCGCCCGGGCGCTGGCCTGGGGCGCCGAGCGAGGCCGGTGATCCCTCGATCGCGCACAGTCGCGCGACCGCTGGCCTGCCGTGACGGCGGCGCTTACTGCGCCGGTGCCGCGTTGCTCTCCTGCGTCACGACGTGCTCGCCGTTCTTCGCCATCGCCGTGCCGGCGTCATCGAAGCGCACACGATAGACCGCGAAATTCTCCATCACGCGCTGCACGTAATTGCGCGTCTCCGAGATCGGAATCCGCTCGACCCAGTCGACTGGATCGACGTTGGGATCGCGCGGGTCGCCATAGGCCTTGACCCAGTCGCGGACGCGGCCGCGGCCGGCGTTGTAGCCGGCAAACGTCATGATGTGGCAGTTGCGATATTCCGACAGCAGCGCGCTCAATTCGGCCGCACCCATCTGGGTGTTGTAGACGGGATCGGAGACCATCCTGCTCCAGTCATAGCTGACGCCGAAACGCTTTGCGGTGTCGCGGCCGGCCTCCGGCGTCACCTGCATCAGGCCGACAGCGTTGGCCGGCGACTTGTCGCGCTGGTCGAATGCGCTTTCGGTGCGCGCGATCGAGTAGGTCATGCTGCGCCCGATATCGGGGGCGATCGGGGTGTGCTTGGGAATGCCGATGACCGGGAAGGCGTAATGGTCGAAGGCAAAGCCGCGGCCGAGCGCGATCTTGCCGATCTGCAGCATGGCGCGGGCATCGTTGCGGCGGCCGGTGAGCTCGCCGAGCGCCTCGAGCATGCCGACATCTGTGCTTTCCTCGGCGAGGTCGGCGGCGAAATAGAGCACGATGTCGGGCTCGCCGATCGCATAGAGCATGTCGGCGGCGCGGACCCGCTCGTCGGCGGCGGTGCTGCCGGCGCTCGCTGCAGGCGAGGGCGCGCGCAGCTCGACGCCGTCTCGGCCGAGCTTGGCCAGTGCGAGCTGACCGTAATAGGCGGTCGGGTAACGCGCCGCGGCCTGGTAGTCGGCCCGCATTGCCGCGGTGTTGCCGAGTGCCTCGGCGGCGCGGCCGCGCCAATAGGCGGCGCGCGCCAGCACGGTCGGATTGGTCTGGCCCTCGTCGATCCGCGCGAAATGCGCCGCGGCGGTCTTGGCGTCGTTGAGATAACGCAGCGCGATCCAGCCGCGCATGAAGTGCATGTCGGAGCGGTAATAGGGGTTGTCCGGCGCCGCCGCCGGGCGGATCACGTCATAGGCCGTCTGGTATTGGCCCTGGTCGAGCAGCTTGCGGGAGAGGATGCGGCGCTCGCGCCACCATTGGTCGGTGTCCTGCTGCGCCATCGTGTCGGGGGCGGCTGCAATCGCCACGCGCGCCGCATCGTCGATCCTGTTCTTCGCGAGCAGCCACTGGATCCGGCACAGCGTGTAGCCGAGGTCGCTGCGGGCATCCGCCGGCACGTCGTTGAGTGTGTCCTCTGCCTTGCTGGATTGTCCGCGAACCGCGCCGCAGGCCTTCACGATCGCCAGCTCGTCGCTGCCGAGCCGCTGCGCCGCGCGCCTGGCGGCGGCGAGGTCCTTGGCGCCGATCCGCTTGTCCATGCGCGCGCGATGATCGTCGCGCGTCAACAGGTCCTTGAATGCGTCATAGGCGTCGCTCTCGGTGCGGTCGGACAAATCCTCCGTGCGCCAGGCCTCGCGCACCAGCTTGGTGGCGCCGTCGCGGTCGCCTTCGGCGAGCAGGGTGCGGGCGAGCGCAAACTTGCCCTTGGCACTGATTGGCTGATCGAGGGTGAAGCCGTGCACCGTGGCCGGATCGCTGCGCTCCTGCCAGATCCGTGCCTCGGCTCGGCGGCGCAGCAGCGTGACGCTTGGCCAGTCCGGGTTGGTGGTGACGAACGCCGCATAGCGGCTGTAAGGCGCGTTCGACTCGGAGTGGCGCAGCAGATACCACTCGACGAGCTTCCGCCCGACCGGGTCGGTGATCTTCGCCTGGATATCGGTCGCCTCGCTGGTCTTGCCCCTGCGTGCAGCGACGATCGCGTCCCTGATAGTGGCGAGATCGCCGGACAATTGCGGCCCAGCGGGTTTCTCGGGCTCTGAAACCTTCGAGGTCTCAGTTTTGGTGCTCGATTTTGCTTTGGCCGATTTGCGTTTGTCGACGCCGTGCCTGGCATGCCGGCGCTTGCCGGAGGTGCTCTCGCGTGCGGATTTGGCCCCGTGCGCCTTCTTGTCGGCGTGGCCGCTCTTGGCCTGGTGCTGGTGATGCGGCTTGGCGGTCGCCTGGACCGGAAGCAGCGCAAGCGCGGCGGCGGTGGCGAAGCACGCCAGCGGACGTAGGCAACGGTTCATTCCCTGGCCCCCCTGAAAGCATCAGGCACAAACGGAACGCGTCGTACGCGGCACAACGGCCGCAAATTACCACTACCCTCGATTCTCGAGTGTTAACGCTGCTGCAACTCAACAGGGAAAACACGGCGAAATATGGAATGTGACGTGTGGAACCCGCGGGAACCGGGGTTCTCTCGGGCAGTGAGGCGCGGCCGCCACACGCTTTGACCTATCCCTCCTGGGTTGTATCCTCGCGGCCGAGCGCGTCGCGAGGGGGACCGATGTCACTGATTGAACAGTCATTACTGGCCGGTCGGTCATGACCGCTCGCCTCACCACCATCCATGACGGCGGCCGCTATTTCGAGGGCCCGCGCTGGCATCGCGGGCGGCTCTGGTTCGTCGACTGCATGGCACGGACGCTGCTCAGCATCAGCCCGTCGGGCGAGCTGCAGGAGCATGCCGCGGTGGCCGACGACACGCCGTGTGGTCTCGGCGTGCTGCCCGATGGCGACATTGTCGTGCTGACGATGTTCAAAAAGCGGCTGCTGCGGTTGAGCGATGGGGCGCTGTCGCTCTATGCCGACCTCTCCGAGGTCGCGACCGGCACGATCGACGACATGATCATCGACGGGCAGGGGCGCGCCTATGTCGGTGATCTCGGCTTCAACCTGCCGCCACCAGAGGGCCGCGGCGCTGTCGGCCGGATCATCCTCGTGATGCCTGATGGCAGCGCCCGCGTCGTCGCGGACGGCTTGCGCTTTCCCAACGGCATTGCGGTTTCCTCCGACCACCGCCGGCTCGTCGTCGCCGAAATGGATGGCGCCTGCCTCGCCGACTACGACATCGTGGCGGACGGTAGCCTGCATTTGCGCGGGCGGCTCGGCCGCATCAACGATCCCGACGGCATCTGCCTTGATCGCGACGGCGCGGTCTGGGTCGCATCGTTCACGGAAGATGCCTTTGTCCGGATCGATCGCGATGGTGTGGAGCGTGAGCGTATCGGCGTCGCCGGCCGCCGCGCGCTTGCCTGTGCGCTCGGCGGCGCCGATCGCCGGACGCTGTTCTGCCTGAGCGCGGAGACGTCCTACGAGGAGCTGCGCAAAGGCAAATCGGTGTCGCGCATCGATGTGGTCGAGGTCGATACGCCAGGTGACGGCTATCCCTGAGCCGCTCCCCGTTCGGCAAGACGGTTCGCTTTGGCCTTGAATTATGTTCTTGTTTCGTTCATATTGATGCGCTCCGGGAGGAGCCAGCATGGACGCCGAGAGAGACCGGGACATCATCAGGCTCTGGAACGAGCTCCGCCGGCTGCAGCGGGAGGGGCGTCCGACGGCGTTGCTGGTCCGCCGGATCGAGAAGGCCCTGGCGGCAAGGGAAACGGCAAGCGAGCAGGCGGCGGCCTGAGGCGCTTGTCTTGACGCGTTTGCCCCACGCGAGCCGGCATCCGCTTCGCTCTAACTAGCGCCCGCCGTCCGGCCCCATCACCAGATTTGGCAGCCAGGTCGAGATCTCCGGGAAGAAGCAGAGCAGCAGCACCGCGAACATCATCAGCAGCACGAACGGCAGCGTGCCCCAGATCACTTCGCTTAGCGGAATGTCCGGCGCGACGTTGCGGATGACGAAGATGTTGAGGCCGACCGGCGGGTGGATCAGGCCCATCTCCATCACGATCGTCATGACGACGCCGAACCAGATGATGTCGAAATTGGCCGCACGAAGCGGCGGCAGGATGATCGGCGCGGTCATCAGGATGATCGAGACCGGCGGCAGGAAGAAGCCAAGCACGATCACCATCACGAGGATCGCAAACAGCAGCTCCCAGCGCGGCAGGTGCATCGCGACGATCGCCTCCGCCGCTGACTGCGAGATGTGCAGATAGCTCATCACGTAGGAATAGAGCAGCGACATGCCGATGATCAGCATCAGCATGGTGGATTCGCGGATGGTCGATTTCAGGATCGGCGACAGGTCGCTCGGCTTCCACACGCTGTAGATCACCGCGATCAGCGCCAGCGCCAAGAGCCCGCCGAGGCCGGCGGTTTCCGACGGCGTGGCGTAGCCGCCATAGAGCGCGATCATGACGCCGGTCAACAGCAGCACGAACGGGATCACGCGCGGCAGTGCGCTGAAGCGCTCGGCCATGGTGAATTCTTCGTGCTGCAGGATCGCGGCGTCCTTGCCGGTCGCGTCATAGACGGCGCGCGCCATCGCGTATTCCTTGCGGAAGCGATACACGGCATAGACGCCGAACAGCGTCACGAGCAGCAGTCCGGGGCCGATGCCGGCGAGGAACAGCCGCCCCAGCGATTTCTCGGCGGCGACGGCGAACAGGATCATCGTGATCGACGGCGGCAGCAGGATGCCGAGCGTGCCGCCGGCGGCAATGATTCCGGCGGCAAAGCCGCCGGAATAGCCGCGCTTGCGCATCTCTGGGATGCCGGCCGAGCCGATCGCCGAGCAGGTCGCGGGCGAGGAGCCGGCCATCGCCGCGAACAGCGCGCAGGCGAACACGTTGGCGACGCCGAGGCCGCCGGGCACGCGGTGCAGCCAGGCATGCAGCGCCGAATAGAGATCCTGGCCGGCGCGCGATTTGCCGATCGCCGCGCCCTTCAGGATGAACAGCGGGATCGACAGCAGCGTGATCGAGGCCATCTCCTCGTAGACGTTCTGCGTCACCGTATCGAGCGAGGCCGCCGGCATGAAGATCGCCATGAACACGACGGCGACCGCGCCGAGCGCGAACGCGATCGGCATGCCGGAGAACATCGCAAACAGAGTGGCTAGTCCGTAGGAGATGCCAATACCAAACACGGTCATCGGCGCGCGCCACCGGTCAACGGAAGGATGATTTGCAAGAGGATCTGGACGCAGAGCAGCGTCATGCCCAGTGCCATCAGCACATAGGGAATGGCGAGCGGCGGCGACCACATCGAGTTGGACACCTGGCCGTCGACATAGGCCTCGTGCGCCAGGGTCCAGGACTTCCAGGCGAAGAAGGCGCAGAACGCGAAGCTCGCGACGTCGACCAGCCACAGCCGGATGCTGTTGGCCCGCGGCGAGAGCAGGCCGACGAACGCCTCGATGCTGACATGGCCGCGCTGGCTCTGCACATAGGCCGAGGTCATGAAGGTGGCGCCGACCAGCAGGAACACGGCAGCCTCGTCCTGCCAGTAGTTTGCCATGTGAAACACGGCGCGGCCGAGTACGCTGTAGCTCAGGATCGCGCAGGCCGCGATCAAGGCGAGCGCGGCGAACGCCACGATGATGTTGTTACAGACGGACAGCGCGCGCTCGAGTATCGCCACGAGCGTGTTGCCCGCGGCCAGGCTTGCGCTTTCGTCCTGATCCGCGACCGGACCATGGATCATGCGGAGACGTCGCTTGCGAGCTTGAGCAGGTTGGCGGCCGTCGCCGTCTTGGCGCCGTAGTCCTTCCAGGCGGTATCGCGCGCGATGTCGCGCCACTTGCCGACAATGGCGGCATCGAGCGCGCTCACCTTGGCGCCGGCCTTCTCGTAGACCTTGGTGACCTCGACGTCGTCGTCCTGCGCACCCTTGCGGCCGAACGCCTCGAGCTCGGCGCCGACCGTGAGGATGATGTCCTGCTGGTTCTTCGGCAGCTTGTCGAAGATCGCCTTCGACATCATCAGCGGCTCCAGCATGAACCAGTAGGAGGCGCCGGCGCCGGAGGTCAGCGACTTCGCTACCTCCTCGAGGCGGAACGAGATCAGGCTGGTGGAGGAGGTAATGCCGGCATCGCAGGCGCCGGTCTGCATCGCGGCGTAGAGCTCGTTGGACGGCACCGACAGCACGGCGGCGCCGGCGGTCTGCAGCACCATGTCCATCTCGCGCGAGCCGCCGCGCACCTTCAGGCTCTTGGCGTCTTCGGGGGCCACAATCGCCTTGGAGCGGCTGGCGACGCCGCCGGCCTGCCAGACCCAGGAGATCAAAAGAATGCCCTTGTCGGCGAGGAAGTCGCTCAATGCCTTGCCGACCGGCTCCTTCTTCCAGCGCAGGCCCTGGTCGTAGGTCGTGACCAGGCCCGGCATCAGGCCGATATTGGTCTCCGGCAATTCGCCGCCGGCGTAGGGCATCGGATAGAGGCTGAGGTCGAGCGCGCCCTTGCGCATCGCCGAGAACTGCGCGTTGGTCTTGATCAGCGACGAGTTCGGATAGATCTCGGCGGCGAGGTCGCCGCCCGAACGCTTGGCGATCTCGGCTGCGAACATCCGGCACAGCCGGTCGCGGAAGTCGCCCTTGTCGATCGTGCCGCCGGGGAACTGGTGCGAGATCTTCAGGGTGGTGGCGGCATGCGCGGTCCCGATGCCCATCCGCAGGATGGCGGGTGCGGCGAGGGCGGAAGCGAGGACGTGGCGACGTGTGAGCATGGTTTCTTCCCCTGAAAGCTTCTTGAGTGGCTGTTAGGCCGGCGCGGCGCTTCAGCTTAGCCGGTCTTCACCTGAACATTCTCTAGTCTGATAGTTCGAGGCGCCCTGATAGTGCGAGCCGACATGTGGCCGCAAGTCCTGGTCGCAAGTCCTGATCGCAAGTCCTGGCGTTGTTGCGGCGCACACTGTGCGCCGGCGTCGCGACTCCAACCCTCACGTGACGAACCGTCGGGCGTCCGCGCCGCGATGCTTCAAGAATTTGTTATTGAAGGTAACAACGGCCGGCGCAAGTGCGTCGAGTAGACAGCGGCAAGTCGTCGCGCTCACATTCGACCACACAAGGGATCATCAACATGACCACCAAGACCCGCCTCGGCCTTTCCGCCGCGCTGCTCTCGTTCAGCCTGGCGCTGGCGCCGGCCGCCTTCGCTCAGGACAAGATGGGCAAGGACGACGCGATGAAGAAGGAAGACACGATGTCCAAGGATGCCATGAAGAAGGATGGTGGCATGATGAAGAAGGACGACGCCATGAAGAAGGACGGCGGCGCGATGATGAAGAAAGACGACGGCATGAAGAAGAACTGACCGCCGCCACCGCTCATCATTCGCAGGCCCGCCATGGTGGCGGGCCTGGTTACGCCTTAGCGCTTCTTCTTGCCGCGCTCCTTGCGTGCCGCGTAGCGGGCGTCGCGCTTGGCCTTCTGATCGGCCTCGAGCGCGGCCAGTTTTGCGGTTTCCTCTTCCCTTTCCCGTGCGATCCGCGCGGCCTCGGCTGCGGCGGCCTCTTCCTCGCGGCGCTTCTGCTCAGCCTTCTCGATTTCACGGGCTTCCTTGGCCTTGGCGCGGCGGTCGGCGATCGCCGCGCGCTCTTCGGCACGCGCCTTCACGGCCGGATCGTCAGCACCCGGCTGGGAGCGAAACTTGTTGAGGAGGTCTTGCCGCGCCTGTAGGGCCGCTTTCTGGCGGTCGAAAAAACCTGGTTCCTTGAAGCCACTCATAGACGAAGCCTTGCTGCTTTCTATTCGGGTGATGGATGGGGTTGGTTCGGCGTTTCAATAAGTGAACGGCGACGAAAAGGCCAGTGGTGAACGGAGGGCTGTGGAGCAAAGGAGATATGAGCGGACAGCAAATGACCGATCGCGGTGTTCGCACGCGTCCGATGCCGGCGTGGTGAGTGGTTGGTCACCGAAGCTGCCGAAAACTCTAGCCGCGCTGGAACTGCTCGCGCCGCCCGTTGCCCAGAACCCTGGCGACCGTCTCGGCGGTCATCGCGTTGCGGTCCGAGGCGCGCTGGGCTTCCAGCCTGTCGCGGGCCTTTTCCGTGATCAGGAGGGTGATCAGCCGTAGCCGGCTGGTCTCGTCGACAGCTTCCGAGAGCAGCTGCCTGTAACGCTGATAGTCGTAGGTCGCTTGTTGTTCGCTCACCGGCACGCCCCGCACACGCGCTCCACTTCAGCGAGCAGTTTTTCGCGAGTCGCGGAAGCCCGCAACGGAATTACAGCGCCGCGAGCTGCGACCGCGCATTTCATTGTGCGACTGTTGCAGAATTGATCGCACGCCACCGTGCAAACGGTCATGATGCGAGACGAGCGCAATCTGGAACCGAAGCGAGCATGAGCGAATCCGAAGACGGTGGCAGCCGCCGTGGCGCGCTGATCGGACTGCTGGTCGCAGTGGTCATGCTCGGAGTCGGTCTGTGGCTCGCGCATGAGCTCACCGCGGCAAGCAAGCTGCAGGACTGCCTGATGTCGGGCCGGACCAACTGTAATGTGATCGAGCCCGCACGCTGACCCTGTCTTGCGGCAGTGCAATATCGACCCCACATCCAGCGTAAAGACTCAGCCTGAACTGTTTGGTCCTGATTGTGATTCCAGTCACAGGTGGACAGGTGGGCAGTGTCATCTATCCCCAGGGATCGGCGGGAACCAAGGCCATGATGTCGAAGCTGTGGTCCGGAAAGGGCGCGGCGCTGGCTGCCGCAGGCGCGGCGGGTGGCGTTTTGGTCGCGTATCTATTGCTGACGCTGGCGTCGCCCGAGCCGGTGTCCAGCGCGGGGCTTGGGCCGGAATGGCAGTGCAACCGGGTGGCCTTCGTGCTGACCACGTGCACCCGTGCGACCGAGGCGGATGCTGAGGTGAAGGCGATCCCGGTGCGGGAGGCGATTCCGGTGCGGGCGAAGGACGATTGTCCGGAACCGTAATTGGCCGGGCCACCCCTGCGGCGGCTGGTCAGTTACTTCTTGGCGGTGCTGCGCGGCTTGATCGACAGGCCGAGGCGCATCGCCATCTTCTTGATTCGCTCCGGCGAACGGCCGGTCGCCTTCACGACCTCTTCCAACGACTTCGAGGAGCGCGCCAGTTCCATCAGTCGTCGGTCCTCCTTGAACGACCAGCGCGGCTTTCGGGCCATCTTGCTGCTATCCTTGTGCATTGCTTGGCAACAAAGCCGCCAGGCGGGGTCGCCTGGCGGCCTTGCCGGTGTGGGCCCGGACCTTGGGGAAATGTCCGGTGGATAAGCAATACTGCTTCCGAATAAGGTCGCAATTGAAACCCGAATTTAACCTAACCCATCAAGGTTACTGGGGGTTTAGGCGTGGCAGGAGGCCTTATGCGCAAGGTCGCCATTTTCAGTGCCGCAGCACTTTTACTGTCCGCTTGCTGGTCCGACCCGGAGGTCACGGGATCGACCAACAGCTGTGCGGCCAATCTTTATAGTCAGTACAATCCCAAGGTCATGGATCAGTGCGTTAACGTCTGCATCAAATGTGACCGCGGCAATGTAACGACCTGCACGACCTCCTGTACGCTGAAGGGCGCGCGGTAGTCGATCCGCGTCTTCACTGATGCGAGCCGGGGCTGACGGGCGTGCTTGCGCGTGCTGCGACGTTGATGGCGTCGGCGGCCCGGTCGATCACGGCCTGCGCCATTTGCTGGCGCGCAGCGCACCTTGCGCCGCGCGATGAACGCCGTTATCGGGTCCGGGCAGCGGCGTTGTCGCGCCGGAACCTGAAAGCTTGGAACAGAGCTCGATGAGCGGGCCTTGCTATGTCGCGGTCGATTGGGGCACCAGCAGCTTCCGCCTCTGGCTGATCGACGCGGTGGGCCAGGCGCTCGGCGAGCGCCGCAGCGACGAGGGCATGACCGCAGCCGCCAAGAACGGCTCTAAGACCGGCTTTGCGTCCGTGCTGCAATCCCATCTCGACGCGCTCGGCGTGGCGGCCGATTTGCCGGTCGTGATCTGCGGCATGGCGGGTGCGCGGCAGGGCTGGGTCGAGGCCGGCTATATCGACACGCCGGCGCATCTCTCCGACGTCCTCACACATGCGGTCGTGGTCGGCGGTCAGGCGCGCGACATCCGCATATTGCCAGGGATCGCGCAGCGCGATGCCAAAATCCCCGACGTGATGCGCGGCGAAGAGACCCAGCTGCTCGGTGCGCTCGGTCTCGACGCGCCGGGCGAGGCCTTGGTTTGCATGCCGGGAACCCATTCCAAATGGGTGCGCCTGCGTGGCGGGACGGTCGAACGCTTTGGGACCTTCATGACCGGCGAGTTGTTCAGCGCGATCGCACGCGACACCATCCTGTCACACGCCGTTGCGGGCGCCGCGGAGGCGGTTGACGGCGATGCGTTCCGCTCGGCCGTCGCGGAGGCGTTCGCGGCGCCGGCGCTATCCGCCAATCTGCTGTTTCGCGTGCGATCCCGGCAACTGCTGTTTGGCGGCAGCGCCCAGGCGGCGCGCGAGACGATCTCGGGCACGTTGATCGGGGTTGAGCTCGCGGCGGGGCTTGCGGAACGGGAACCGGCAACGCCGGTCACGCTGATTGCATCAGGCCGCCTGCAGCAGCTCTATCAAATCGCGCTCGAACGCCTTTCGATTCCGGTCAACATCGTGGACGCGGAGGAGGCGGTTCGCCGCGGGCTCGCTGGCGCAGCGGCGGCGATCTGGAAGAAGTGAAGGGGATCAGCCATGAGCATTCCGTTTCCGCCGATGAAGCGTCCGCTGGTTGCGATCCTGCGCGGCGTCAAGCCGGACGAGGTCCTGGGTATTGTGAGCGCGCTGCTCGAGGCAGGCATGGCCGCGATCGAGATTCCGCTGAACTCGCCCGAGCCGTTCCGTTCGATCGAGATCGCGGTGAAGCGGGCGCCGGCCGATGTCCTGATCGGTGCCGGCACGGTGCTCACCACCGCAGACGTCGATCGCCTGCACGACGCCGGCGGCCGCCTCATGGTGTCGCCGAATGTCGATGTCGATGTGTTGCGGCGGGCCCGGGACCACGCGATGGTCACGATGCCCGGCGTGTTCTCGCCGACCGAAGCGCTGCTCGCGGCACGCACGGGCGCCTCGGGCCTGAAATTCTTCCCGGCCAGCGTGCTCGGCGCCTCCGGCATTGCCGCGATCCGCGCCGTGCTGCCGCCGGGTCTGATGATCGCGGCGGTCGGCGGCGTCTCGGATCAGAATTTCGTTGAATATGTGAAGGCGGGGGTCCGCGCCTTCGGCCTCGGCAGCAGCCTTTACAAGCCGGGCATGACGGCCGCGGATGTCGCCGTCAGAGCAAAGGTGACGATCGAGGCGTATCATGCGGCCGTACAAGCCGCGGGCTAGGCGTGTGCTAATCGTCCCGCTTGCCGCCGTCGATCACGCGGAACAGCGGCGCTGCCTCGCGGGGATTTTCGAGCAGTTCCTCGACCATGGCGATCGCTGCGGCGACGTATTTCTCGGTTGCCGCGTCCAGCGGACGTTCGGCCTCGTCCGATAGTGCAAGCCTGGCGCCTTCGAGCAGTTTGCGGGTGCGGACGGCGGACTCGTCGCCGGCGGTAAGGGCGGCCCGGGCGATCGATCGCAGCACGAACAACTCGCCTTCGAGCCGCAGCAGGCGGTCGTTGAGCTTGCTCAGGACAGTGTTCAGGTTCCGCATGGCGTCCTCTCCGGGCGTTGGATCGCCTTCCTTACACGGTCATTCCTGACGAAATTCTTGTGCCGGCCGCGCACCATTTGGTTCGTTGAATGGCGTGCCCGGTCTCCTCATGTTCACGGCGGTCCGCGCAGGTGCGACGATCTGGTCCTGAGGGCGCCTTTGTGGATCGCTGCGAGTGGCCCTAGTAGAGTGTCCGCGGTCCAGCGCCGCCGCCGGACGCGCGGGGCGCATCGGCTCAACGTGACACGGACGAAGGAACGCACATGAAGATTGCCGTCGAAACAACCGTTGCCGCGGAGATCGCGGATGTCTGGCGTGCCTACACCACGCCCGACGACATCAAGCAGTGGAACGCGGCCTCCGACGATTGGCACACCACCGCCGCGACCGTCGACCTGCGCGCCGGCGGCGCCTTCTCGTCGCGGATGGAAGCCAAGGACGGCAGTATGGGGTTCGATTTCGCCGGCACCTACACACCAGGGTCGAGGCACCCCGGCTGCTCGAATATTCGTTCGGCGATCGTACCGCCCAGATCGGGTTCACGCCCGAGGCCGGCGGCGTCAAGGTGCAGGTCTCCTTCGACAGCGAGGACACCCATTCGGTCGAGCAGCAGCGCGGCGGCTGGCAGGCCATCCTCGACAATTTCAAGCGCTACGTCGAAGCCAAGCGACGGTCCTGATCCGGCGATTGGAGAACGGCATGATCGACGCGCTAAAGGTCTGGCAGCTCGGATCTGCCAGCGAGATCGAGGGGCGGATCAGCGGATCCGACAGTTCGGTGATCGTCGTCGATATGCCGCCCGGACCGGGGCCGGCGTTGCATCGGCACCCGTATGCTGAAACCTTCGTCGTGCTCGAGGGACGCGCGCGGTTCACGATCGAGGGCAGGGACGTCGAGGCCTCCGCCGGATCGGTTGTGGTGGCGCCGCCGAATGCGGCCCACACGTTCGAAAATCCCGGGCCGGGACGCCTCCTGCAGGTCGACATCCACGCCTCCGACCGTTTCATCACCGAATGGCTGGTGCCGGAGGCCGAACGCCCGCCAGGCGCGGTCGCCGCGCCGAGCAAACGGACGAGGTGATCGTACTCTCGGCGTGGTCGTGATGATCGTCAGGAGCAAATGCGATGCGCATTGTTTTGGCACTTGGCCTGTTGATCATCATGTTCGCTTCGGCGACCGCCGCAACAAAGCGCCATTCCCACGCACGCCAACCCGCAACCGCTCGCTCGTCCGTGGACGTGACGCCGCGGGCGCGCTTCGCGGTTCCCGGCTGGAGTGATGAGTCGACCCGCCAATGGCTTGACAATGCTTCGTCCGGTGTCGGCCTGGGCGGTTAGTCGAACTGCCACCAGTGGCGGCGGCTCAATCGCCGTCCTCTTCTTCGATGCCCCGGGCGTTCGATACCGAGCGGCCGCTATATTGCCGCGGAGCGGCTGCAGCCTTTCTCGGATTCCCGCCCTCGCTTTCACGCAGTTCCTTTCGTGCGCGCCGCGCCAATCGCATCGCTCGCTGGATGTTTGAATCGGGCGAGTCCTCATCAAAGAACAGGACGATCTCGCAGCTCGGGCACTGGCGCGTGTAACCGTTCTGCAGTCGCCTCGCGCGATCGCGAAAAACGTTCTTGCAGCGTGTGCAACGGACCTGGACGGAATCTTCCATGACAATTCCAATATCGATGAACAGCGCGGGCGCTCGCAATCTCCCAGAGGAAGCAATTGCCGATTAAGAAATCGCGAAGCGGCGCGAGCGATCACAGTGAGAATTGGAACCGGCGACGCACCGAGCATGCCTCTCGAGCGCGATCGGAACTTTGTTCACGCACGGAGAACTACGGAAGAATTGCGTGCGCTGAATGATAAGAACCGAATGCGGTTTCGGACGGGCCGTGACCATCAAAAAAGAAAGGCCCCAGCGCGTGGGCCACGCTGAGGCCAAGTTGACACTTTGGTCGTGGGGCACCGTCACCGGCACCCCGCAGTTAACCTACCTTCGTTTCTGTTTCTTCAAATAGCCCATTTGGGCCATGCTCGTTGGCGGCCGACATGCAGACATGGAGTGTCAGGATGTTGCACCACCTTCCTGGGGCTAGGGCCAACGCCGTCCGCATTTATTTCAAGCGGGCGGCGTTGTGCTTTTTGCGCGCGGAATTTTGCCGCGGCTCAAACGCGATCTGCGTTCTCCAGGCTGCGGTACGACGAACTTCATTGCGTTACGCACGAGGTCAGCTCGTCACGCTGCCGATATCGCCACAGCTCGATCTCGTAGAAGGCCCATCCGGGACAAGAACTCAGGCACCCACAGAGCAGCATGAGACACATTGCCTGTTCGATATGGCCCATGACATCACGGAATGAGAACGGCCGGCATCGGCTTCGTCGGTAGTGGAACAAATGTGTTCGGCTGGCCACGCACCATCGCCAGAACAGCAAGCGCGATTGCCGCAACCGTCAAAAGTCTCGCCATGAAACTGGTCAGAAAAAATGTCTGCAAGAATTCCTGCAGTGTAGCACCCGGTCTGCGATACCGTTGTGAAGCCTCTCACATGAACGGACGCGCCGAAGCCGCGGCATCGCGCGCGGGGACCGCACATAGGCGCAATTGCCGCATTCCCGGGCAACGAGTTCCAATTCGGGCGTCCCGTGATAGCCAATTTGGGACATGCGCCTTTGGCACAAATTGTACATAGTTGGCGCCGTCAGGATTTTGCATCACCTTCCTGGGGCTAGGGCCAACGCCGTCCGCATATATTTCAAGCGGACGGCGTTGTGCATTTTGGCGGTCGCGCGCTCGGTGATCAGTGATCCATCGGCCGTATCTCCAGGCTCTCGATCCTCACTGGCTGGGCCGCCCCATTGTGCTCGTTCGACGGAGTCAGCGTAACAGGGGAATTGGTGCCGCCGGCCAGCACATTGACGCCGGCGCCGCTGGGGTGGGTGTAGCCACCGGCGAGATCGTCGCTCCCGAGCCACGGCACTGGTCCCATCACCTTCCAGGTCAATGCGACGTCCTGATCGCCGATAAACACGCCGAGATTCCTGATGGCCACAACGAAGCGACTGTCCGGCGCGCTATCGACGTGCAATACGCAATCGAGATTGGTGATCGGGCCCACGATGAACCCGGTGTCAGGGCCACCCCGGCACGCAAGCGTTCCGACCTGCACCTCTTGTGCATCGGCGGTTCGGATCGGCGCAGCGAGGATGGCCGCGCCACAGGCGGCGAGGACGATCAGATGACCCGTTCTACGCATGGTGCTGTACAACGCGAATGGGTGCGCAATCGCGCCATCGCCCCGCGCGCGTCATGCGCTTGTGGTTAAGAGAGCCTTAGAACGCGTCGTTAGCGGTACGGCTGCCAACTGACCTTCGTTGCGCGTCCCGATCTGACGCGGCATGCGGGGCGAAGTCATTATGACCGTTCATTGCCTAGCGGCTCGTCGACGATGCTGACCACGATCTCTTGTTCGTGCCGGTGGTGTGGCGTCAGCGATGATCCGGATGAGTGCGCGAGCAAGTCAGCGCGCGGCAGCTGAAAAGAGCAAAGAGCGAAGGGCAGGGATCGGCCGGGGCGTGCCGCCACGCCGTTCGGATCACCGACAATGCGCGCGTCCCGAGAAAATACGCCGCCGGGCTCGAAATGCCTTGTCCCGGCGGCGCCCTGTTTCAATCTGGGCCCGCAATCCCAGTAGGGTTATGTCTGCAAGGCCGGGGCCAAGGTTCGAGCGATCCGTAGTCATACGGGCTCTAGCGTCCGGCGATCGCGTGGTGTTCGTGACTGACCTTCTCGTGCACTGGCTGAGGTCCAAGTGTTGCCCACACGACCGCGGCAATCACCATCGCCGTCAGAATGGCGCCGGCCAGCGGCTGATCGTTGTCCATACGCCGCCCGATCAGCCGTGATGCTCGAGCTTCCGCATCTCCTGCAGGCGCGACAGGCAAAAATCCCGATACAATTCGTTGATGAAATCCCACATGACCGAATCCCCTCTGGTCCAATGCTAGGAGGCTAGGCCGCCTTTGTTTCCGGCCGGCTTCGCGGCTTCTGGAAAATGGTTTCATCGGGGGAGTGGGGTGGCGATCTCGGCAGAATTCGAACCTGGCAACCCGCGAACAGAAACATTTCTGACATTCAGCAAAATCAAATACTGGATCGCCCATGCACTACGGGCGTCTCGTTCAGGCGCCGACAAGCCTGGCCTGCACCGGGACTGCATCATGCTCGTCTGCAATCGTCATGGTTCTAGCCCGTCTTATTCGTCAGAGGCGCCTGAGAGGCTGGCGAGCGTGGTGTAAAGCGCTGATGCGGCGTAGGATTCGGTTGCAAAGCCAACCCCATCACCTTCAGCCGCGAACACCAGGCCCGCCATGACCGATGATACGATTCTGCCCTTCTCCGTTCACGCCAAGAAAGTCACAGCTGCCTTCGATGGCGGGCGGCTGACCTCGAACGGGGGCGTGATGCTTCTGGCGATGGCCGAGCGGCGTCTCGGCTTGGCCGACAATTTGGCCCGGGTGTTCCCGGATCGGCGCGATCCGACGCGGGTCGTGCACAGCCTGGTCG
>NZ_AUGA01000016.1:0-180376 GCF_000426785.1 Bradyrhizobium sp. th-b2
GCCCTACATCGTGAAGAGGACAATCAGAACCAGCACGGAAAGTGCGATTGAGGCGCAACCGGCTATCGTTATCCCGTCCCATTTCATGGGGTGAACGCTGAATCCTTTGTCGCTCCACTCGTTGATTTGGAAAGAACGAATAGCGTCCCACTCGCCAAATCAAAACAGGCCACTGTGCAGGAACGAATCCGGGTCAGGGAAATTGGACAATCGGGTGGATGAACTTTTCCCAGCCCCGTTCCATTCACCCTTAAAGTCCCAGCGCCTTCACCCCGGAGCGCTGGGATTTTCTATTTGCCACTCGCAGACGCGAAATAGGCCACCGAATCAAACAACGCCCCCAAGCTGAATGAATGCTTGGTGGCGCTGAGGGGAGCGCTCGACTCACCGGAGGCCCATCCGCTCTACGGCGATTTTCGCGATCTTACGCGGATCGTTGGTGCCTGCTGCGCAGATGTCGATAACGTCGCGAGCCACCATCCTGCAAAGTGGGTCGTCACGGTCAAGCACGCCTAGTAAGTGTAGGGCGTGATCGAAGGCCCTGTTCAGAAGTTCGATTTCCTCAGGCGTGCGTTCGCAGCCTTTCAGCAGCTGATTGATTGGCATTGTTCCAGCCCTCAGCAGTTCACTGGCGCAACTACACCAAGTTCCACTTATAGCACGGGGGGACAACCGTTTCATGCGAGACGCAGGCGCGGTAGGAGCGCCGGGGCCGATACGCTGCGGCGCTGGGCAAACAGGAAAAGGCCCGCCCGATTAAACGGATAAATTTGTGATAAGGCTAGATAACACCAACGGGGCCAATCGTGCCGACACTGCAAAAGCCGAAGCACGAAATTGTCGCCAATGCACTTGCCTCCGGTAAGAGCCAAGCCGAGGCGTACCGGGCGGCCGGCTACGTCTACAAGCCCGCGAATGCGAGTAGGCTTTGCAGACGACCGTCGATTGAAGCCCGAGTGCGAGAGATCGTAGAGGAGCGCGCCCATAGTGAGGCGAAGGCAAGAGAAATCGGCGTACAGCGTGCCGCACTTACGGAAGAGTGGATCATTCTCCGACTAAAGCATGTAATTGATTTATCTATCCGCGGGCTTCCGGTTTACGACCGGGACGGCGACGCGACTGGGATCTTCAAGCCCAATCTGGATGCTGCCATAAGCGGGTTGAAGCTGGCCGCGAAGATTGCGGGACTTCTTGTGCACAGACATGAGATTGACCAGTCCGGAGCATTCGCGCGAATGACGGATGCAGAGTTAAATCGAGCGCTGTTCGAGCAGTTTAAAGCGCTCGGGCTGTCGGACCGTGCGATGGTGGAGATTCGGGCATCTGTTTTTGCTGAACGATCACCAGCATCATGGTGTGCGGCGATTCAGGTTGGAGCGTGACGCATGTCCGTCGCCTACCATTGATAGCAGAAGTGCTGAGCGACGGACTTGCGACATTATGGCAGCCTCATAGAGCATCCTCCGGTGGTGCCCGCCAGTGGAGCCGGCCGCGTTGGAAATGAGCGACTGGCGAGGCTGCCATAGGCCCTAGAACCGGATCGGAACGAAGCGACCAGCTAAGCCTGTTATGAGGGTAAGCAGACGGGCTAGTGTGCTCCAGCATCACGAATTGGGCGTTGCTTGGTGCTCTACGCGCGTCGACCGTCGATAGAATTGCGACTTGTGGGCCGGCAGCCGTTGCACCACGCTTTGCTCAAACCCGACCCGGCGGCGGCCGCAGGAAGGACCCGTGATCTTCCCGAGCGCTATGAGGCTATCGTTCTGGTCGCCGAGGGCGTGGATTGCGCTTTCGGTTGGCGGAACTTCTGCTAGAATCAGCTATTCCTTTACGAGATTGCCTCGTGGGGGCGCCGAGGATGTCCGTGAAACCTACTGCAACCGAACTCTCCGTGCTGACTCGCTTCTTCTCCGCTGCCGTGTTCCGCGAGATGGCGAAGAAGGGACGTTCGGCATTGTTGGGCCGGCTTCTTGGGCAGACCGAGGTCGCCGACAAGTGCGGCCGACGGGCAACCGTGGCCGATGCCTTTGACGCGGCCTTCGCGGTCTTACAACAGGCAGGCCAGCGGGACGAGTACATCTATCGCGCGGCGCTCGCCCACAAAATCCTTATGGGCCGGCACTCGCTGCGCACGGCCTCGATGCTCAACGAATTTCGGGCCGGTGCATGCAAGGCGGACATCGTCATTCTCAACGGCACGGCGACCGTCTACGAGATCAAGTCCGAGCGGGACTCGCTCGCGCGTCTGGCCAATCAGGTTGAGAATTACAAGCGCGTATTCGCCTCGGTGAACGTGATCGCCAGCGAAGGGCATGTCGCAGGCGTGTTCGCCGTGGTGCCCGAAGACGTCGGCGTGATGTGCCTTTCGAAACGCTACCGGATTTCAACCGTGCGAGATGCGGTCGATTCTCCAGAGCGAATCTGCCCGGTGACAGTATTCGAATCATTGCGGGGCGCCGAGGCCGCCACGATCCTAAAGGCGTTGAACGTGCCAGTGCCCGTCGTGCCGAACACGCAGCGTCATGCAGCGATGAGGAAACTGTTCGAGTCCCTCGATCCAGCCGAGTTGCACGGCGAGATGGTGCGTACGCTCAAGCACACCCGAAATCTCGCACCGCTCAGCGAGCTTGTTGATCAGTTGCCGCGGTCATTGCAGGCCGCCGCGCTGTCAATTTCGGTGCGCAGGGCCGATCATGGCCGGATCGTCGAAGCTGTCTGCACGCCGCTCGATATTGCAAAGGCGTGGGCATAGCGCCGGATGTACCACCCATATTTCCGCGGCAAGCAATTCGAACTGATTGCGGTACGTGAGACCGCGCCAACGCTCGCCGCCATGGGGTTCGTGCCGATCATTGAGCCGGTGCGCGAATCTTTAAGCGGTCTGGAAAAAGCCCTTAAGGCGATTTGCGAAGCGGGCGGCCGGGCGATCGTGATCGTGAATCCGTACCATGGAGATCATCAGGAGGACGGCGCGAGCATCACAAATCTGCTTCAAGGCGGCTACATCGGCAACGACGCGATCTCGGCGGGCATTCTCCTGCGGAGCGACATGGCCCTTGCCGACGCGACCGAGAAGTACGAGACGCACGCGGACCATAATCCAACGTTTGTTCATGCCGGTTTCACGGCGCAGAAATCGCTTGCTGATTATCTTGGCGGTGGACTCGCGGCGTCGAGGCACGTGTTCATCGAAGATCACGCGAATACGCTCTATCGCAAGCACTTCGACGGTAGCACACGGGTCCTTGTGCGCGATGGCTTCAAGCGGCGAAAGAACGCCGAATATGCCAAGATAGAATTCGAAGAATTCTCAGAACTGCACCTCACCTACAGTAGTGATCTGAATATGCAGGGATTCGGCGATTTCCTTATCGTCGGCGACAGCTATTCTGAGACCGGTGGCCCAGCCTATGCGGTTGCCATCCACCTCACGTTCATCGATCCTGAAAAGGACGATGTCATGTACATCTACCACTTCGTTTCGACGACGAACGATACTCCCACCGATCCCGCAGGAAAGTTCGCGCAAGCACTCAAAAAGCTAATTGATAAGCTCAACACTGGAAATTCGAAGTTATTCGAGACAGACGCGATCAAAGAGTTTCGAGAACTTCATGCTAAAGGTCATTTTCCGGGCCTTGGCTATGTGAAAAAGCTCTCGATGAAGCACCACATCGAGACACTGGCCAAATATTTCGGTTGATTCTCGCATGGCCAAGCGGCGGTGCTGCCCAGAGTGCTTTGATGATCACGGGTTGCGGACTAGTATTTTCCCATCGCTAGGCTCGAGCAATGGGGCTTGTGACTTTTGCGGCAGCAAGAATGTGCAGCTCGTTGAGCCCGAAGCGCTAGGCACTGTTTTCGAAATGCTCTCCAACGTCTACGAGCGCGATCCGGATGGACAATCGCTCGTCGAATGGATGAAGGAAGATTGGAAACTCTTCTCTCATCCGAGAATGGATGTTGCTCACGCAAAGGAATTGCTTGGCGAAATTCTCGATGACGGAGAGATTGTGCGCCAAACATTCTCACCGTCGTCAAGCTATAAGAGCGAGGGTCTTGCCAAGTGGGAGACGCTGCGTGATGAAATGATGCACAAGAACCGCTGGTTTCTTGATATGGAGATCGATAAGGAGCGCTTGGCCGACCTGTTAGGGATGCTCATAATTAGAAACTTGCCGCCGAGATGGTTTCGGGCACGCATACGAACTGGCGATAGGACTTATGCTATCGATGAAATGAATGCTCCGCCAAAGCATTTGGCTTCGCATGGACGCGCCAACCCCGCGGGGATTCCTTATCTCTATCTTGGCTCGAAACCCGAAACGGCCTCCGCCGAGATTCGACCACACACCGGAGATGTCGCTTGTGTGGCGGACTTCACCATTCCAGCGCTTACCGCAGTCGATTTACGCGATCCGCGGAAACTCGTCTCGCCATTCATTCTCTCGGATGCGAGTCAAATTGGTCAGCTTCGGGCCGATCTTCCTTTCCTTGAACGGCTAGGCGATGAGCTAACACGGCCGGTTGTTCCGCAACGTGCGGCGATCGATTATATCGCGAGCCAATATCTGTGTGAGTTCATCAAAAAGCGGGGCTTCGACGGGGTGGTGTATCGCAGCTCGGTGAGCGACGGCATAAACCTCGCTCTTTTCGATCCAAGCAAAGCGACCGGCGGAACGGTGAATCTCTACAATATCGCGCGGGTCCACGTGGACGTTGAGCCGGGCTGATGACACCGGATCATCCTCGACAGCGCACGCCATCGGCCCGGCAATCGCGGCCATGGACATTGAGAATCCCCGCAACAGACTAGGGCGCCGCGCACGCTGGCACGCGCAATTCATTAAGCGTGCTCCCGTGGTGAAGGGCCGGCTCGACGCAAAAGGCATCTGCCGCCACCGGGGACGCGCTTGGATCGTTTGGGAGAAGAGCGTGACGGAGGCGCCACGCTCATTTGTGAGGTCCGGGGCTTTGGTGGTTACGCGGTGGTTCCTTGCCGAGGCGCCGGGACGAACCTAGAAACAGCGCGCACAGAAAGCTATGCTAAATCAGAGAGATAAATGGTGCCGCAAGAGGGATTCGAACCCCCGACCCCGTCATTACGAATGACGTGCTCTACCAACTGAGCTATTGCGGCGAACCGTTCGGCAACGGCCTGATAATTCGCGCCACCTGATATCGGGCATGACCCCGATTGGCAAGAAGATGCGGTTATTTAACCGCACAGCCGTTACCTAACCGCGAATTAGCTACCCAAACGCGCCAGAAATCCACGCCAGCCGCCGATCTGGGCCTTGGGCGGGCCGATTTGTTCCGCAAATTCGTCCACGGCGCCGTCCTCGTCGACCCCGGGGTCGTCGGGAGCCCGGATGATCGGGATCACGGCGGGGATTGGCGCCGGCGCGGCCTTGGGCAGGTCGGTCCGGGAGCGGAACAGGGGAGCCGGGGCCGTGGGCGCCGGTTCGGCCGCCGGCGGCGGGGCCGGCTCCGGTGCGGCGGCTTCGGCAGGGGCCGGCTCGGCCTCGATGGCGGCCGGCAGCGGGGCGTTATCCTGCACGGGCGGCGCGGCCGGCTCCTCCACGGGCTTCATCTCGACCGGCCTGGCCTCGACCGGCTCAACCGGCTTTGCCGCTGGCGGCTCATCGGCCACCTCCTTGGGCGGCTCGACCCGCCGCGGCGCCAGCATCGCCTCCTCGAAGGGCGAGGGCTCGATCGCATGGCCCTTGTCGGACGGCAGCGCCGCCACCGGCGTCTGCCACTGGAAGGCATCGAGACGCCCGGTGACCGGCGACACCGGGCGCCAGCGATCCGAGACATAGCCGTCGGCGGTCCACACCGGATCGTGCAGCGCGCGCACCGCGCGCAACGTCCAGGCCCGCGCCCGGCCGCTGTCGCCGTGCTCGGTGCGCTCGATCTCCGCCATCAGCAGCGCGACACGCTGCGTCGGCGCCGCAATGAACGGCTCCAGCGCCGCACGCGCCTTGGCGAATTCGGACGCATCGATCGCAGCACGCGCGATCGCCAATGCGCCTTCGATATGGCCCGGAGTCTTCGCCGCCAGCGTCTCGACGCGCACCAGGCGCTGGCGCGCGGCATCGCCGAGCCGGACATGGGAATAGGCATCGGCGAGATCCGGATGCGGTTGCGCCAGCCATGCGGTCTCGACGATGCGCATCGCACGGCGCACCTGATGCGCCTCGCTCTCGAATTTGGCTGATAGCACGGCAGCTGGAATCAAGGTCGGCGCCAGCTTGACCGCCTCCAGCGCGCTCGAGCGCGACAGGTCGCGATCGACAGTCTCGAACTCCAGCGCGCGCGCCGTCAGCAGCACGCCGCGCTGCCGCCGATAGGTCGCCTTGTCGATCAGTCCGGCGGTCTGGTTGTTGTCGATGATCGAGAGCGCGCCGGCCCAATCGCCCTTGGCACAGCAGAAGCCGAGCACCGCATGCGAGGCCCATGACGAGGACGGCGACATTTTCAGCGCCTCCTCGGCGATCATCACGGCCGCCACCGGATCGTCGGCGCGCTGCGCCTCGATGAACAGACCGCGCAGGCCGAGCAATCGTGTGTCCGGACGCTCGGCCATGGCGCGGAAGGCGCGCTGCGCGCCGTCGCGGTCGCCATCGAGCTGCGCCGATTGCGCGTGCAGCAACAGCGCCAGCGGATCGCCCGCGGCATGGCGCCGCGCCACTTCGGCATGCGCGCGGGCGCCTGCGGAATCGCCGTGCCCGATCGCGAGCAGGCCTTGCGTGATGGCATGACGGCCGCGGGCGTGACGCCGTTCGCGCCGGCCACGGCGGATGTGGCCGGGGACCTTCCACAGCCCGCGCAAGATCACGCCCGCCACCATCGAGGCGACGACGACGAGGCCGAGCAGGTACATCGGCTGCTTGGAGGTCAGGCGGAAGCCGCCCCATGACATCACGAGATCGCCGGGCTGATCGGCCATCCAGGCCGCGCCCGCTGCAGCGAGCGCGATCAGCAGCAGGAACAGAATGATGCGGATCATCGAGAACCTATTGCAAAGACTTACTGGTTGACCGTGGCGAGCGCCGCCATGGCGTTGTCGGCAAATTTACGCGACGCGTCGAGCGCGGCGCGGCGCGCGTCCACCTTGTTGAGCCAGGCTTGCGCCGCAGTGCGATCGGCCGGCGGCAACGACTTCAACTCACGCTCGGTCAATGCGAGGTCATTATGCACGGCGGCCGATGTCACGCGCGCGACGATGCTGCCGCGATCGGTCCCCGTGCCATCGGTCCGCTCGATGCGGATCAGCTTGGAGGCGCCGGCCTGCAAACGATCGACCAGCCCGGCATTCGCCGTCGCCGCTTCCGGCGCCGGCGGCGCCAGTTGCGGCACGATCTCGATCAGCTCGCGGCACAGCGCGTTCGGGCTCGGCACACCTGACGTCGCGAACGTCTCGAGCGGCTTCAGCATCGCGGGATCGTCGGCGAGCGTTTTCGCGGTCTCGAGCGCGGAGGCAAAGGGATCGCCATGACGAACCGCGACGTCGAGCAGCGATGCCGCGACCACGCGGCGCAGCGGCGCATCGTCCGCCTTCGCCTCGGCCTTGGTGTCGGCGATCTTGCTGTCCTGTCTGGCGATCGCGGCGCCCTGCGCCTTCACCGCGCCCTCGACCTTGTCGATGCGCGCCGTGATGCCGGAGATGTCAGGCGCAGCTACGCCATCGCGCGGCGCGGCTTTCGCGTCGTTGACCGCGGCCGCAAGCTTGTCGGATTGCGCCCGTGTTGCGGCAAGCTCGGTGCGCAGCGCGGCGATCGATTTGTCGAGCGCCTCCAGCCGCGCCGTCGCCGCAGGATCGGCAGCCGCCGTGGCCGGCCGGCTGGCCTTTGCTTCGAGCGCGGTCAGGCGCGTGCCGAGGTCGTCGATCGTTACCGCGCCGGGCTGCGGCGCCGAGGCCGTCTGCACCGCGGGCCAGCCGAGCAGCCAGCCGACCCCGATCACCAGCGCCGCCGCGACGGCGCCCGATACCGGCGCCACCACCCAGGGCGACACCGGCCGCGCCGGCTCAGTGTCCCGCGCCACGGAGGCGGTCTCGGGCTGCGGCTCCGCCTCCGGCGCAGCTTCGGGCTGGCGCTCGGCTTCAGCCGCGGTCGCGTCCGCCTCGGCAGCCTCGTTGACAGCTTCCTTGGGAGCCTCCTCGGCTCCCTCCGTCTTGGGCGGCTCGCTGGAGACCTCGGTCGCCTGAAGATCGATGGTCGGCGGCGCGCGCTTGGGCCGGGAATCCGGCGAAGGTCCTGGGTCGTCGGGCCTTTCTTCAGCCATCGCAGGGGGTCCTCAAAACTATTGGCCGCACATTCTATCAGAATCGGCCGAAGTTCTTAGAGCACGATCCGAAAAACCGGGCACCGCCTAACATCATGTCCAGACGAAAGAATTATACCGCTCACGGCCGCAGGGTGCGGCTGAGTGCCTCGAGCAGGGCGTTTTCGTCGGGCTGTGCCGCCACCACCAGCTTGGTCGCGCCGGCGTCACGGAGCACTGCGGCAACCGCCGCCGAAATGCAGCATTGCGGCAAAGCGAGGGCCGAGATCTCCACGCCATCGGCCCGTATTGTGTCCAGGAACGCCTGCGCGCTGCGGCGGGAATAATGCAGCACCGCGGTGATCCGGTTCGCCATGAAGGCGTCGCTGACCTCCCTGGGAAAGGCGGCTACCGGCGCCATCCGGTAGGTCGTATGGGTGACGACGGTCAGCCCCTTTTCGCCCAGTTCGCCCGCCAGATCGCGCGAGAGGTCGGCGCCGGCGAGATGGAGCAGCGTCGCCGAGGCCTCGAGTTCACCGGCCTTAACCCGCGCCAGCACGAGATCGCGCAAGCTGCTGGCATCGCCCTTGGCCACGATCACCCTGTCGAAGCCCGCAGCGCGCGCGGCATCGGCGGTGTGCGCCCCGACCGCAAACAGCGGCAGAGGCAACAGCCGGCTGGCCGTGAGATCGACCGCGCGCAGCGCATTGGCGCTGGTCAGGATAATGGCGTCATAATCTGAATCGTCATCGTCATGGAACGGCAACGGCTCGAAGCGCAACACCGGCGCCGCGAGGGCGTCAAAGCCGCGTCCCCGCAGCGTCGCGAGCGTCGCGTCACTGTCCGGATGCGGCCGCGTGACTAGGATCGTCACGGTTCAGGCCTCCAGCCTTGGATTGGACCTTGGATTGGACCTTGGAAAATGGACCTTGCCGACCGATTGCACTTCAAGACCTCGCAATGCTACCCCGGAGGGAACATTTCTAGTGAGCAGATCGGGCCGGAACCCGGTTCCGGCCCGTCCGGATCATGCTCGTAGCACAAGGGCCGAAATTGGGACACGAACCACCGATGCTGGTGTTGGGGATCGAGACCACCTGCGATGAAACCGCGGCCGCCGTGGTCGAGCGGCAGGCCGACGGGCAGGCGAAGATCCTCTCCAACGTCGTGCGCTCACAGACCGACGAGCACGCCCGCTTCGGCGGCGTGGTGCCGGAGATCGCGGCGCGCGCCCATGTCGACCTGCTCGACGGCATCGTCGCCTCCGCGATGAAGGAGGCCGGCGTCAGTTATGCCCAATTGTCGGCGGTTGCGGCGGCCGCCGGACCCGGCCTGATCGGCGGCGTGATCGTCGGTCTCACCACCGCGAAGGCGATCGCGATGGTGCACGATACGCCGCTGATCGCGGTGAACCATCTCGAGGCGCACGCGCTGACGCCACGGCTGACCTGCGCGCTGGCGTTTCCCTATTGCCTGTTCCTCGCCTCGGGCGGCCACACCCAGATCGTCGCCGTGGTCGGCGTCGGAGACTATGTGCGGCTCGGCACCACGGTCGATGACGCGATGGGCGAGGCGTTCGACAAGGTGGCGAAAATGCTGTCGCTGCCCTATCCGGGCGGGCCGGAGGTCGAGCGCGCGGCTGCCGGCGGCGACCCGACGCGGTTTGCCTTTCCGCGCCCGATGCTCGGCCGCCCCGATGCGAATTTCTCGCTGTCGGGACTGAAGACCGCGGTGCGCAACGAAGCGAGCCGGCTGGAGCCGCTCGAACCGCAGGACATCAGCGATCTCTGTGCGAGCTTCCAGGCGGCGGTGCTGGAATCGACCGCGGACCGCCTGAGCGTTGGCTTGAAACTGTTCGAGGAGCGGTTCGGCACGCCGCGTGCGCTGGTTGCGGCTGGCGGCGTTGCTGCCAACCACGCGATCCGCAGCGCGCTGCAGGATGTCGCGGCAGCGGCGCAGACCACGCTGATCATCCCGCCGCCGGCGCTCTGCACCGACAATGGCGCGATGATCGCCTGGGCCGGCGCCGAGCGGCTGGCGCTCGGCCTGACCGACACGATGGAAGCGCCGCCGCGCGCCCGCTGGCTGCTTGATGCCAACGCCAAGGCGCCGGCCGGCTACGCCAATAGCCGCGCCGGACATTGAACCGAGGGTTTTGATGCCCGCGCATAAGTCAGTCAGCGTGATCGGTGCCGGCGCCTGGGGCACGGCATTGGCCGAAGTCGCAGCGCGCGCCGGACGCGAGGTGACGCTGTACGCGCGCAATGCCGAACACGCGGCGCGGATCCAGGCGACGCGGATCAATCCGAAGCTGGCTGGCATCCAGCTCGACCCCGGCATCGTCGTGACGTCTGACATCGCTACTGCCGCCAGCGCCGACATCATCCTGGCCGTGACCCCGGCGCAGCATTTGCGTGCCGCGGTCGGGCATATCGCACCGCATCTCAAACCTGATACGCCTGTCATCGCCTGCGCCAAGGGCATCGAGCACGGCACGCACAAATTCATGACCGAGGTGATCGCGGAAGCAGCGCCTGGCGCCGTGCCCGCGATCCTGTCGGGACCGAGCTTCGCCGACGACGTCGCGCGCGGCTTGCCGACCGCGGTGACGCTGGCCGCCAGGGACGAGGCGCTGGCGGGCGCACTGGTGCAGGCCCTCGGCTCGGCGACCTTCCGGCCCTATCACACCACCGATGTGCGCGGCGTCGAGATCGGCGGCGCGGCCAAGAACGTGCTGGCGATCGCCGCCGGCATCGTGGTCGGCAGGAATCTCGGCGCCTCCGCGCTTGCGGCGCTGACCACGCGCGGCTTCAGCGAGCTCGCACGATTGGGCCGCGCCTGCGGCGCGCGCGCTGAAACCCTCGCCGGCCTATCGGGATTGGGCGATCTGCTGCTCAGCTGCTCGACCGCGCAATCGCGCAATTTCGCGCTCGGCCTCGCGCTCGGGCGCGGTGAAGCAGCACCGGTCGGCAAGCTCGCCGAAGGCGCGTTCACTGCGCCAGTGCTGTGTGAGCTCGCCGCTTCGCGAAAGGTCGACATGCCCGTATCGAACGCGGTCGCCGCGATCCTGAGCAACCGGCTGACCATCGATGCGGCGATCGAAGGCCTGCTGACACGTCCGTTCAAGGCCGAGGGTTAGTCAGCGCACCGTCGCGAAGGCGACGAGGTCGTTCAATCCCGATCCCATTCCGTCAGGCGCGACACCAAGCTCCTCGACCGCCGCGTTGGCGCGGTTGACCCAGAAGGTCGGATAGCCGAACCACTTCGCCCCGGCGACATCCCAGCCGGCGAACGCCGCAAAGACAATCTCTTCTTTCGGTAGCCCGAACGCATCGACGCCCATCTGGTAGGCGCGGGCGTCGGGCTTGAAGGCTTGAACCCTGTCGGTTGAGAGGTGAGGCTCCAACAGCTCCTCAAGCCCGGAGTTCTTGATGGCGGCATCGAGCATCGGCGCGGTGAGATTCGACAGGAACGCCATGCGAAGGCCTGCGTCACGCAGCTGTCGCAGCGCCGGCCCGACGTCAGGCCACGCCTTCAGCTCCAGATAGGTCTGCATCAGGCGGTCGCGCTGCTCCGCCAACAGATCGATCTTCATCGCCTTGGCCGCGAAGACCAGCGCGTCCTCGGTGACGCGCCAGAAATCGGCGTAGTGCCCACCAAGCGTCCTGAGCCAGCCATACTCGAACTGCCGCGTGCGCCACAAGGCGCTCAACTCGGCACCTTTGCCCGGAAACATTTCCTCCACGCGCGCGAATACCGGACGCGGATCGATGATCGGAAAACCGTCGAAGGCGATCGCCTTGAATGACGAGCGCCCTGCGGCGCGCACCTGGGACGGCAGCACTGCCGCCGTCGCGACCGAAACTGCGGTCATGGCCGTGAACGTGCGGCGATTGAGAAGCATGTGATCTCCGTCGAACGAGCGGCGACCGTTCACAGAAAAAGCGTACTGGTACAATCGCCGGATTACGACAGAGACCATTCCAGATTTCAGAACAATCGACGCCTGCTGGCGCGACCCTGCAGGCCGGAAAAATGCGCTCCAAAGGGTCTCGCAAGCCGCCCTTCACGGCCTGAAGGCGCTGTACTAGCGTGGCGGCGAACCGTCGGATCCCGGTCTAACAATCGAAAGGCGGATCCCAAGGGAAAAACACATGCGTCAACCGCAACGCGCCACCGTTTCGCTCAGCCTTGTTTCGCTCAGCCTTGCACTCGCCCTCGCCGCCTCGTCCGCCACGGTCCACGCCCAGACTGCAGCCTCATACGACGACCTTGCCAGGAGCGAGGCCACAGCCAACGCCGAGAACGGCAAGCGGGTCGCGCCGCTCAAATCGATCGGCAATCCCACCAGCGACGTCTCCCCTGAAATGCAGGCGATCATCGGCGCGCCCTATCCGACGCATTTCAACGCTGACCCGAAGACATCAGCGGAATGGAAGGAGCTGATCGATCGCCGTGCCAAGCTCTTGGTCGCGGGTCTTCCGGCGATGAAGGCGAAGCTCGGCGTCAAGGTCGAGGAAACCAAGATTGCCGGCGTACACTGCTTCATCGTCACGCCGAACAAGATCGCGCTCGAGAACCGGCGCCGCCTGCTGATCCATGTGCATGGCGGCGGTTACGTGTTCGGCCCCGGCGAGGCAGCGTTGCCGGAAGCCATCATGATGGCCGGCTTTGGCGGCTTCAAGGTGATCTCGGTCGACTACCGGATGCCGCCGGACTCCCCCTATCCAGCCGCGCTGGACGATGCGATGGCGGTCTGGAAGGAGGTCTTGAGGTCGCATGAGCGCCACCGGCTCGCGATCTTCGGCACCTCGACCGGTGGCGCGATGACACTCGCGATGGTGTTGCGCGCCAGGGACGAGAAGCTGCCGCTGCCGGCCGCGATCGCGCCGGGCACGCCATGGTCCGACATCGACAGGATCGGCGACAGCTATGCGAGCAATGAGTGGGTCGACAATGAGCTGGTGACCTGGGACGGCTGGCTCGGCCGCGCGGCGAAGCTTTATGCAAACGGGACCAGCCTGAAGAACCCCTACATTTCGCCGATCTACGGTGACTTCAAGGGCTTTCCGCCGACCATCCTGACATCAGGCACGCGCGACCTGTTCCTCAGCAACACGGTTCGCACGCACCGCAAATTGCGGCGCGCCGGCGTGATTGCCGATCTCAATGTCTATGAGGGGCAGTCGCACGCCCAGTACCAGATGAACGTCGACGCGCCCGAGACGAGAGAGGCGTTCACCGACATCGCCAAATTCTTCGATCGATATATGAAACAGTGAGCGTGATGGTTTCTTCATTTGAGGCGCTTTCTTCACGCGAACCGGTACCCACGTCGCGCGAAAGCGCGCTGATCGGATGCCTGCGCTTGTCGCGGGCATCTGTGTGCCTGTAGATTGCCGCGCAATCGGCGCTTTGGAACGGGGTGAGTTGCGATGAACTACTGGCTGGTGAAATCCGAGCCGTCGACCTGGTCGTGGGACCAGCAGGTCGCCAAGGGCGCGAAGGGCGAAGCCTGGACCGGCGTGCGCAACTTCACGGCGCGGCAAAATCTCGTCAACATGAAGAAGGGCGACAAGGCGTTCTTCTATCATTCCAACGAGGGCAAGGAGATCGTCGGCATCGCCGAGATCATCAAGGAAGCCTATCCGGATCCGACCGACAAGACCGGCAAGTTCGTCTGCGTCGACATCAAGGCCGACAAGCCGCTGAAGACGCCGGTGACGATGGCCGCGATCAAGGCCGACAAGAAGCTCGCCGACATGGCGCTGGTGAAGTATTCGCGGCTCTCGGTGCAGCCGGTGACGGCGGAGGAATGGAAGTACGTCTGCAAGATGGGTGGGCTTTAGCGTTCCAACGAACTCCACCGTCGTCCCGGCGCAGGCCGGGACCCATAACCACAGGCGAGCATTATTAGAGCGCGCCGTGGCTCCGGCTTGTTTCCGCAATCAACATTTGGGGTAATGGGTCCCGGCCTTCGCCGGGACGACGATTAAGGGAAGCCGAGCTTACGCTCCCGCCGCCATCACCACCTGCGCCAGCAACTGCTCGCGCTTGGACTGGGTGCGGTAGCCTCCCATCGTCGCGGCGAAGCGTTCGAGGATGCCGTCCTCGAAGGCGGTGACGATGGTGTCGTGGACATAGCTCTTGCGGCAGATCGCCGGCGTGTTGGAGAGCTGGTCGGCGGCGGCGCGGATCGCATCCAGCACCTGGCGCTTGCGGCCGCGCTGGCTGGTCGCCGGCGTGATCCGCGACAGCGACTCCACGACGACGGCCGACGCCATCAGCGTGCGGAAATCCTTCAGCGAGATCTTGATGCCGGCGATCTCGCGCAGGAACGCGTTGACCGCGGTGGTCGAGGCGGCGCGAACGACGCCGGAGCGGTCGTGATACTGGAACATGCGCTTGCCCGGGACACCGCGCAGAATGCCGATCGCCCGCACCAGCTTGGCCGCGTCGCATTCCTTACGCACGGCCTTGCCGCCCTTGGCCTTGAAGGTCAGCACCAGAGAATCGTCTTCAAGCGTGACGTTGGACTTCAAAAGCGTGGTGGCGCCGCGGGTGCCATTGAGGCGGGCATAGGATTCGTTGCCGGGCCGGATCGCGGTGCGCGCGATCAGCTCGATCACCGCCGACAGCGCGAATTCGCGCGTCGGCTCGTCGCCGGACAGGAACGCCGAGACCTTGCGCCGGATCTTCGGCAGCGCCGCCACGAGCTTGGCCAGCCGATGCGCCTTGCGCTGCTCGCGGACCTTCTCCCAATCGGCGTGATAACGGTATTGCAAACGACCTGCGGCATCGCGGCCGACCGCCTGCAAATGCGAGCTCGGATCGTTGGAATAGCGTACCTGGCGGTAGGCCGGTGGAACCGCCATCGCGTGCAGCCGGCGGATCGTCCGCGCATCGCGGACGCGCGAGCCATTGGCACGGACGAATGAATAGTTCTTGCCGCGCTTGATGCGGCGGATGGTCAGCTCGTTCTGGTCGCCGAGTCGCAGGCCCAGATCGCGCGCCAGATCCTCAACGGAGGTCTTGATGGGCGCGTCGAGGTTGAGCTTGGCTCGCGGTGGCTGCAACCTTGCCTGCGGCCGCTTGGGCCATTGGCCCAGCGCCTTCGCCAGGGCGACAGCGGGATCGGCGGACATGGGCCGCACAGCCGCGATGTTCTGCTGATCCATCATACTTCCAAGACGCCTTGTTCCGCTGTTCTCCCGGTAATGCCGTTGCTTCGGGCTTCGTTCCGGTGGGGCCGTCCGGCCTCGGATTGGCGATTTAGGGCGTCGGGGCCGACATTGCGAGTCGCGAATCAGTTATTGACGGTTTCTAATTACCTTTCATGGGTGCCATTCGCCCGTAACCTTGATTTTGGCCTGTCCGGGACCGGTCAAAATGGCGGGATCAATGCCCGGAACTGGCTTTGGGAGGGCCGAGCAGGCCGGGCCGGACCGCGCAGACCAGGTCGGAGATCGTGCCCCTTCGTGCGCAATTCCGCGCTCGCACGCCGCCTGATGCGGACGGCCCACGGCTGGCCGAACCGCTGGCCCGCGGGCAGGGTTTGCGGGGGTCACGAACCGGCGTCGCCTCGACAAATTCGTAGCTCACGGGCCATCAGGCCATGCCGGTCGCCGGCGGAGCAATTGTCGGCGTCGATCATCGCGGCGGCGTCCGACACTTCGTTCAACTCTGCCTGAAGCCGTCGAGCCAAGTCGGCGCCGGCGGGTCGTCATCGTGCGCTACACTGCTGCTGTGACCGCGAGCTGCACAGAGCGCGACATCACTACGACCAAGAGACCAGCGACGCGGAGCACGCGATCGCGCATAGGTTTCGCTCGTCAACGAGGCGCGGTAAACCGCCCGATCAGATGCGGAGGCCGGCGGAATGTCCGGCGGCTTCCCCGCGACGAAAGTGACAGTCCTTTTTCCTTGCCGGGCCGGAATGCGGCAACGCATAATCGCGGCAATGATCAAGACGGCTTGCCGTCGCGTCGTGTGCGATCGGCAATGAGTGGAGGAAAGCGATGTCCGAGAAGATCTATGACGTGTCGGCCGATTGGGCCAAGCGCGCTTACGTCAACGACGCCAAATATCGCGAGATGTACGCGCA
Source organism: Bradyrhizobium sp. th-b2 (assembly GCF_000426785.1). Lineage (NCBI taxonomy): Bacteria > Pseudomonadati > Pseudomonadota > Alphaproteobacteria > Hyphomicrobiales > Nitrobacteraceae > Bradyrhizobium > Bradyrhizobium sp. th-b2. The sequence continues at coordinate 16,373 of NZ_AUGA01000016.1, forward strand.
CTCGGTCAAGGACCCCAACGGCTTCTGGGCCGAGCACGGCAAGCGGGTCGACTGGATCAAGCCCTTCAGCAAGGTCGAGAACGTCTCCTTCGCGCCCGGCAACATCTCGATCAAATGGTTCGAGGACGGCGTGCTGAACGTCGCCTGGAATTGCATCGACCGCCACCTCGAGAAGCGCGGCGACCAGACCGCGATCATCTGGGAGGGCGACGACCCCTCCGAATCCAAGCACATCACCTACCGCCAGCTGCACGACGAAGTCTGCAAGATGGCCAACATCCTGCGCACCCGGAACGTCAAGAAGGGCGATCGCGTCACGATCTATCTGCCGATGATTCCGGAAGCGGCCTACGCCATGCTGGCCTGCGCGCGGATCGGCGCGATCCACTCGGTGGTGTTCGGCGGCTTCTCGCCCGACAGCCTCGCCCAGCGCATCAAGGACTGCGATTCCAAGGTGGTCATCACCGCGGACGAAGGCCTGCGCGGCGGCAAGAAGGTGCCGCTGAAGGCCAATGTCGATGCCGCGATCGCCAAGACCGGCGGCGTCGATTGGGTCGTGGTGGTGAAGCGCACCGGCGGTGCGATCGACATGAACCCGACCCGCGACCTCTGGTATCACGAGGCCGCCGAGATGGTGACGACGGAATGCCCGGCCGAGCACATGCACGCCGAGGACCCGCTGTTCATCCTCTACACCTCGGGCTCGACCGGCACGCCGAAGGGCGTGCTGCACACCTCCGGCGGCTATCTCGTATTCGCCTCGATGACGCATCAATACGTGTTCGACTATCACGACGGCGACATCTACTGGTGCACCGCCGACGTCGGCTGGGTCACCGGCCACAGCTACATCCTCTACGGACCGCTCTGTAACGGCGCGACCACGCTGATGTTCGAGGGCGTGCCGAACTATCCGGACAATTCGCGCTTCTGGAACGTGGTCGACAAGCACAAGGTCAACATCTTCTACACCGCGCCGACCGCGATCCGCGCGCTGATGCAGGGCGGCGACGAACCGGTAAAGAAGACCTCGCGCAAATCGCTGCGCCTGCTCGGCTCGGTCGGCGAGCCGATCAATCCGGAGGCCTGGGAGTGGTACTACCGCGTGGTCGGCGACGACCGCTGCCCGATCGTCGACACCTGGTGGCAGACCGAGACCGGCGGCATTTTGATCACGCCGCTGCCCGGCGCCACCAAGCTGAAGCCGGGATCGGCGACGCGGCCGTTCTTCGGCGTGGTGCCGGAGATCGTCGACGCCGACGGCAAGACGCTGGAGGGCGAGACCTCGGGCAATCTCTGCCTGATCAAATCATGGCCGGGCCAGATGCGCACGGTCTATGGCGACCATGCGCGGTTCGAGCAGACCTATTTCTCGACCTACAAGAACAAGTATTTCACCGGCGACGGCTGCCGGCGCGACGCCGACGGCTATTACTGGATCACCGGCCGCGTCGACGACGTCATCAACGTCTCCGGCCACCGCATGGGCACCGCCGAAGTCGAGAGCTCGCTGGTCGCGCATGAGGCGGTGTCGGAGGCCGCGGTGGTCGGCTATCCGCACGACATCAAGGGCCAGGGCATCTACGCCTATGTCACGCTGATGAAGGGCACCGAGCCGACCGAAGCGCTGCGCAAGGAGCTGGTCGCCTGGGTCCGCAAGGACATCGGCCCGATCGCCTCGCCGGATCTGATCCAGTTCGCGCCGGGCCTGCCGAAGACGCGCTCCGGCAAGATCATGCGCCGTATCCTCCGCAAGATCGCCGAGGACGAGCCGTCGAGCCTCGGCGACACCTCGACGCTGGCCGATCCCGCCGTGGTCGAGGACCTCGTCGAGAACCGGCAGAACAAGAAGTAATCCGGTTACAGCACCATCGGGACATCAAGGAAGGGCCGCGCGCGATCACCGCCGCGGCCTTTCGCTTTGCTGGAGCAGCGCTCGCGACCGCCATCCAACGTAATCTCATCACACTCTGGCATCGGCCATTTCACGGGATTGTCAGAGGCAAGGCGGCACCGAGGCGCGTTTGCGGCCAAGTGTTGTTTTCAGGTCATTTACTTTAATCCGAACTTTTTCTTCTCTCCGGCCATCAGGACGTGTCTCGCGGCCGCGATGAAAACCATCCGGTTAAGACACGCGGTTAATATTGCGTGCGCGAGACCAGCGAGCCCGGTTTTTTCAGGGCTCTGCACCTTCGTTTTTGGCCCCCTCGTCGGGGCCGTTGGGAAGTGGAGAGGTTGATGTCGTTGAAGATTGCGGTGGCGCTGGCTGCCACCCTTGGTGCTGTTGTTTCGATGTCGCAGACGGCCGAAGCGCGGCCGGAAATGGTGGGAATGCACGGCGATGCCTATGAGCCGGGCACCATCGTGGTGAGGACCAACGAGCGGCGGCTGTATCTCATTCTCGATTCCGGCCACGCGGTGCGCTATCCGGTCGGCGTCGGCAGGTCCGGCAAGCAGTGGGCCGGCACCACACGGATCGACGGCAAGTATCGCTACCCGGCCTGGTCGCCGCCCGCAGAGGTCAAGCGCGACAAGCCGAGCATCCCGAACGTGATCGCAGGCGGTTCGCCGGCCAATCCGATGGGCGTGGCCGCGATGACGCTGACCGGCGGCGAATATGCCATCCACGGCACCAACAGGCCGGGCTCGGTCGGCGGCTTCGTGTCCTACGGCTGCATCCGCATGCTGAACGACGACATTACCGATCTCTATTCGCGCGTCTCGGTCGGCACGACGGTCGTCGTCACCCGCTGATTTCCGCAAAAGCTCGCGAGGAAAAAGCCGCGCATCCGCGCGGCTTTTTGTTTGCCGATCCGGTACCGTGGCAGCGGTGACCGCTGTCGCTTAGCGGATCAAATTTCCGCACCAGCCGAAGCGGTGGCCACCATTGTAGGCGCGCGCATGGCCGGATGCGAGCAGCGCAGCCGAGACGTTTTCGGTCTTCTTCGTCGCAACGTCGGCGACAACGCGTCCCTGATATTTGTCGGGACCGATATTGTAGATCGCGACATCGCCCTGGCCGAGCAGATCGCGCAGCGCGACAGTTGCCGCTTCCGCCATTTGCAGTTCGCGCTGACAGGATGCCTTCAGCTCCGGCGCGTCGATGCCGCGCAACCGGACCCGTGTGTAAGATAAGGCCCCGGCGCGAGATGCACCCGCGCCTCGAAGGTGTCGCCATCGATCGTCCTGATGACATCAATGCTGTGCCTGACGTCAGGCGCACCGGCACGTTGCCAGATCACGTCAGTATCGTGCGACCGGTTCAACGGCCAATGCGACGGTACCCATTGAGGCACCCATTGGCGGATCGGAAGCATGCTGCCGACGGCGATGCCGAGCACGAACACCCAGGGCAGCGCCGCCGAGACGCGCCGGCCCCAAGGCGACCGTCGGAAGGGCGGACGTCCCGTCCCACGATAAGGATTTATTCTCTCGTATGGGGACATATTCCCAGACTGGCCTGAGTCGAGACGCCGGGCAAGACTCTCCGCAAAACCCTTAAGAAGTCCGGCTCTCAGAAGTCCGAGGCGATGCCCTTGGTCTCCCAATCGCCGTAACGCGTCGGTTCCGGCCCCTTCGGACCCTGGTATTCCTTCGGCCGTGCGGCCGCTTCCTGCGCGGCTAGCTTCTCGGCAGCCTTGCGCCGCGCTTCGGCCTCGGCGAGCGCGCGCTGCGCCGCCGGCGTCAGCGGCTTGTGCGTCGCGGGTTCCGGCGACGATGCAGATTTCTCGGACGCAGATTTCTCAGACGCAGATTTCTCAGACATGGCAGACTTTCTTGGCAAAACTTTCTGCCTGCGGTTTTCGTATCTCTGTGTTGGCTCAGTGACGACATCACGATCGCGAAATCCCGCAGGGTGATTCTTACATTTGGCATATTCGCATGCCAGAGGTGTTCTCGAGTTGATGGGCATGAGCCGAATGTAACTCCAGCACCTTCGAGATATCTCCGCTTCATGCCCCCTTCAAGATTTGCAGTTCCTGCCGAAGTCCCCGGTCTCGCGGCACGCCGTATCGCGGCCGACATCCTCGACGGCGTGCTGCACAAGCACCGCACGCTCGACGATCAGCTCGACGGCGCCGGCGCGCATCCCGGCCTGAAATCGCTCGCCGATCGCGATCGCGCGCTGATGCGCCGGCTGGTCTCGACCATACTGCGTAAACTCGGCACGCTCGGCCATCTGCTGTCGCGCCTGCTCGATCGCGGCATCCCGACCGATGCGCCGCGTGCGCAGAGCGCGCTGCTGATCGGCGCCGCGCAGATTCTCTGGATGGATGTGCCGGATCACGCCGCGGTCGATCTCTCGGTGCGGCTGGTGCAGTCGGACCGGCGTGCGGCGAAATATGCCGGGCTCGTCAACGCCGTGCTGCGCCGCTGCGCGCGCGAGGGCCAGGGCCTGATCGATGAGACCAGCGCGCAGACGCTGGACCTGCCGCAATGGATGCTGGCGCGCTGGAACGCGCATTACGGCGAAGCCACCGCGCGCGACATGGCGCTGGCGCTCGGCCATGAGCCGTCGCTCGACCTCACGGTGAAGTCGGACGCGCCGCAATGGGCGAGCCGTCTGCATGGCGAGACGCTGCCGACGGGAACCGTGCGCACGCTGCTGCAGGGTTCCGTCACGATGCTGCCGGGTTTTGCCGAAGGCCATTGGTGGGTGCAGGACGCCGCCGCCGCGCTGCCGGTGCGCCTGTTTGGCGACATCAAGGACAAGACGATCGCCGACCTCTGCGCGGCGCCCGGCGGCAAGACCGCCCAGCTCGCGCTTGCAGGCGCACACGTCACCGCGATCGACCGCTCGCCGGCGCGGGTCGCGCGGCTGCGCGACAATCTCACGCGGCTGGCCTTGGAGGCCGAGACGATCGTCGCCGACGCCGCCGAATGGCCCGCGGCGGCCGGAAGCTTCGACGGTATTCTGGTCGACGCACCCTGCAGCTCGACCGGAACCATCCGCCGCCATCCCGACGTCGCCTGGCTGCGCCAGGAAGGCGATATCGCGGCGCTATCGGCCCTGCAGAAGCGGCTGCTGCAAAAGGCCACCAATCTGCTGAAGCCGGGCGGCACGCTGGTCTACTGCACCTGCTCGCTGGAGCCGGAAGAAGGCGAGCAGGCGATCGCCGCGCTGCTGGCGAGCGAATCAGGCCTGCGCCGTGCGCCGGTCGAGAAGGACGAGGTCGCCGGCCTCGACGACATCATTACCGCCGACGGCGATCTGCGCACCCTGCCCTGCCATCTGCCCAACGCCGACCCACGGCTGGGCGGGCTGGACGGGTTTTACGCCGCCAGGCTGGTTAAGTCCTGATTTTAAACTTCAGACTTCTAAGCTCGAAGTGATTCGTGCGGTATCAAGAGGGTGTCTTGGCCGCATTTCCGGATTAAATAAGGATTCGTTGAAAATTCCCTCCCCGCAAGGTTAGGCGTGTCGGTCGCTCAAAGCAGACGCATCTCGACGCTGATTGCTGGCCGCTTCGCGCGCAGCGTGATCGCGCGCGCCAGCGGGAGCACGGTTGCGCTGTCGCGGCTGTGGCCCGGCCGCACCGACCGGCTGATCATCGCCCCGCATGATCTGAGGACCGCCGACGCCACCCGCGCCGCCGAGATCTATGCCGGGCGATTCGTCTTCGCCGGCAAGATCGTCACCTGCCACGGCCGCTCGATCTTCGACCTCGAGCCGCCGTCGGAGGATTGGGAAGCCGCCCTGCTCGGCTTCGGCTGGCTGCGCCATCTGCGCGCCGCCGACACCGCGCTGACCCGCGCCAATGCCCGCTCGCTGGTCGACGACTGGATCTCCAACCAGGCGCGCAGGCGGCCGCTGGAGCGCCGCGCCGATGTCCGCGCGCGGCGCGTGATCTCGCTGTTGTCGCAGGCACCGCTGGTGCTCGGCGATACCGACGGAAAATTCTACCGCAAATATCTGCGCGGGCTGGCGCGCGAGATCCGCTATCTGCGCTACTCCATCCTCGACAATGACGGCGTGCCGCGCCTGCAGGTCCTGATCGCGCTGTGCTATGCCTCGCTCTGCCTCGCCAACCAGGCGCGCAATATCAAGACGACCACGCGCAAGCTGTCGGACGAATTGCAGCGCCAGATCCTGCCCGATGGCGGCCACATCTCGCGCAATCCCGGCGCGCTGGTCGAGCTGCTGAGCGATCTGTTGCCGCTGCGCCAGACCTTTGCTGCACGGAATATCGCGCCGCCGCCGGCGCTGCTCAACGCCATCGACCGCATGATGCCGATGCTGCGCTTCTTCCGTCACGGCGACGGCAGCTTCGCGCTGTTCAACGGCATGTCGACCGCGCCGTCCGATCTGGTCGCGACGCTGCTCGCCTATGACGACACCCGCGGCGTGCCGATGGCGAGCATGCCGCATAGCGGCTTCCAACGGCTCGATGCCGGCAGCACGGCGTTGATCATCGACACCGGCGCCCCGCCGCCGCCGAGCGTCAGCCAGGATGCGCATGCCGGCTGCCTGTCGTTCGAGCTCTCCTCGGGGCCGAGCCGCATCGTCGTCAATTGCGGCATGCCGTCGACCGGGCGCGACAATTGGCGGCCGTTCGCACGTTCCACCGCCGCGCATTCGACGCTGACCTATCGCGACACCTCGTCGTGCCAGTTCGTCGAGCTGTCGGCGATGAAGCGGCTGTTGCGCGGCGCGCCGATCACCAGCGGCCCCAACAATGTCGAGAGCTACCGCGAAGCGGTCGCCGACGGCGACGTGCTCACCGCCTCGCATGACGGCTATCTCTCGCGCTTCGGTGTGATCCACCGCCGCGTGCTGATGGTCTCCCAGGATGGCACCCGGCTCGAAGGCGAGGACTCGCTGTCGCCGGCGCCGGGCGGCCGCATCAAGGGCAGCGAGGCCGATTTCGCGCTGCGCTTCCATCTGCACCCTTCGGTGAAGGCGAGCCGGCTGTCGGATGCCCGCGGCGTGATGCTGGTGCTGCCGAACCGCGACGTCTGGACCTTCGAGGCGTTGGACGACAAGGTCGACCTCGAGGACAGCGTGTTCCTGGCCGGCAATGATGGCCCGCGCCGCACCTCCCAGATCGTGATCCGGCAGGACGCAAGGCAGGCCGCCACCATCCGCTGGAGCTTCGTGCGCTCCTCGACCTCGGCCACCGCCACCAACGCGCGCCGCAACGCCCGCCGCGAGCCGGAACTGCCGCTGTAGGGCGACCGAACGACTCCCGACCGTCGTCCTGAGGAGCGGCGCTTACGCCGCGTCTCGAAGGATGCACGGCCCGGCTGGTGGCCGTCGACCCTTCGAGACACGCTCCGCGCTCCTCAGGGTGACGGTTAGACAGGGCCGAGCGATTTCGCCCCAATCATCCGCAATTTCGGGGGAATCGGCCCCGGAGACCGGTTTCGTAGGGCACCAAACCATGCTACCCGGCTGCCTTAACAGCCAGGGATTTCCTAGAATGACCGAACAGCTTCGCCGCGTGACCCGCGCTCTGTTGTCCGTTTCCGACAAGACCGGACTGATCGATTTCGCCAGGGCGTTGGCCGACCATGGCGTCGAGCTGGTGTCGACCGGCGGCACCGCCAAGGCGATCGCGGCGGCGGGGCTGAAGGTCAAGGACGTCTCCGAGCTCACCGGTTTCCCGGAGATGATGGATGGCCGGGTCAAGACACTGCATCCGAAGGTGCATGGCGGCCTGCTCGCGATCCGCGACAACAAGGAACATGCCGCGGCGATGGCCTCGCACGGCATCGCCCCGATCGACCTTCTGGTCGTCAACCTTTATCCGTTCGAGGCCACCGTCGACAAAGGCGCCGGCTTCGAGGAGTGCATCGAGAACATCGACATCGGCGGCCCCGCGATGATCCGCGCCGCGGCGAAGAACCATGACGACGTCGCCGTGGTGGTCGAGGCGCAGGATTACCAGGCGGTGCTCGACGAGCTCGCCGCGCACAAGGGCGCGACCTCGCTCGGCCTGCGCCGCCGGCTCGCCGCCAAGGCCTATGCCCGCACCGGAGCCTATGACGCCGCGATCTCGAACTGGTTTGCCGTGCAGCTCGACACCAGGGCGCCGGACTTCCGCGCCTTCGGCGGCAAGCTGATCCAGTCGCTGCGCTATGGCGAGAACCCGCACCAGACCGCGGCGTTCTATGCCACGCCGGAGAAGCGGCCGGGCGTTGCGACCGCACGCCAGCTGCAGGGCAAGGAACTGTCCTACAACAACATCAACGACACCGACGCGGCCTATGAATGCGTCGGCGAGTTCGATCCGCAGCGCACCGCGGCCTGCGTGATCGTCAAGCACGCCAATCCCTGCGGCGTCGCCGAGGGTCCCGATCTCGCCACCGCCTATGCCCGCGCGCTCGCCTGCGATTCCACCTCGGCCTATGGCGGCATCATCGCGGTCAACCGCAAGCTCGACGCGGACGCGGCGCGCGCCATCATCGGCATCTTCACCGAGGTGATCATCGCGCCCGACGCGACCGAGGAGGCGATCTCGATCATCGCCGGCCGGCGCAATCTGCGCCTGCTGCTTGCGGGCGCGCTGCCCGATCCGCGCGCACTCGGCCTCACCGCCAAGACCGTCGCCGGCGGCCTCCTGGTGCAGAGCCGTGACAACGCGGTGGTCGAGGACATGAACCTGAAGGTCGCGACCAGGCGCGCGCCGACCGACGCCGAGCTGCGCGATCTCAAATTCGCCTTCCGCGTCGCCAAGCACGTCAAGTCGAACACCATCATCTATGCCAAGGACCTCGCCACCGTCGGCATCGGCGCCGGCCAGATGAGCCGGGTCGATTCCGCACGTATCGCCGCGCGCAAGGCGCTGGATGCGGCGGCCGAGCTGAAGCTCGCCGAGCCGCTGACCAAGGGGTCGGTGGTCGCCTCCGACGCGTTCTTTCCGTTCGCCGACGGCATGCTCGCCTGCATCGAGGCCGGTGCGACTGCGGTGATCCAGCCCGGCGGCTCGATGCGCGACGACGAGGTGATCAAGGCCGCGGACGAACACGGCATCGCGATGGTGTTCACCGGCGTGCGGCACTTCCGGCACTGACGCAGCATCGTCATTGCCGGGCTTGACCCGGCAATCCATCTCCTGAAGAAAAAATTCGTGAAGGGCGATGGATGCCCGGGTCAAGCCCGGGCATGACGAAGCAACCTATTCCCGCACCTTCGCCAGCAACACCAACCCCACCACGAAAAACCCCACCAGCACGGCCATGCCGGCCTTCTGGCTCGCGGTCGCCGCGGTGATCGCGCCGATCAGCAGCGGGCCGATGAACGACGTCACCTTTCCGGTGAGCGCGAACAAGCCAAAATACTGCGCGATGCGATCCTGCGGCGCGAGGCGGATCAGAAGCGAGCGCGAGGCCGCCTGCAGCGGCGCGCCGGTGGCGCCGATCAGGCAGCCCAGCACGATATAGGCGCGCTCGGCAGCGCCCGCGAACAGCGGGCCACCGGGCACCGGTGGCGCGACTGGAATGAACAGGATGGAATCCTTGTTCACGGTCAGAATCACGACGATCGCAAACAGCAGGATCACAAGACTGCAGGTAATCACGCGCTTCGGCCCGAACGCATCGTCGAGCTTGCCCCCGAGCCAGCCGCCGAAGGTGCCGGCCACCGCCAGGATGATGCCGAAGGTGCCGATCCGGATCGTGTCCCAACCGAACGTGCCGGCGGCATAGATGCCGCCGAAGGCGAACAGCGAGACCAGCCCGTCGGTGTAGATCATGTTCGCCAGCAGAAACCGCGCCAAGGATTTCTGCTTGGGCAGGCTCGTCAATGACCCCCTGAGCCCGCGCAGGCCTGCGCCGACCGCCTCGCGCAACGGCCGTTTCGCCGGATAGTCCGGCGTGAACAGGAACATCGGCGTCACGAAGATGATGAACCACAGCCCGGTCAGCGGCCCGGTGATGCGGTCGCCCTCATGCATGACGGGATCGAGACCGAACAGCGGCGTGAAGTCGAACAGCGTGCGGCCGGTCTCGGCATTGGCGGCGAGGAAGCCGAGCACCAGCACGAGGCTCAGGATGCCGCCGACATAACCGGTGGCCCAGCCGGTGCCGGACAGACGCCCGATCCTGTCGGGCGGTACCAGCGTAGGCATCATCGCATTGTTGAAGACGGTCGCGAACTCGACGCCGACGCTCGCGATCGCATAGGCCAGCAGCAGCGCGGGGATGATGTCGGGATTGCCGGGCTCGCCGATCCACATCGCGCTGGCGCCGATCACCAGCAGCGCGCCGAAGCCCGCGATCCACGGCTTGCGGCGTCCGCTGGCGTCGGCGATCGCCCCTAACACCGGCGACAGCAGCGCGATCGCAAGCCCTGCGGCTGCCGTGGCAAACCCCCACAGCGCCTGCCCGCTTGCGGGATCAGGAGCGACGAAGCTCGCGAAGTATGGCGCGAACACGAAGGTCGTGATCAGCGTGAAATAGGGCTGCGCAGCCCAGTCGAAGAAGATCCAGCTGATGACGGCTGCGCGGCCCGGATAGACCTTGGTGTAGGCCTTCGCATCGTCAGCGCCCGTCTGCATTGTTGCCGTCATCGCGAAACATATTCCTCAAGTCGAACCGCAGGCAGGCTTTTGCCGCTTCAATCCGTTCCCATATAGCATGAGCCGGTTTGCTGATACCGCGATGAACAGGGCAGGACATTTCGATGGCGCTGACGGCAACGATGTCGCGACGGCTGTTTGCCGTTCTCCTGGTAATTGGCATCGCGATGCCGGCCCTCGGCCAGGTGCAGCGTCGCGCCTACGAGCCTTCGGCCACCGATGCGATTCAAAGCATTCGCACCGAACACGGCATGGTGGTGGCGCAGGAGAAGCTTGCGGCGCGGGTTGGCGCCGACATTCTGCGGCAGGGCGGCAATGCAGTCGACGCTGCGGTCGCCACCGGCTTTGCGATGGCGGTGACCTATCCGCGCGCTGGCAATATCGGCGGCGGCGGCTTCATGGTGATCCATCTCGCCGGGCGCAATGAAGAAGTCGCGATCGACTATCGCGAGACCGCGCCGCAGGCCGCAACCCGCGACATGTTCCTGAACGCTGAGGGCAAGCCCGATCCCGACAAGTCGCGCAACTCCGCGCTCGCGATCGGCGTGCCCGGCACGGTCGCAGGCCTCGCGCTGGCGCTGGACAAATACGGCTCCGGCAAGTTCACGCTGGCGCAGATCATCAAGCCCGCCATCGATCTCGCCCGCGACGGCTTCATCGTCACCGACGACACGTCGGACACGCTGGGTGACATGTATCGCCGCATGTCGCGCTGGCCGAATTCGGCCAAGACATTCTCGCATGCCGACGGGACGCCGCTGCGTGAAGGCGACCGCCTGATCCAGGGCGATCTCGCGGCAACGTTGACGGCGATTGCCGGACAGGGGCCGCGCGGCTTCTACGAAGGCGCGGTCGCCGAGAAGCTTGTCGCAGGAATCAGGAATGCCGGCGGCATCTTCAGCCTCGAGGATCTGAAATCCTATCAGCCGGTGATCCGCACGCCGATCCGCGGCAGCTATCGCGGCTACGACATCGTCTCGATGCCGCAGCCGTCCTCCGGCGGCGTCGTGCTGCTGGAGATCCTCAACATCCTCGAGGGCTTTCCGATGTCCGACATGAAGCAGGGCTCGGCCGCCTCGCTGCATGTGATGATCGAGGCGATGAAGCGCGCCTATGCCGATCGCGCCCGCTATCTCGGCGATCCCGCCTTCGTCGACGCGCCGACGCAGCTGCTGATCGACAAGGCCTATGCCGCCAGGCAACGCGCGACCATCGACCTCGCCCATGCCACGCCCTGGACCGACGTGCGCAACGCGAAGCAGCCGCACGAGGGCGACAACACCACGCATTATTCCGTCGTCGATGCCGGCGGCAACGCCGTCAGCAACACCTACACGCTGAACTTCCCCTATGGGGTCGGCCTTGTCGCCGACGGCACCGGCGTGCTGCTCAACAACGAGCTCGACGATTTCACCGCGGCGCCCGGCGCCTCCAACGCCTTCGGCCTGGTCGGCTTCGAGGCCAATCTGCCGGGACCCGGCAAGCGCCCGCTGTCGTCGATGGCGCCGACCATCGTGCTGAAGGACGGTAAGCCGGTGCTGGTAACGGGATCGCCCGGCGGCAGCCGGATCATTTCGGCTGTGACGCAGATCATCGTCGACGTGATCGACTACAGGATGGATATCGCAGCCGCGGTCGCCGCGCCGCGGATGCATCACCAATGGCTGCCCGACGAGGTCCGGATCGAGAAAGGCTTCCCCGACGAGGTGCTGGCCGAGTTGAAGGCCAAGGGCCACAAACCGGTCGAGCCGCTCGGCTACTCCTCCGCGAACTCGATCGTGGTCACGACCAATGGTCTGCTCGGCGCCCCGGACCCGCGCACGCGCGGCTCGGAGGCCGCGGGGTACTAGAGAGCGTTTTCGAGCGAAGCGGACACCGGTTCGCGCGAAGAAAACGCGTCAAAACAAAAAGCTAACGCAAACGCGGCTTTGCCCGGCCGGCAACATCGCGATAGATTGGCGATCCGCGCAAGTCCGGCCGCGGATGCAAAGAGCCGGTGAAAGATTTCTCCGGGGAACGCGCATGAGCACGGCCGAATCCAAATCGATGGAAGTCGCAGAGATCGAGGACACCAGCCTCCTCGCCTTCTATCGCGACATGAACCTGCAGGAGCGGCGCACGTTCTGGGCCTGCGCCTCGGGCTGGACGCTCGACGGCATGGATTTCATGATCTATCCGCTCGTGATCGGCACCATCATCACGCTGTGGAAGGTCGATCCCGGCACCGCAGGCCTCGCCGGCACCGTGACGCTGCTGGCGTCCGCGGTCGGCGGCTGGCTCGGCGGCTATCTCTCCGACCGGATCGGCCGGGTGAAGACGCTGCAGCTCACCATCATCTGGTTCTCGTTCTTCTCGTTGGTCTGCGCCGTGGTGCAGAATTTCGACCAGCTGCTGATCGCCCGCGCGCTGCTCGGCCTCGGCTTCGGCGGCGAATGGGCGGCCGGCGCGGTGCTGATCGGCGAAGCGATCCGGCCGCAATATCGGGGACGCGCGGTCGGCTCGGTGCAGTCGGGCTGGGCGATCGGCTGGGGCCTTGCGGTGCTGGCGCAGGCGATCCTGTTTTCGGTCCTCCCTGCAGAAAACGCCTGGCGCTGGATGTTCGCGATCGGCGCGCTGCCGGCGCTGCTGGTGTTCTATCTGCGCCGCTACGTCACCGAGCCCGAGATCTCGGCCGCGACAATGGCGCAGCAGCAGGCGACTGGCAGCAAACCCGCTGCATTGTGGGAGATCTTTCACGGGCCGATCCTGAAGACCACGCTGCTGGCCTCGCTGGTCGGCACCGGGATGCAGGGCGGCTACTACGCCGTCACCTTCTGGGTGCCGCGCTTCCTTACCACCGAGCGCAAGCTCTCGGTGGTCGGCTCGACCGGCTATCTCGCAACCCTGATCATCGGCTCGTTTATCGGCTATCTGGTGGGCGCCTGGCTCGCCGACCGCATTGGCCGCCGCAACCTGTTCCTGATCTTCTCGATCGGCGCCATCGCGATCGTGCTGCTCTATACTCAGCTGCCGATCTCCAACGAGGTGCTGTGGGTGCTGGGTTTCCCGCTCGGTTTCTTTGCGTCGGGCTATTTCTCCGGCATGGGCGCGTTCCTGACCGAGCTGTATCCGACCCGGCTGCGGGGCTCCGGCCAGGGCTTTTGCTACAATTTCGGCCGCGGCATCGGCGCGCTGTTCCCGTTCCTGGTCGGCGCGCTTTCGACCACGACGACGCTCGCCAACGCGATCGCGATCTTCGCGGTGGCCGCCTACGGCGTGTTCTTCATCGCCGCCTACGCGCTGCCGGAAACGCGCGGGCGTGTGCTGCATGCGGGTGGGTAGCGTAATGAGGTGACGCGATGGCCTTGCCGCTTGCTCCGTCGTTCCCTCCCCCCCTGCGGGGGAGGGCTAGGGAGAGGGGTGGCCGCAAAGACGGTGTGTGTGGCTTACCCCTCTCCCCAACCCTCCCCCGCAAGGGGGGAGGGAGCCCTGATAGTGTGCGTCCCTAACTGGAGGCCATTCTCATGACATCGCTCAAAGGCAAGACGCTGTTCATCTCGGGTGCGAGCCGCGGCATCGGGCTGGCGATCGCGCTTCGCGCCGCGCGTGACGGCGCCAATGTCGCCATCGCGGCGAAGACCGCCGAGCCGCATCCGAAGCTGAAAGGCACGATCTACACCGCCGCCGACGACGTCCGCGCCGCCGGCGGCAAGGCACTGCCGGTGCTCTGCGACATCAGGGACGAGGCGCAGGTGATTGACGCGATCGAGCAGACGGTCCGCGAATTCGGCGGCATCGACATCTGCATCAACAATGCCAGCGCCATCAGCCTGACCACCTCGCAGGCGACCGACATGAAGCGGTTCGACCTGATGATGGGAATCAATACCCGCGGCACCTTCATGGTGTCGAAATACTGCATCCCGCATCTGAAGAAGGCGGAGAACCCGCACATCCTGATGCTGTCGCCGCCGCTCGACATGAAGACCAAATGGTTCGAGCACTCGACCGCCTACACGATGGCGAAATTCGGCATGAGCATGTGCGTGCTCGGGCTGGCCGGCGAGCTGAAATCTTCAGGCGTCGCCGTCAATGCATTGTGGCCGCGCACCACGATCGCAACCGCCGCGGTCGGCAATCTGCTCGGCGGCGACGCCATGATGCGCGCCAGCCGGACGCCCGAGATCATGGGCGATGCGGCCTATGCGATCGTCACGCGGCCGTCGCGCGAATTCACCGGCCATTTCTGCATCGACGACAAGGTGCTTTACGCTAACGGCGTGCGCGATTTCGAACGCTACCGCGTCGATCCCTCGGTGCCGCTGATGTCGGACTTCTTCGTGCCCGACGACGACGTGCCGCCGCCGGGCGTCACCGTGCAGGCACTGCCGTCAGCCGGCGGCGCGCAGACATCGCGCTAAACGCGGCTAGACCGCGGACGCCTTGAGCTGCGCGCGCCAGTGCTGCACGCGCTCCTTGAGCAGCGTCTCGCGCACATAGGCGAGCTCCTCGTCCTCGATCCGCTCCAGCGTTTCGAGCGAGAGATTGTCAGCGCCATGCGCCGCCCAGGCGCGCTGCAGCTCCGCATTGCGGTGGCTCCCCATCCGCAGCGTGAACCAGATGCGGTTCTGGATTTTCTCCAGATCGAGCGCCTGCCCGACCCAGACTTCGCCGGTCGCGCGGCAGCGGATCGCGAACACGCCGGCGATAGCGGCGCGCTTCTTGTAGTCGGCGATGGCGAGCTTGCGGTCCTCGGTCTTCATGGCGGCTCCTGTCGTATCGACAGACTGGTTATACCCGGGTGTTATTGACAAAGCAATTACACCCGGATAAAACATCGCCATGACCGCGGATTTATCGACCGACCTGGTACGGCCCGCCCTTTTCCAGCGCCCGCGCATAGGCCGGGCGCGCGTGGATGCGCTCGAGGAATGCAACGCACCGGGGGTGGCCGTCCTCGAGCCCGCCGCGCGCCGCGGCGGCTTCCAGCGGAAAACTCATCTGGATGTCGGCGCCGGAGAATTCGCTGCCGGCGAACCACTCGCTCTTGCCGAGTTCGCCTTCCCAATAGGCCATGTGCTGCTTGATCTGCGGATTGACCAGCGTGGACAGCGCCGTATTGGACACCTTGCGCACCAGCGGCCGCAACAGCGCCGGCGCGCGCTTCGGCATCAGCGTGAACAGCAGCTTCAAGAGCAGCGGCGTCATCGCCGAGCCCTCGGCATAGTGCAGCCAATAGGTGTAGCGCAGCCGCTCCGGCGTATCGGCTTGCGGGATCAGGCGGCCATTGCCGTAGGTCGCGATGATGTATTCGAGGATCGCACCGGATTCCGCGATCGTGTTGCCATTGTCGGTGACGACGGGCGACTTGCCGAGCGGATGGATCGCGCGCAGCTCCTTCGGCGCCCGCATGTCGGGCTGCCGCTGGTAGCGCACGATCTCGTAAGGCACCCCCAACTCCTCGAGCAGCCACAGCACGCGCTGCGAGCGGGAATTGTTGAGATGATGAACCGTCAGCATGAGCGTCCTCTGAAATAACAGTGCAATCGGAGAGGTCTACCATGAATCCTGCCTATGTCGCCTTCGAAGGCGAGCGTCGCATCGGGGCCGGTGACCTCCCCGAGGTTGCACGCGCCGCCAAGCAATTGCTCGATCGGCGCAAGGACGCCGCTGTCCTGGTGTTCAACGGCCGCACCTCGGCGCTGATCGACATCGATTTCCGCGGCTCGATCGACGATGTGCTGGCGCGGCTGCCGAAGCCGGCGCCTCCGCTCGACGAGGAGCCGCCCGCACCGGTCGCGCCGCGCGGCCCGGGACGTCCGAAGCTTGGCGTCGTCGCGCGCGAGATCACGCTGTTGCCGCGGCACTGGGACTGGCTCGCCCAGCAGAAGGGCGGCGCGTCGGTTGCGATCCGCAAATTGATCGACGAGGCGCGGCGCTCCAGCGGCGACAAGGACCGGACCCGCAGCGCGCAGGATGCCGCCTATCGCTTCATGACTGTCATGGCCGGCAACCGGCCGCATTACGAGGACGCGATCCGCGCCCTGTTCGCCCACGACCGGCGCCGCTTTGCGACGCTGATCGCGGACTGGCCGGCCGACATCCGCGATCACGCGGTCAGGCTCGCCTATAGCGATCAAGCGCACTAGCGCGTTTTCGCGCGAGAATAACAGGCACTCGGCGGATCGGCGATTCGTGATTGTTCCAATTCTTTGGAAGTTGAAAGTGTCCAAGCCTCCCTCCTTACGCAAAGCCTTCGTGTCGTTCCTCGCGCCGATGCTGCTGAGCAACGTGCTGCAGTCGCTGTTCGGCACCATCAACGGCGTCTATCTCGGCCAGATGATCGGGGTCGACGCGCTCGCCGCTGCGTCGGTGTTCTTCCCGGTGATGTTCTTCTTCATCTCCTTCGTGATCGGCCTGAGCGCCGGCGCCTCCGTCATGATCGGCCAGGCCTGGGGCGCCCGCGAGCCCGGCCGGGTGAAGGCGGTCGCCGGTACGACCATGACCGTGACGCTGTTGCTGGCGCTCGCGATCGCGATCGCGATATCAGGCGGCCTGTTCGCGCGGCCGCTGCTAATCGCGCTCGCCACGCCGCCGGACGTTCTGGATGCCGCGGTGTCCTATGCACGGATCATGATGATCACGATGGCCGTGACTTTCGCATTCCTGCTGCTCGCGGCCATGATGCGCGGCGTCGGTGACACCGTGACGCCACTGCTCGCCCTGGCGGTGTCGACGATCGTCGGTCTCGTGGTGACGCCGGCGCTGATCCGCGGCTGGCTCGGCCTGCCGATGCTCGGCGTGGCGAGCGCCGCCGTCGCTTCTGCCGTCTCGGGCGTCGTCACGCTGCTGTGGCTGCATGTCCACATGTTGCGGCACCGACACCCTCTCGCCTTCGATGCGGCGTTCCTGCGTGCCGTGCGGCCCAATGGCGCGCTGCTGCGCATCGTGCTGCGGCTCGGCATTCCGACCGCGATCGGCATGGTGGTGGTCTCGCTCGCCGAGCTGGTCCTGCTCGGCCTCGTCAACGGTTTCGGCTCGGACGCCACCGCAGCCTATGGCGCGGTCAACCAGGTGATCGGCTATGTGCAGTTTCCGGCGATCTCGATCGCAATATCAGTGTCGATCTTCGGCGCGCAGGCGATCGGCCGCGGCGATTCCGGCCGGGTCGGCGCCATCGTCAGGACCGGGATCGAGATGAACCTCGCACTGACGGGCGGACTGGTCGTGCTCGGCTATCTATTTGCGCGGCCGCTGATGGGCTTCTTCATCGTCGATGGCGCGGTGCTCGCGCTCGCGCAGCAGCTTTTGTACATCGTGCTGTGGAGCATGGTGCTGTTCGGCATGGCGACAGTGTTTTCGGGCGCGATGCGCGCCGGCGGCACGGTGTGGATACCGCTGTTCATCTCGATCCTGGCCATAACGCTGGTCGAGGTGCCGGTTGCGATCCTGCTCAGCCGCGCCGTCGGCATCAGCGGCATCTGGATCGCCTATCCCGTCACCTTCGCAACCATGTTCGTGCTGCAGATGGCCTATTACGTCCTGGTATGGCGCAAGCAAACCATCACGCGTCTGATTTGACATCGCGCGCTGCGGCTCACATGATGAGTATCATATTCTACCGGCGGAGCCTGCGACAGCGGGCTCATGCTAAACAAGCCCAAACTAGACACGTCGTGGGAGAGACCGCCGTGAGCCCAAATCCACAATTCCTGTTCGATTTCGGCAGCCCCAACGCTTTCCTCAGCCATGAGGCGATCCCGGCGATCGAGCAGCGCACCGGCGTCAAATTCGAATATGTCCCGATCCTGCTTGGCGGCATCTTCAAGGCCACCAACAACAAGTCGCCGGCCGAGACGCTGGCGGGCGTCAAGAACAAGCCGGAGTTCCAGCAGATCGAAACCGAACGCTTCCTCAAGCGCTTCAAGGTCAAGCCCTACACCTGGAACCCGTTTTTCCCGGTCAACACGCTGAATTTGATGCGCGCGGCGGTCGCCGCCCAGCTCGAAGGCGTGTTCGAGAAGTACATCGAGGCCGCCTTCCATCATATGTGGGTCGAGCCGAAGAAGATGGACGACCTTGAGATCGCCGCCAAAGCCCTCACGTCCTCAGGCCTCGATGGCGCCAAGCTGCTTGCCCGCGCGCAGGACGCGGACGTCAAGGCCAAGCTGATCGCCAACACCCAGGCCGCCGTCGAGCGCGGCGCGTTCGGTTCGCCGACCTTCTTCGTCGGCAACGAGATCTTCTTCGGCAAGGAACAGCTGCGCGAAGTCGAGGAATTGGTGTCGGGAAAGTGAGATGAGCGGACGAACAATAGCGGGTAGCGAATAGCGGCCCTATCTATTCGCCACACCCCGTCAGCTATTCGCCCCTACCCCGGGCAACAACAAAGAAGGACAAATTCCCATGCGTGTTCTCGTGGTCGGCGCCGGTGCGATCGGCGGTTACTTCGGCGGCCGGATGCTTCAGGCCGGCCGCGACGTCACTTTTCTCGTCCGCCCCAGCCGCGCCTCCGAGCTCGCCTCGGCCGGACTCGTGATCAAGAGTCCGAACGGCGATGTCACGCTGAACAATCCGCCGACCGTGCAGGCCGACAAGCTCTCGAACAAATTCGACGTCGTGCTGCTGAGCTGCAAGGCGTTCGATCTCGAGGATGCGATCAAGTCGTTTGCGCCCGCCGTGGGCGACAAGACCGCCATCATCCCGCTGCTCAACGGCATGCTGCATCTCGATGCGCTCGACAAGAAGTTCGGCGCGTCCCATGTGCTCGGCGGGCTCTGTGCGATCGCGGCGACATTGAACGAGAAGCGCGAGGTGGTGCAGTTGCAGCCGATGCAGTCGCTGGGTTTCGGCGAACGCGCGGGCGGCATCTCGGACCGGGTGCGCGCGATCGCGGAGAGCTTCTCCGCGATCAATGGCGCCAGCGCCAGCGAGCACGTGATGCAGGACATGTGGGAGAAGTGGGTGTTCCTGGCGTCGCTCGCCGCCTCCACCAGCCTGATGCGGACCTCGGTCGGCAACATCCTGGCGGCGCCCGGCGGCCAGGATTTCCTGCTCGGCATCCTCGACGAATGCAGCGCGATCGCGGCCGACGCCGGCCATGGGCCTGGCGGCCCGTTCTTCCAGCGCACCCGCGGGCTTCTGACGACCGAGGGATCGCCGATGACCGCATCGATGTTCCGCGACATCAAGGCGGGGCTGCCGGTCGAGGCCGATCACGTGATCGGCGACCTGATCGTCCGCGCCGATGCCGCCAAGATCCCGGTGCCGAAGCTGCGCACCGCCTACACGCATCTCAAGGCGTATGAGAAGCAGCGGCAGGCGTAACACAACTGGTGTCGTCCCTGCCCAGTGCGCAATTGCGCACGGGAGCAGGGACGACACCGATACTTGGACTACAAATGCGCCAGATAATGCGCAAGCGCGGTGATCTCTTCGTCGCTCAGCGGATACGCCACGTCGGCCATCGCGGCCTGCGCCCCGCCGGAGCGTACGCCCGACTTGTAATCGTGCAGCGCCTTGACGAGATATTCCTCGCGCTGGCCGGCGATGCGGGCGACCGCCTTGGTGCCGACATAGGTGTCGGTGTGGCATGAGGCGCAGCGACGGCCGGCAGCGGCCTGCTTGCCCTTTTCGGACAATTCCGGATTGTCGTCCTTGCTACCCTTGAACGGCGTCAGCGAGGCGAAATAGGCGCCGAGATTGCGGATGTCCTCGTTGTTGAGCTGCTCGACGATCGGCTGCATCTGCTCGTTCTTGCGCGCGCCGGCGCGGAAGAACACAAGCTGCCATTGAATGTACTGGTCGAGCTGGCCGGCCAGCGAGGGAATGTTCTCGGTCTGCGAGATGCCGTTGTCGCCGTGACAGCCGGCGCAAATCTCGGCCTTCTCCTTGCCGGCGGCAACGTCGGCGGCCTGGGCGGACGAGATCAGGAGAATCGCCGCTGCTACAACTCCAAACGACGCAACTCGCATGTCAGTTTCTCCGGCTGTCATCGCCGGGCTCGACCCGGCGATCCATCGTGCTTGCTTGAGGATTCTTGTTGGATGGATGCCCGGATCAAGTCCGGGCATGACGGGTCTGTTCCGTCATTGGCTTGCCGAATCACGTGAACGGGGCTGCGGCCGCCTGATCGGCCACCGCAGCCCCGCATTGGTTCAACCGCTACTTCTTGCTGTAGCTGATGCGATAGATCGCACCGGCCCAGTCGTCGGCGACGAGGATGGAGCCATCCTTGTCGAGCAGAATATCGGCGGGACGGCCGAGATAGCCCTGGTCACCCTGGATCCAGCCGTCGGCGAAGATCTCCTGCTTGGCGTTCTTGCCGTCGGGGCTCGCGGTGATCCGCACGATGCGGCCGCCCTGGTACTTATGCCGGTTCCAGGAGCCGTGCTCGGCGATCAGGATGCTGTTCTTGTACTCGGCCGGGAATTGGCTGCCGGTATAGAACTTCATGCCAAGCGGAGCCACATGCGCGCCGAGATTGTAGACCGGCGGGGTGAACTCCGAGCACTTGTGGCCCATCGCGAACTTGGTGTCGGGCAGGTTGCCCTGGTGGCAATAGGGATAGCCGAAATGCTCGCCGATCTTCGAGATCATGTTGAGCTTGTCGCTCGGCAGATCGTCGCTGATCCAGTCGCGGGCATTTTCGGTGAACCAGTACTTGCCGGTGCGCGGATCGACGTCGCCGCCGACCGAGTTACGCACGCCGAGCGCATAGATTTCCGCGTTGCCGGTCTTCGGATCGACGCGGCGGATCTGCGACACCGAGGTCGGCGGGACGCCGATGTTGAAGGGCGGGCCGAACGGAATGAAGAACCAGCCTTCCTTGTCGACGGCGATGTATTTCCAGCCATGCGCCGCGTAGGACGGCATGTCGTCATACACCACCTTGCCGCTGCCAAGCTTGTCGAGATTTGCCTCGGCGTTCTCATACTTGATCAGCTTGTCGACCGCGATGACGTAGAGCGAGCCATCCTGGAAGGCCAGGCCGGTCGGCATGTTGAGGCCCTTGAGGATGGTCTTGACCTCTTTCTTGCCGTTGTTGTCCTTGATCGCATAGACGTTGCCGAGGCCGAACGAGCCGACGAACAGCGTGCCCTTGTCGCCCCAGGCCATCTGGCGCGCGGCCAGCACGTTCGAGGCATAGACCTCGATCTTGAAGCCCGGCGGCAGCTTGATCTTCTTCATCATCGCCGCGAGTTCGGCATCGGAGGCGCCGGTCGGCGGACCGGACGGCGGGGCCAGGCCCTTCTGCGCTTCGGTCTCGTCGCCGAGGAACCAGTCATCCGGCGGATGGGTCCAGAATTCCTTGGTGCCGGATTCGTACTTCTTCAACGCACGGTTCTTGTCGGTTTGTTGCTGTGCACCAGCGAAGGTTGTCCCCGCCAGCAGCGCAATCGCCGCGAACGCAAGAACTGATCGATTGAAAGCCGATTTCATCGCGTCACTCCCCTATGCAAGCCGTTGCAGCTTGCCTGTTATTGATTTTGAACGCCCTGAGAGATGATGGTGGCGGTCTGTGAGGTAGGTCAGACCGCAAAATGGTAGCACATCCAACGACGCTGAAAAGCGCATGGATCAGGGTGCACTGCGGTCAAAACAAATTGAGACGAAATTTTCCTGCGCCGGCTGCCTGAGAACAAGGCATTCCGCACTGCAGCGTAATATTCGAACGAACCTAACGCTCGTGAGCGGCGATCGCGATCGCATCCGGAATCAAGAAGGCCGCCTCGAGGGGCGGCCTTCTTTCTTGCGTGTGGCCGTCAAGCTCAACGGATCAGGGCAAAAGCCCTCAGCTGAACTTGAACATGCTGGCGTCGAGCTGTCCCGGCGCGACACCGATCAGCCAAACCGCACTGCCGGCCGCGTCGGTAATGATCGTGGTGTTGATCCCGGCAACGTAGGTCTCTGCGGCCTGAACATCGGCGAACGAATGCAGCGATGTACCCGCGAAGTTGACGAAGTCATTTACTCCGCCCGTATTGAAGTCCTGGACGACCATGACCTCCTGGCTGGTGTCGCTGATGTTGAATGTATCAGCGCCACCGCCACCCCAGGCATAGTCAACGCCGCCGCCGCCGCTGATGTTGTCGGCCCCGGTGCCCATCAGGAACACGTCGACGCCGCTGCCGCCGGTCACCGTATCGCCGCCGTTGGAGCCATAGACGTAGTTCTGGCCCGAACCGCCGTAGATGAGGTTGCCGTCGGTCTCGCCCGACGAGATGAAGATATTCAGGCCCGAGCCGCCGTACATCGTGTCGACGCCGGTGCCGCCGTAGAAGTAGTTGGTGCTGTTCCCGCCATAGAGGAAGTCGGTGCCGTCTCCGCCAAACATCACATTGACGTCGCTTCCACCGGTGCCTCCCGAGCCGATCAAGGTGTCGGTGCCGGCACCGCCAAACAGATAGTTGAAGCCGGCACCGCCATACATCACGTCATTGCCGTCCTCGCCGAGCAAAACGTCGAGTCCGGTGCCGCCAATCAGAACGTCGTTGCCCGCGCCGGCGTAGATGTAGTCGTTGCCATCGCCGGCATCGCCATAGTCATCGCCGTTGCCGAGAACGAGGACGTCAGCTCCGGCACCTCCGTAGGCGGTATCGTTGCCGTCGTTGCCATAGAGGGAATTGTTGCCGGCATTGCCCGTCAAAACATTGTTCAATGCGTTGCCGCTGCCAGTGAGATTACCGGATCCGTCCAGGATCAGATTCTCGACGTTTGCGGTCAGGCCATAGGTGATGGTGGTGTGAACGGTGTCGGTGCCTTCGCCGCTGTTCTCGGTCACCACATCGCCGGCATTGTCGACGTAATAGGTGTCGTTGCCGAGCCCGCCGGCCATGGTGTCGGCGCCAATTCCGCCGTCCAGGGTGTTGTTGCCCGAGCCGCCAGTCATGAAATTTGCGAGCCCGTTGCCGGTGCCCGAAACATTGGCAGAGGTCGAAATCGCGAGGTTATCGACGTTGGCAGCCAGCGTGTAGTTGAAGGCGCCGGTGACGACCGCGGTGTCGATGCCCTCTCCCGGATTCTCGGTGATGACGTCGAGGGCATTGTCGAGAATGTAGATGTCGTTGCCCAAACCGCCGACGAGCGAATCGGCGCCGCCGATGCCGTCGAGCAGATTGTCGCCGCCGTCGCCGATCAGGGTATCGTTGAAATTCGACCCTCTCAGTCCCTCGATCGAGGTGTAGGTGTCCCCGGCAGCCTCGCCCGTGTTTGAGGCCGGGTTCGCGAGGCTGGCGAGCACGCCGACGGTGGCGTTGACATATTCCGCAACGTCATTGCCGGCTCCGCCGTCCAGCACGTCGGCACCAGCACCGCCGCGCAGATTGTTGTCTCCCCCATCGCCCGTCAGGGTGTCGTTGAACGCCGAGCCAATGATACCTTCGATCGAGGTATAGGTATCGCCCGCGGCGTCGCCGGTGTTGACGCCCGGAGTTGCGAGACTTGCAACCACTCCCGTCGCAGCATTACCGTAATCCGCGAAGTCAAAGCCTGCGCCGCCGTCGAGCGAATCGGCGCCGGCCTGGCCGCGCAGGTTATTGTTACCTCCGTCGCCAATCAGGGTATCGTTGAAGGCACCGCCCTGAATGCCTTCGATCGAGGTGAACGTATCGCCGGCTGCTTCGCCGGTGTTGGCCGCGGGGTTTGCCAGATTGACGAGAACGCCTGTGGTCGCATTGCCATAGTCGGCATAGTCGTAGCCTGCGCCGCCGTCGAGCGAGTCCGCGCCGGTGCCACCGCGCAGGAAATTGGTGTTGGCATCGCCGATCAGCGTATCGTTGAATGCGGTTCCTCTGATCGCTTCAATCGAGATGTAGACGTCGCCGGCGGCTTCCCCCGTATTCAGGGAGGAGTTGGCCAGATCAGCAACGACGCCGGATGTGGCGTTGAAATAGTCGGCGTAGTCGAAGCCTGCACCGCCATCCAGCGTATCGGCACCGAGACCGCCTTGCAGAAGGTTGATGTTGCCGTCACCGATCAGATGATCATTGAAGTCGCTGCCACGCAGGCCCTCGATGGAGATGTACGTGTCGCCGGCGGCTTCGCCCGTATTTTGGGACGAGTCTGCCAGGTCTGCCGTGATCCCAACGCCCGAGTCGGAATAGGACGCAAAGTCGAAGCCGCCGCCGCCGTTGAGCACGTCGGCGCCGGCGCCGCCACGCAACGTATTACCGTTGGCGTCACCGATCAGCGTGTCGTTGAACGCCGAGCCTCTGATCTTGGCGATGTTGACATATGTGTCGCCTGTGGCTTCCCCGGTGTTCTGGGTGGGATCGGCGAGGTCGACCTCAAGTCCGGCGCTTGCGTTGGCGTAGTCGGCGTAGTCGTTGGCAGAACCGCCGATGATCGAGTCGGCTCCCAATCCGCCCTGCAGGTAAGAGGTGTTTCCGTTGCCAGTCAGCGTGTCGTTGAAGTTGCTGCCGATCAGGCCTTCGATCGAGGTGTAGGTGTCCCCGGCCGCGAAACCCGTATTGACAGCCGGGTTCGCCAAGCTTGCTACAACCGCGGTGCCCGAGTCGATGTAGGACGCGAAGTCTTGTCCGGTGCCGCCGTCCAGGGAATCGGCGCCATCGCCGCCGATCAGCGTGTCATTGCCGCCAAGCCCGGATAGCGTGTCGTTGGTGTTCGAACCGTTAGGCGTGCCGGTAACCGTGTCGTTGCCAGATGTGCCGGAGAATGTTCCCATAGTAACCCCCTTCGCGTGATCAATTGTTGCTGTGCAATGCGAGTAGTCGGCAGACTTCAGAAATCAGCAGACGAAATCGGCGTGCGAAATCGGCGAGATCAGCCGAAACGAACCGCTCGAGAGCAAAAAAATGCGAAAGCCATACAGCAGCGGAAAAGCTGCCGGGCTCAGTCAGTGCGTCGAGCTGATCAGGTGACGGAAATCCAATCGGGGCCGTTCAGGCGGATTGGAGCGGCAAGGAAATGCGAAATGTCCCACCCCTTATGCAATGATTAGAAAAATACTAAAATAATCTGGAAGCAATCTAAGCGAGGGATTTTGGGCAAGTCAACAGCCGCTGTCGTTTCTAAAGATGTCAAAGCTGTTGATTGCAACAATTCCTTGGGAACGTGCGAACGAAAGCCGACTGTCCTGCAGCCGTTCTGCACTGCACGCAATATTCAAACGACGCCAACGCTCGCGACCGTTCTATCGCGACGAGATCCGCGCCAGGCCGAGCGCCTGCGCGTTCGCTTTCGACAACGGCCTGAACAGCACGCTGCGCTTCTGCCCGCTGGAGATCGCCGCGATCTTGAAGCCGTCATCGGCGGCGATGATGTCGCCGGTGCGAAGCGTCAAATCGTTCTCGATCGCAATCGGCGAGAGGCCAAGCGTTGCGCCGGTGCGGCATGAGCATTGCGGCACGATCTCGCGCTGAAATCGAAATGCGTTTGCGAGCGTCTTGTAGGTCTCGCCCTGCTCGGTCATGGCGCTGTCGATGTCGGAGCCGGAATACAGCTTCACCTCGGCGGCGGGACAGGCCGCCTCGCATGCCCCGACATTGGCCGCCTCGCTCACGCGCGGCAGCGGGAAGAAGCGGCCGTCGCAGGTCCTGACGCAGAAGTTCTGCCGGCCGCCGCCTGATCGCGTCGTGATGTACACCCGCGGCCGCCGGCGTTCTTCGGCGGGCTCAAATTCCGGCGCGGCAGCAAAGCTGGACGCCGCGGTATACGCCGAGTCGCTCGGCAATTGCTGTGCCGAAACCGGCGACGATGCCCAATTGCCGACGAGCGCGACCAGCACTGCCACGCTTGCGCGTGCCAGGCGGCGGTTGAAGACGGGATCTGGCGTCCGGCTGATCGACATCATGCACTTGCTTGCCGCATCGGAAGGCGAGCGGCAGCCATTTCAACGCCGACACAACCACAGATTTCTATCAGTTTTGAGAATGCATCGTTTGACGGTTAATGACGGGCCCGCCGGAGCGGCGCGATGTCGGCGCAAAACCTCGCGCGCCGGCACCGCCTGACAAGCAAAAAGCCCGCTGTGACGGGCGGGCTTCATCAGGCTGTCAGCTCGGTCAGCGAGAAAGTTTGGAGCGGGCGAAGGGGCTCGAACCCTCGACCCCGACCTTGGCAAGGTCGTGCTCTACCACTGAGCTACACCCGCATCCGAACTGGCGGCGATCGCTCGCCGACAACGGCAGACCTATGCCAAATGCTGTCTGTGAATGCAACACAAGAGCGCAGTCCGGACCTCACGAAATCGCACGGTTTCCTTAAAAATTGAGCTCGAATCGGCCGAAAACCCGGCCGGCGCGATAAATTCTTCGCGTATTGGCGGGAACCGGTCTCAGACCGCCGTCCTGTCGCGGAGAAATTCGAGCCAGCTCTCGAACCAGCCGGCCAGCGTCCGGGCCAGCGCGGCGGTCGGCGTCGCAATCGAACACCGCCGACCATTCGATAAAGGCGCGATCGCCGTCGACCGTATCGCCGGACTTGCCCTGCTCGATCTCGCTCACCCCCTCGCCGTGGGCCCAGACCGGGTAATTGTTGAAATCGCGGATGATTTTCCAGACCTCGCCGGCCGGCTACTCGAACACGGTGCTGTAATAGGCCTTTGCCATGGGCGCCCCCCGTTGCCCTGAAGGGTTGCCATGATCGGCCTGGCCGGAGCGCGAACCCACCCGATCTCCGATGGAACAGGACGGACGCCAAGCGATTGAATTTTGCTGGCCGACCGCCATTTATGGGCATGATCTTCGGAAAACCGGTTCCCACTTTTCCGGGATCATGCTCTAGCCTGACAGAACGGCTGAACGTGCCGTGCGGAGCGTGCTAGAACGCCCCCGGATTTCCGACCTCAGAAGACCAGGTGAGGACAACGTGACGATAATGGAGCAGGGCGGCCCCACGCCCCAGGCAGCGCCCGATTTGATCAAGGAGACGACGACCCAGACCTTTGTCAAGGACGTCATCGAGGAGTCGCGCCGCCAGCCGGTTATGATCGACTTCTGGGCGCCCTGGTGCGGTCCCTGCCGTCAGCTCACGCCGATGCTGGAAAAGGCGGTCCGCAACGCCAAGGGCCGGGTCAAGCTGGTCAAGATGAACATCGATGAGCATCCGCAGATCCCCGGCCAGATGGGCATCCAGTCGATCCCGGCCGTGATCGCTTTCGTTAACGGCCAGCCCGCCGATGGCTTCATGGGCGCGGTGCCGGAGAGCCAGGTCAACGCCTTCATCGACAAGATCACCAAGGGCGTGCCCGCCGCCGGCGAGCCGAATCTCGCGGAGATTCTGGCCGAGGCCGACGCCGTGCTCGCCGAGGGCGACGCCGAAGCGGCGGCGCAGATCTATGCCGAGGTGCTGGCGCATGACGCCACCAACATCGCGGCGCTGGCCGGCCTCGCCAAATGCTACATGACGACCGGCGCGGTCGAGCAGGCCAAGCAGACGCTGGCGATGGTGCCGGAATCCAAGCGCAACGATGCCGCGGTGAAGGCGGTGCAGGCGGCGATCGATCTCGCCGAGCAGGCGCAGTCGGTCGGACCGATCGCGGAGCTGGAACAGAAAGTCGCCGCAAACCCGCTCGATCATCAGGCTCGATTCGATCTCGCGACCGCGCTCAATGCGGCGGGCAAGCGCTCCGAGGCGACCGAGCAACTGCTCGCGATCGTCAAGCGTGACCGCAAGTGGAACGACGACGGCGCGCGCAAGCAGCTGGTGCAGTTCTTCGAGGCGTGGGGCGGCACCGATGAGGCAACCGTCGAGGGGCGCAAGCGGTTGTCGACGATCCTGTTCTCGTAACGCACGCCCGTCACAGCAGCGGGACCGCAGATGCCGATCAATGCCGAATATCGCGGGCCCGGCGAGCTCCCGGAGATCATCCCGGTGTTCCCGCTGCCTGGCGCGCTGCTTTTGCCGCGCGGCCAGATGCCGCTCAACATCTTCGAGCCGCGCTACCTCGCGATGATCGACGACGCGCTGCGCGACGGCCACCGCCTGATCGGCATGATCCAGCCCGACGTGGCGCATTCGCACAAAGAGGCGAGGCCGGTGCTGTTCCGGATCGGCTGCGTCGGCCGCATCACCCAGCTCGCCGAATCCGGCGACGGCCGCTACATCCTCGAACTGACCGGCGTCGCGCGCTTCAAGGTGGTCGAGGAGCTGTCCGTGCAGACGCCGTACCGGCAGTGCAAGGTCGACTTCTTCTCCTTCACCGGCGACTTCACCGCGCGCAAGGGCGAGGACGCCGTCGACCGCAAGGCGCTGCTCGAGGTGCTCGCCGATTTCCTCGAAGCCAACAATCTGAAGGTCGACTGGGAGGGCATCGAGTCCGCGCCCAACGAGGCGCTGGTCAACGCGCTGGCGATGATGTCGCCCTATGGCCCGGCCGAGAAGCAGGCCATGCTGGAGGCGCCCGACCTGAAGACCCGCGCCGAAATCCTGATCGCCGTCACCGAGATGGATCTCGCCAAGAAGCGCACCAGCGGCGATCCGCCGGTGCAATAGAGCACGATCCGGAAAAGTGCGAAGCGGTTTTCCCTCGCGGCAAGCGCGCCGCGCTTGCGCGGAGATCATGCTCAAACAACGAGCCTTGGTCCCGGCAGCCTTCCACGTCAGCGATTGCGAAGCTGCTTGCGTCCGGTGAACATCGCGCGCACCAGGTTCTGACGCTGCAGCAGCCCCACCACGATGACGCCGAGCACGTGCAGGGCGACCAGGATGAGGACGGCATCGGAGGCATAGGCGTGGGTGTCCTCGACCCACCAGACGCCGAAGAAGGTGACGGTGACCTCCATCGCGCCCGTGATCGCCGAGACCGCGAGCAGGAGCAGCAGCGTCACCAGCATCACGGTGCCCGCGGGATTGAGCCCGATATAGCGCCCGGTGATGCCGCGGCGGAGATTCCAGATGTAGCGCGGCGCGGCGCGCAGCCGGACGCCAAGCCTGCCGAAGCGCGCGTAGCGGGTGCCGGCAAAGCCCCAGATCAGCCGGAACGCCAGTAGTCCGATCACGGCATAGCCCGCCAGCCGGTGAAGCCGGTCATAGGCGCTGGGCGTCACCCATGCGACGAGGACGAGGATGGCGAGCGCCCAGTGCCAGAGCCGCAGCGGCAGGTCCCAGACCTGCACGCTGGTCGCGCTGCGCGCACCGGACGCCGCCTCGATCATCGCGCCTGCTTCACTTCGCGATCGTGTGCTTCAGGCTGAGATCCTCCGGGCTGTAGAACAGCTCGTAGAGCTTGCCTTCCTTGACGCCGTATACCTCGTAGCAGGAGCCCTCGACCTTCGAGCGCCGCACCTCGTAGCCGGCAGCCTTGGCCTTGGCTTCGGCATCGCTTGCCGGCTTCCACGACGCCTTGTCGAGCTTGGTGCAATTCTTGTAGCCGTCGGCGAGTGCCGCCGATCCCATCAGCCCCAGAACACAAGCTGCGAGCACCGCACTCAAAATCACTTTCACGCGCATCTCCCCTCCGTTTTCGATCATGCCCGCAACGCCCTCGCGCGGAGCACATGCGTGAACAAAACTGAGGTGATTGCCAAGTCAAGCAAGCGCGTTTGCGGGCTGGCTTTAGAGGTATTCTAACGGTCGCGAAAACCGCTTTGGTCTCCACGCGCAATCCGGTTTTGATCGCCTGCTGCGGCCTTACGCCTCACGGACCCGGTTCGCTGCCGCGGTCCGGCAGTCAGGAGGCGGCGCCCGCCATTGCCAATCGAACTGCCGGGCGTTGCGCGGATGCCATGATCCGCCCACCGATCATTTGCGCGACCTTCTCGCTTTGCACTGGCGGGCTGAAGTGGAAGCCCTGCACTTCCACGCAGGCGTCCGCGCGGAGGATGTCGAACTGCTCCCTGGTCTCGACGCCTTCGGCCGTCGTGGTCTTGCCGAGGCTGACGGCAAATCGAACGATCGCGCGCGCGATCCTGCGCGACTCGTCGGTTGCGCCGGCGAGTTCGGACACGAAGCTGCGGTCGATCTTGACCTTGTCGAACGGAAACTTCTGCAGAAAGCTCAGCGACGAGTAACCGGTGCCGAAATCATCGAGCGCAATCCGCACCCCGAGATCGTGCAGCTGGCTGAGTGCCGCGAACACCGCCTCGCTGTCCTGGATGATCGCCGTTTCGGTGACTTCGAGCTCGAGCCTGTCAGGCGAAACTCCCGCGTTCGCCAGCGCGCGCACGATCACCGGAACGAGGTCCGGGCTCCTGAACTGCACCGGCGACAGATTGATCGCGATCTTGAGATCTTCGGGCCATTTGGCGGCCTCGGCGCAAGCGGCCCGCAGCACCCATTCGCCGAGCGGCACGATCAGGCCGGTCTCTTCCGCCAGCGGAATGAACTGCATCGGGGATATCATGCCGCGCTGCGGGTGATGCCACCGCAACAGCGCTTCGAAGCCGCAGGTCTCCCCGCTCGCGACATTGATGAACGGCTGATAGTGCAACTCGAACTCGCCGTTGACGAGCGCGCTGCGCATGTCGCGCTCGAGGCTGCGCCGTGCCTGCAACAGCCGATCGAGCTCCGGCTCGAAGAAGCGGAATGAGCCGCGGCCGCCACTCTTGGCCGAGTAGAGCGCAAGATCGGCGCTGCGCAGGACCTCGTCGGAATCGGTACCGTCGCGCGGTGCGATTGCAATGCCGATGCTGGTCGTGGTGGTGACCCGATGATCGCCGAGATCGATCGGCTCGCTGAGCGCCTTTCTGATCTTCTCGGCGAGCAAGCCCGCTTCCGCGACCGGATCGGTGACGTAGTCGATCACTGCGAACTCGTCGCCGCCGAGCCGCGCGATCAGTGTGGTTTCGCTGACGCATCTGTGCAGCCGCGCGGCCACCGATTTGAGCAGCGCGTCGCCCGCCGGATGCCCGAGCGTGTCGTTGACGTCCTTGAAGCGGTCGAGATTGAGCATCAGCACCGCGAGGCTCGGTCCGCCGCACCGGGCGCCGGAGAGCGCCTGTTCCATCCATTCCTTGAGCAGCACGCGATTCGGCAGATCGGTCAATGCGTCGTGCTGCGCCATGTGGGTGATCTTGGCCTCGGAGCGCCGTTGCTCGGTGACGTCGCGATGCGTCGCCACCCAGCCGCCGCCGGTCATCGGCTGCCGCGTCACGCAGATCAGCCGGCCGTCGGCAAGCTCGTCGACCCGGCTGCTGATCTCGCCCGCCGGCAGGGCATTCAATGTCGCGAGCACCTGCGTCGCGGCGCTGTCGCTGGTCTCGCCCTTGAGGATGCCGTTGGCGATCCGATGCGTGATGATCTCGCGATGCGCCGTGCCGGGCAGCAGCAGTTCCGGCGGCAGCCGGTACATCTTGGCGTAACGGTCATTGCAGACGACGAGGCGCTTCTCCGCATCGAACATGCAGAGACCTTCGCCCATGTGGTTGATCGCCGTATCCAGCCGGAACCTGTGTTCCTCCAGCTCCTTCTGCGACGCCTCGACCTGCTGCCGCGCCAGCGAAAGCTGGCTGATGATCTCCTCGAAGCGGCGGGTGCGCAGCGCCAGGCGGCGATCCGCGAGCACGCCGACCAGGCTCATCCCGAGCACCGAAAGCGCCACGCCCGCGATCACGATGGAGAGGAAAGCGGGAGAGAGCGACAGCCCGGCGGGGGCCTGCAGCGGATCCGGAACGATCTCGACCGCGCCCATCGCGGTGAAATGATGCGACACGATCGCAAGCGTCAGCAACAGCGCCGCAGCGAGCGACATCCAGCGGTCCTGATGGCGGACCGCGATCGCCAGCGCGGCATAGCCGAACAGCATGCCGAGCACGACGGAGGCCGCCACGAGGTCGAGCGACCAGACCACATGGCCCGGCACTTCGAGCGCCCACATTCCCAGATAGTGCATGCTGGCGATGCCGGCGCCGATCACCGCGCCGCCGACCGGCGCACGCCACCGGCTGGGGTCGCTGGCGGCAAGGCCAAGGCCGCACGACGTCAGCATCA
Organism: Bradyrhizobium sp. th-b2; assembly: GCF_000426785.1. NCBI lineage: Bacteria > Pseudomonadati > Pseudomonadota > Alphaproteobacteria > Hyphomicrobiales > Nitrobacteraceae > Bradyrhizobium > Bradyrhizobium sp. th-b2. The sequence goes on from NZ_AUGA01000016.1 coordinate 48,763, forward strand.
TCGCCGCAGCGAGTGACAGTGCGGTCAGGACGATACCGTAGCCGGTCGGCACGCCCGGCTCGTAGGCGAGCATCGCGATGAAATGCGTTGCCCAGATGCCATAGCCGATCGCAGCACCTGCGATCGCAATCCAGATCAGGCGCGTCCTCGCCTGCGTGGCGATTGCACGATGGAAGATGTTGACCGCAACGATGCTGGCAACGAAACAGACCAGTCCGGCGAGCAGGACGAGCCCCCAGTCATGCTCACCTGAAAGACACGTAAGAACACGAAACATGCATCGGTCCATGGTTGTCCGCGCAGACACGCTAGGCCGATTGAATGTCTATCTCGATAATTTTTCTCAACTTTCGGTAGCATGGTTATCCGCGCGTAAGCCGATTCCCCACCGAAATTGATAGCTCCATCAATTTCGCACCCATACGGCAACCGGACACCTCAACCGTCCAGCGGAACCAACACGGTTTCACCGGTTGCGACCAGCGACATCTCGTCCAGCTCGTTCTCCGCAAGCAGTTCCGCGCGCGCAAAGACCTGCCTGCGTCCCGCGCGTAGCGTGGTGCCCTTGGCGATGAAGCGGCGGCCCACGGCAGGTTTGAGACAATTCATCGAGAAATGCGATGCGGTGACGGAACCCGCGATCGACGCCGCGGCAAAGCCGCAGGCGGTGTCAAGCAGGGCCGCGATCATGCCTGCGTGCAGATGTCCGGCATATTGGGTGAGATCGTCGCGCCAGGACATGCGCAGTTCCACCGCGCCGGCACCGGCGGAGACCACTTCGAAACCGGCCAGCCGGTTGAAGGCCGCCGATGCATTGGTCGCAATGAGACGTTCGAGATCGAATCCCGGACCAGTGGTCACGCAAAGCTCCATTGCGCTCGCTAGAGCATTTTCGGTTCTGATTGAATCAGAACCGAAGCTCTAGCTTTTTGTTTTGACGCGTTTTCTTCACGCGAACCGGGGTCCACTTCGCTCGAAAACGCTCTAATAGCCGGCGGCCGCGAGCGCGACGACCGCGCTCATCGCCATCCAGCCGAAATGCCGGCCGCGCGTCGCCAGCGCATTTGCCAGCGCGGCGAAGCCGAACACGACGGCGAGCGTCGCCACGATCCAGTGCCGCGCGGCATCCGACGCCATCGTAGGCGCTACGACCAGCAGCACGCCGCCGCCGATCCAGGCCACAGTGCCGGCCTGATAGACCAGGCGGAGCAGGAAGCGCAGCCGCGGCGGCTCGATCGTGGCGCGCGCGAACACCTTGGTCTCGCCGAGCACGCCATGGATCAGGCTGACCACAATGGCGACGACGCCGGCACCCTGAAGCAAGAGATCACGCATCGGATGTCTCCATACAGAACTGTATGGATATGACACCGGCCGCTGGCGCCTGTCAATACAGTTGTGTATGGTCGACGGGGCGGACGGGGAACCATGACGGAACAGCTTTCAGCCAAGGACTGGCTCGATCAGGGCCTGAAGACATTGGCAAGGACCGGCTTCACGGCGCTGAAGGCCGAGCCGCTGGCCAAGGTCATGGGCGTCTCGCGCGGCAGCTTCTACTGGCATTTCGCCGACATCGCCGCCTACCGCAGCGCGATCCTCAACCATTGGCGTGAGGTCGCCGCCGAGCAGGTGATCGCCGAGTTGGAGACCATCCCGAAAGGCGACGAGGCGCTGGCGCTGTTGCTGCGCCGCGCCTTCTCGGCGCGGCTGGCGCTGGAACGCGCGGTCCGCAGCTGGGCCACCGTCGATGGCGAAGCGCGCGCCGCCGTGCTGGAGGTCGACCAGCGCCGGATCGGCTACATCGAAACCCTGCTCCGGCAGGCCGGCTTCCCCGACGACGTGGCGCGCGGCCGCGCGCAGATCTTCTACTGGGCATTCATCGGCTATGCGCTGTCCGAGCAGGCGCTGCCGAAGGCGCGGCAGCAGGCCGCGATCGACGAGCTGTTGCGCATGGCCAAGCGCTGACAGCCGGTATTTGCCTGTGCTACACGATGGCTAGTTTATTCTGACGCGTTTTCTTCACGCGAACCGGTGCCCACTTCGCTCGAAAACGCTCCAGTCGGAGACCGCAATGAATTCCACGACCGACCATCTCGACAGCACCGCCGACCCGAAGCTGCTCGAAATCCTGGTGTGCCCGATCACCAAGGGGCCGCTGGAATTCGACGCCGCGCGGCAGGAACTGATCTCGCGGTCCGCAAAACTCGCCTATCCGATCCGCGACGGCATCCCGATCATGCTGCCGGAAGAGGCGCGCAAGATCGACTAGAGCATGATCCGGAAAAGTGTGAAGCGGTTTTCCGAAAAGATCATGCTCCGATAAGAGGACCAAATGCGCATCCTCGTCACATGGCTGCTGCTGCTCGTCTCGCTGGCGAGCGCCGCAGCTGACGAGAGCAGGCTGCGCATCGGCCCCATTGACGCGGTGCTGACGGTCCCGCCTGACATCGCAAAGCCGCCGGTGGCGTTATTGATCGCCGGCTCCGGCTCGACTGATCACGACGGCAACGGGCCGCAGCTCAAGCCGGCAACGCTGAAAAAACTCTCCGAGCAGCTGGTCGCGCGCGGCATCGCGACACTGCGCTACGACAAGCGTGGCGCCAGCGAGTGGAAGAAGGAATTCGGTCGTCCCGAGGACTTTCGCTTCAAGGACTTCGTCGGCGACGCGGCGGCGCTGATCGACTATCTGCGCGGCAGCGGCCGATTCTCTCGTGTTGCGGTGGTCGGGCACAGCGAAGGCGGCATGGTCGCGATCCTCGCCGCACAGCGCGGGCCGGTCGACCGGCTGGTGCTGCTGGCAACGGCGGCGCGCAAGCAGGGCGACCTGTTGAAGGCGCAGCTCGAGAAGCGGCTGCCGCCGGACAAATTCGCGCCGATCGGAAAGGCCATCGATGACATCATGGCCGGGCGGATCGTCGACCCGCCGCCGGCGGGGCTTGCGATCGCGCCCGCGATGCAGCCCGCGATCGCATCCGGCTTCACCGAGGATCCGATCGATCCGATGCGAAAGATCACCGGGCCGACACTGATCATCGCCGGCGGCCGCGATCATCAGCTGGCGCGGCTCGACTTCCTCGCGCTCACCACCGCCGACGTCGCGGCCAAATCATTGTGGCTGCCGGATATGAATCACGTGCTGGTCGACGTCACCGACGCGACCGACGATGTGGCGAGCTACAATCAGCCGGAGCGGCCGCTCGACCCCGACCTGATCGACGCGGTGGCGGGATTCATTTCACAGAAATGATTGCCTCAGGCGCTACAGCGCCTCGCCCTTCAACAGCCGCGGCACCTCGCCGGACAGCCCCGCCGCCTGACGGATGAACATCTCCTTCAACGGCGGCGCACGGTCGACGAGGCCCAATCCGATGTCGCGGACGGTGCGCAGCAGGGTCGATTCGTTGGAGAACAGGAAGTTCAGCGAATTGGTGGCGACGCCCATCGCCATCGTGTCGAAGCGCCGCCAGCGCTGATAGCGCTCGAGCACGTCGGCCTGTCCGAGATCGATGCCGAGCCGCGCCGCATCGACCACGACCTCGGCCAGCGCCGCGACGTCCTTCAGGCCCATGTTGAGCCCCTGCCCCGCGATCGGGTGGATCACATGCGCGGCGTCGCCGATCAGCGCCAGCCGTTCGCCGATGAAGGAACGCGCGACGAAATAGCCGAGCGGGAACGCACGCGGCTTGTCGAGCGCCTTGATCTCGCCGAGATGCAGGCCGAAGCGCTGCTCGAGCTCGGCGTGGAATTCCTCGTCGTTCAACGCAATGATCCGCGCGGCGTCCTTGCGGGTCTCGGTCCACACCAGCGACGAGCGATTGCCGGTCAGCGGCAGGATCGCGAACGGGCCGGCGGGCAGGAAATGCTCCTCGGCGCGGCCGTGATGCGCGCGCTCATGCCCGACGGTGACGACGATGCCGGATTGATCATAGTCCCAGCCATGGGTCGCAATCCCGGCGCGCTCACGCAGCTTCGACCGCGCGCCGTCGGCTGCAACCAGCAGGCTCGCATCGATCACGGTGCCATCGGCCAGTGTCACGGTGACGCCATCGGGCCGTGATTCGAACGACGACACCGCGGTGGCACGCAGCTCGACGCCCTCGGCCTCGGCGCGGGTCGCCAGCGCATCGATCAGATAGCGGTTCTCGACCATATGGGCGAACGGCTCGCCGGGCTCGACATTGCCGGCAAAGGTCAAGAACACCGGACGCGTCGCATCCTCCAGCTTGGAGTCGGTCACGACCATGTCCGTGATCGGCTGCGCGGTGGGCGCGACCTGCCCCCAGACGCCAAGGGTCTCGAACAGCCGCCGGCAGGCCGCCACGATCGCGGTCGCGCGCGGATCGCGGCTCGGGCGCTGGCTGAGCGCCGGATCGGCCACAACGACCGGGATGTCCGGCCCAAGTCCCTGGCGCAACGCCACGGCCAGCGCCAACCCAGCAAATGCGCCCCCGCAGATGACAATACTACGTTGTGCCGGCATGCCGTTCCTTTACGCGCGCTGCGCTCTCAGACTGTGCTTGCTACCTGATAATAGCTGGGCGAAACAGGGGGCAGAAACAAGCCCGACGGTCATTCCGGGGCTCGCGAAGCGAGAACCCGGAATCTCGGGATTCCGGGTTCGATGCTGGCGCATCGCCCCGGAATGACGCCGAGACGACAACGAAAGCCCCCATGTCCAAGAGCCTGATCGACCTATTGTCCATCCTCGATCTCGAGCAGCTCGAGGTGAATTTGTTCCGCGGCAACAGCCCGAAGACGAGCTGGCAGCGCGTGTTCGGCGGCCAGGTGATCGGCCAGGCGATGGTGGCGGCCTGCCGCACCGTTGAGGGGCGCCTGCCGCATTCGATCCATTGCTATTTCATCCTGCCCGGCGATCCGCAGATCCCGATCATCTACCAGGTCGAGCGGCTGCGCGACGGCAAGAGCTACACCACGCGCCGCGTCACCGCGATCCAGCACGGCAACGCGATCTTCTCCATCATGGTGTCGTTCCATGCCGACGAGGAGAGCAACTTCAATCATCAGGAGAAGATGCCCGACGTGCCGCCGCCGGAGAAGCTGACCGCGGAGGAAGTCTCGAAGCAGCCGATGTTCAAGGAGATGCCGGAGTTCATCCGCCGCTACTACGAGAGCGACCGGCCGATCGAGCTGCGCCCGGTCGAGCTCGGCCGCTATTTCGGCCAGCAGATCGACGACGGCCGCATCCATGTCTGGATCCGCACCGCGGCGAAACTGCCCGACGATCCGGCGCTGCATCTGTGCGCGCTGGCCTATGCGTCGGATTTCTCGCTGCTTGATGCCGTGATGGCGCGCTACGGCCGCACGCTGTTCGACCGGCGCATGATGCCGGCAAGCCTCGACCACGCGATGTGGTTTCACCGCCCGTTCCGCGCCGACGAATGGCTGCTCTACGCGCAGGATTCGCCGAGCGCGCAGTCAGGCCGCGGCCTGACCCGCGGCTTGATCTTCAAGCCCGACGGCACGCTGGTGGCGTCCGTCGCGCAAGAGGGCTCGGTGCGCGAACGCAAATAGAGATTGCGCCACGCCGCCTCGTCCGCGCGATCAATCGTGCCCGGTGTCGCGCGGCACAAATGCGATTCGAAAGTCGCTGTATTTCTTTTCGAACGCCATCCGCAGGCAGACAATCGACCAGACCACGCCAACGACGGCGCCGGCCAGGCTGCTCATGGTTTTTGTCAGGGATGGCGGCGCACCGAACAGCCTCAACCCAAAGCCGATGAAGAATCCGAGCACAAAGCCGATCACGACTGATCCGAGAAACGACCGCCAAAGAAACAGCCAGTAGAACTTCAGCAATCTCCCGAGGGTGATGTCCAGTTCCTGGATTTTCCCCGTTCCCAGGGTTTGGCCGAGCGGGGCGTCGCCATTGCCGAATGATGGATCCAGCCGGGCCGCGCCTTGACCGAAGGCCTTCGTTGGCTGTGGCGCGTTGTTCAGGAGGCCGGGGACGTCACCGGCTTTGGTCCAGCTCGACATCCCTTCGCTCCAGACCAGCGTATCCGCGCTCACCTTTCGCCTGGCGAAGAGGTTGCGGAGTTCGGCGTCCGAACACGGGCCCTTTTGCTGGCCTTCGGATGCATAAAACCAGGATCGGTTCGACATTTCGTTTCCTCGAGGCGGCGCACCAGCGGAAACAGGCCAGCGGGACCGTTGGCGGGGGTGAGAAAGTCGGCATTTCGCGAGCGCCCCTCTCCCCGCAAGGACGAAGAGAGGGAGCGCCCTGCGAGCTTACGTGTTGGCGTAGGCGCCGCGCTCGGTCAGCGCGAATTGCGAGATGATCCAGTTCGCGTACCAGCGCAGCACCCACGGAATCGGGATCAGGAAGCTGCAGCCGACCGCGAACACGATGGTTCGCCACAGCACCTCGAGCCCGGTCGCATTGAAGGTGACCTCGCGGCGGGTGCCTTCGATGTTGCGGCAGATCCAGCGCATCCAGGCGGTCATCACCCAGGCCCAGCCGATGATGGTGATGGCCGAGATCACCATCAGCACATACCAGCCAACATAGACGGCCGGGCTGCCCTTGAAAGAGATCGGCAGCTCCTGGCCGTTCGAGCTGAGACGGCCTGTGATCCAGCGGACGATCATCCAGCTCAGGAAGCCCTGCACCGCCAGGGAAAGCAGCGAAACGATCGTGCTGTTGGCCGCGCTGGAGTAGGTCAGCAAGCCGAGGATGATAAAGACGTACCAAATATCGAGCGGCTGCCCGGTGAAGCCGAGATTCGGCCGGCCCGGCACGCGGATGTGGGGAATGGACCAGCGATACAGGGCGGTCGCGGTCCACGGCGCGGGGATCACGAAAATCTGGCCGATGAACATCAGGAGGCTGCGTCCGAACAGGCCCCAGATCGGGAAGTCGGCCGACAGCGCGCCTCCGCTGTAGCTTCCGGATGCCACCACCGGCGGCGGTCCGGCCTGCGGAAACGCCGGCGGCGCGCCCGCCACGCTCGGAACCAGGCCCGGGATCTCTCCGGCCTTCTGCCAGCCGGCCATGCCCTCGGTCCACACCAGGGTATCGGCCCCCACCATGCCACGGGTGATCAGGTCGCGGAGCTGAGCTTCAGGCAAAGGGCCCTTCTGCTGGCCTTCGGATGCATAAAACCAGTTTCGGTTCGACATTTTCTGTTTCCTCGGGGCGCGAGTGCACGCGCTGTGGCGAGAACGGGCCAGCAAGGACCGCTGGCCGGGGCGGGAAAGCCACATTGTGGCCGAGCGTTTCCATTCCGTACAGTGACGGCGCTCACCCGCTGCGCATGTTTTCCGCTTCAACCTGCAACTTTTTTATGCCATTTGCCCAGAAAGCTGCCAGATTTGGCGGACGCGAAATGCCGGCCCGGGATGGCAATTTGCCGCTCCGGGCGGCGGCACGTGCAAGCCCACGGGTACGGCACGCGCCGGCTCGGGGACGGGCGCGCACGGAAAACCTCAAGGGAATGAAGGCCTGAGCCATGAAACTCGTCGTCGCGATCATCAAACCGTTCAAGCTCGATGAGGTACGCCAGGCGCTGACCGCGATCGGCGTGCATGGCATGACGGTGACCGAGGTGAAGGGCTATGGCCGCCAGAAGGGCCATACCGAGATCTATCGCGGCGCCGAATATGTCGTGAATTTCCTGCCAAAGCTCCGGATCGAGATCGCCGTCGATACCGAGCTCGCCGAAAAGGCGGTCAGCGTCATCACCCAGAACGCCCGCACCGGCCAGATCGGCGACGGCAAGATCTTCGTGACGCCGATCGACCACGCTCTGCGCATCCGCACCGGCGAGACCGACAACGACGCGCTCTGAAGCTCAATCGAGATCGCCGCCGGCAACGATGCCGGCGCGCGCCAAATCCACACGCCAATAAATCACGTCAAGAAACCACGACACGCCGGGGAATGATGATGGGGGCACGAGCTCTTCGTGCAGCGATATCCGCTGCGCCGATCAATGCTGCAATCCTGTTCGCATGGGCCACGCCGGCCTTCGCGCAGGATCCCGGCGCCAACGCCTCCGGCATCAACCGCGCCGACACCGCCTGGATGATCGTCGCCACCGCGCTGGTGCTGATGATGACGATCCCGGGGCTTGCGCTGTTCTATTCCGGCATGGTGCGCAAGAAGAACGTGCTGGCGACGATGGCGCAGAGCCTCACGGCCGTTGCGATCGTCTCGATCCTCTGGGTCACCTTCGGCTATTCGCTGAGCTTCGTCGGCGACGGTCCATGGCTCGGCTCGCTCGACCGCTGGTTTATGGCCGGCATCACCATCGACAGCGTCAATCCGGCGGCGAAGACCATCCCCGAAGCGCTGTTCATGCTGTACCAGATGACGTTTGCGATCATCACCGTGGCGCTGGTCGCAGGCTCGGTCGCCGACCGCATGCGGTTCTCCGCCTATGTGCTGTTCTCGATCGGCTGGTTCGTCTTCGCCTATGTGCCGCTGGCGCATTGGGTGTGGGGCGGCGGCGTCCTCGCGCAGATCGGCGTGCTGGATTTTGCCGGCGGCCTCGTCGTGCATCTGTCCGCTGGAATCAGCGGCCTGGTCGCGGCCAAGGTGATGGGCAAGCGGCACGGCTATGGCAGCGATAATCTGTCGCCGTTCGATCTCTCGCTCGCTGTGATGGGCACCGGCCTGCTCTGGGTCGGCTGGTTCGGCTTCAATGGCGGCTCGGCACTCGCCGCCAATTCGCGCGCGGTGATGGCGATCACCGCCACCCACCTTGCGGCCTGTGCGGGCGCGCTGACCTGGGGCGCGATCGAATGGGCGACGCGTCGCAAGCCCTCGGTGCTCGGCATGATCTCGGGTGCGGTCGCAGGGCTCGGCACCATCACCCCGGCATCCGGTTTCGTCGCGCCGTGGCACGGCATCATCATCGGCATCATCGCCGGCCTGGTCTGCTTCTGGGCCTGCACCTGGCTGAAGCATCGCTTCCAGTATGACGATTCGCTCGACGTGTTCGGCGTCCACGGCATCGGTGGCCTGACCGGCACCCTACTCGCCGGCGTTTTCGCAGCGTCGGCGATCGGCGGCACGGCCGGCCTGCTCGAGGGCAATCCGAACCAGCTCCTGATCCAGCTCTACGGAGTCGTCGCCACGCTGGTCTGGTGCGGCGGCGTCACCTTCGTGCTGCTCAAACTGGTCAGCGCCTTCGTCCCCTTGCGGGTCTCGATGCAGCAGGAGCTCGAGGGCCTCGACATCTCGCAGCACGGCGAGGCGCTGCAGTAGGCGTCCGGCGCCCGGTTCAGCCAGTTCAGGCTTGCACGACACATAAGTATGTGCTTATGTGTTGTCATGGTCGACACCGATATCTTCAAGGCGCTGGCCGATCCGACCCGCCGCAAGGTCTTCGAGAAGCTGGCAGGCGGCAGTCTGAATGCCAGCGCCTTGCGCGACGGACTTCAGATCAGCCAGCCGGCGATGTCGCAGCACCTGGCGGTGCTGCGCGCGGCGGGGTTGGTGCGTGAACAGCGGCAGGGCCGCTTCGTGAATTATGAAGTCGACCCGGACGGGATCGCCAGCATCGGGACCTGGCTTGCCCGCTACCGCGCCTATTGGCCGAAGCGCATCGAAGCGCTCTCCGACCTGTTGAAGGACATGGATCAATGAGCGACACAGCTGAGCCTGAGCACGCCGACGCCGCCCTTGTCCTCGAATACCAACTCGATGCGCCGCCCGAAAAGGTATGGCGCGCGGTAACCATTCCAGCGCTGCGCGAACGCTGGCTGCCCGATTGCGATCTGTCAGGAGCCGAACCCGAATCGTCGGTGGCAGGTGAAGAAGTGCGCTATCGCCTGCGCGATTCCAGGCCGCCGTTTCGCGAAAGCCATGTCACCTTCCGGATCGAGCCGAACGAGGCCGGCGGCACCCGGTTTCGCATCATTCAGGAAGCCTGCGACGTCAGCGATAGGCGGCCGCGCGCAGCCAACAGCAACGGCCGCTGCCTGATGCGCGCGGCCTGATCACAAGCTTTATCATCTACTGACATGGGAGGTCGCCGATGCGCGACATGATGCAACTCGTCCCTATGGTCGTCGAGCAGTCGGCGCGCGGCGAACGGTCCTTCGACATCTATTCCAGGCTCCTGCGCGAACGCATCATCTTCCTCAACGGCGAGGTCAATGATGCGATGTCCGGACTGGTCTGCGCCCAGCTTCTGTTCCTCGAGGCCGACAACCCGAACAAGCCGATCAACCTCTACATCAACTCGTATGGCGGTGTGGTCACCAGCGGCCTTGCGATGTACGACACCATGCAGTTCATCAAGGCGCCGGTGCACACGCTGTGCATGGGCACCGCGCGTTCCATGGGATCGTTCCTGCTGATGTCCGGCGAACCCGGTCACCGCGCGGCGCTGCCGAACGCCAGCCTCCACGTCCATCAGCCGCTCGCGGCTTCCAGGGTCAGGCGTCCGACATCCTGATCCATGCCACCGAGATGCAGGCGACCAAGCGGCGCATCATCCGGCTTTATGCGCAGCATTGCGGGCGCTCCGAGGCCGATGTGGAACGAACGCTGGACCGCGATCACTTCATGTCGGCGGAGCAGGCGCTCGAATGGGGGCTGATCGACAAGGTCTTTGCAGCGCGGGACGCCGCCTAATGGCCCGGCAATACCTTATTTAAATACCTAACCCTGCCCCGCCGCTGGGCAGAATTGTGTCCAGACCCTGACCTGCTTCCGAATTAGACAGACCTGATTATATTTTAGGCGCGACGGAATAGCGCAGGGGCACATTCCCCCGGCAAAGCGGGAAAAGGTCCTGATTCATAATCCATTAGCGAACCCCCGCCGTTTGGCACGGCATTTGATTCTAAGGGTCCTGGCTGTGCCCGCGTAGTGAATGTCCTCCGCGTGGTGAACCTCAGTCGAAACTCCCGGCGTTCGTTCGCGCCGGGCCCAAGCGGGGATAGGACTCATGAAAATTGTTATGGCGATCATTAAGCCATTCAAGCTGGAAGAGGTCCGTGACGCCCTGACCGCCATTGGCGTTCACGGTCTCACGGTGACGGAAGTCAAAGGCTACGGCCGCCAGAAGGGGCACACGGAAATATATCGGGGCGCCGAATATGCCGTGAGCTTCCTGCCCAAGATCAAGATCGAGGTCGCAGTCGCCTCCGATCAGGTCGACAAGACCATCGACGCCATCACCTCCGCCGCCAAGACCGGACAGATCGGTGACGGCAAGATCTTCGTCATCAGCCTCGAGCACGCCGTGCGCATCCGCACCGGCGAGGCCGATGCCGCGGCCCTCTGATTTCGCGCTCAAACCTTAAGACCTCAGGAGTGAAATAACATGACGTTCAAGCGTCCCTATGGCGCGGGACTGGCGGCCCTCGCAGTCGGCCTCTTCGCCGCGACCGCCGCCTACGCCGAGCCAACCGTCAACAAGGGCGACAACGCCTGGATGCTGACCTCGACGGTGCTCGTGCTGTTGATGACCATCCCCGGCCTCGCGCTGTTCTATGGCGGTCTGGTCCGCTCCAAGAACATGCTCTCGGTGCTGGCCCAGGTGTTCTACACCGTCTGCATCGTCACCGTGCTCTGGGCCCTCTACGGCTACAGCCTCGCCTTCACCGGCGGATCCGACTTCATCGGCGGCTTCTCCAAGGCCTTCCTGATGGGCGTCACTCCGGACTCCAAGGCTGCGACCTTCTCGGTCGACGCCAACATCTCGGAGCTGGTCTACGTTTGCTTCCAGATGACCTTCGCGGCGATCACGCCGGCCCTCATCGTCGGCGCCTTTGCCGAGCGCATGAAGTTCGCGGCGATCGCGTTGTTCATCCCGATCTGGGTCACCGTGATCTACTTCCCGATCGCGCACATGGTCTGGTACTGGGCTGGCCCGGACGCGATCCAGGATGCCGCCAAGGCGCTCGCCGCTGCGGCTGACGGTGCGGCCAAGACCGCGGCGCAGGCCAAGCTCGACGCGGTCAACGCCGATGCCGGCTGGATCTTCAAGAAGGGTGCGATCGACTTCGCGGGCGGAACCGTCGTGCACATCAACGCCGGCATCGCCGGTCTCGTCGGCGCGCTGCTGATCGGCAAGCGCACCGGCTACGGCAAGGAGCTGATGGCTCCGCACTCGCTGACCATGACCATGATCGGCGCCTCGCTGCTCTGGGTCGGCTGGTTCGGCTTCAACGCCGGTTCGAACCTCGAAGCCAATGGTGGTGCTGCGCTCGCCATGACCAACTCCTTCGTGGCGACTGCCGCGGCGGCGCTGGCCTGGATGTTCGCGGAATGGATCATCAAGGGCCATCCCTCGCTGCTCGGCGCGCTCTCGGGCGCGGTCGCGGGCCTCGTCGCGGTGACCCCGGCGGCCGGTTACGCCGGTCCGATGGGTGCCATCGTGCTCGGCCTCGTGGTCGGCGTGGTCTGCCTGTTCTTCTGCACGGTCGTGAAGAACGCGCTCGGCTATGACGACTCGCTCGATGTGTTCGGCGTCCACTGCGTCGGCGGCATCATCGGCGCGCTCGGCACCGGCATCCTGGTCAACCCGGCGCTCGGCGGTGCAGGGATCATCGACTACACCGCGATCCCGCCGAAGGTTGCCGATTACGACTTCGCGGCGCAGATGATCTCCCAGGTTTGGGGCGTCTCCACCACGCTGGTGTGGTCGGGCATCGGCTCGGCGGTCCTCTACAAGATCGTCGACGTGATCGTCGGCCTGCGCGCCAACGTCGAGACCGAGCGTGAAGGCCTCGACATCACCGAGCACACGGAGCGCGCCTACAACATGTGAGTTCTCCCGGGGCGCGACCTCCCCAAGCGGTCGTTCCCAGAACTACGGTTCGGGCACATACCCGGCAATGTCCGGACCGTTGAGGGGCTCCAGCGCAAGTTGGAGCCCCTTTCTTTTTACGTCCATTGAGAAAATAATGTCGGAATTGCCTGCCATTGTGGAAAGACAGGCTACGGACAACAAAACAGACAACAAAGACCGGAGGACGTCATGAAGGTGCAAGGCAGGTGTTATTGCGGCAACGTGCGCTATGAGGCCGAGGGCGAACCGATGATGGCGGCGCAATGCCTGTGCCGCGAATGCCAGTACATCACCGGTGGCGGACCGAACATGTTCTTGGCGATGCCGACCACCGGCTTCAAATACACCGCCAGCGAGCCCAAGCAGTTTACCCGCAAGGACCTCGAGCGCGCCGTGACGCGCGAGTTCTGTCCCGAATGCGGCACGCATCTCGTGACCAAGGTGCCCGGACTGCCCGCCACGATCCTGAAGGTCGGCACCTTCGACGACCCCAGTGTGTTCACGCCGCAGATGACGATCTACACCTGCGACAAGCAGACCTTCCACCATGTGCCCGACGGCAAGCCGTCATTCGAGAAGCTGCCGGCGCGCTAAGGCGCGCGCTGTGCCGATGTTCCTGCGGTCGTCATGGCCGGGCTTGACCCGGCCATCCATCCCGCTTCCCAAGACTCTTGCCTAATTGATGGATGCCCGGTCAAGCCCGGGCATGACGAGCGCCCGCAGCTAACCTCCCTTTGAAAAGGGGAGGTCGCTTTGCTCGTCAGAGCAAAGCGGGTGGGGATCTGCTCTCTCCACCTACACGGTCGCCTGCGGCTGACCCCATCCCGACCTTCCCCCTTGCAGGGGGAAGGAGAGGACGGACCGTGACTCGCCGGCGCGAAGGACCGTGGATAGCTCGAAGCCGCGACAGTATCCGGCGGGCGTTTCAGTCGATCAGGACTTCTTCGGCCGGCAGCTCGCCGGGTGCTCCATCGCGCAGATATCTTTCAAGGATACCGGCGAGTGAAAGCGGTGTGAGCCGCTCACGCGCTTCGGACAGATCAGCGATCGGCCACCAGCGAAAGCAATCCAGCACTTTCGCCTCGACCTTGTCGGCCATCACAGGCGCGAATCTGTCAGCGTGAACAATCCGGTATTCTTCCTTCTGGGATATCCGACGGCCGCCCCAATTGAAGGTGTGGTGACGCCGCCAGACGGCGGGGCCTGGCGCGAATTCGGTCAGCCCCAATTCCTCGGCCAGTTCCCGCTTCAAGGTCGCTTCCGGCGTCTCGTCGCCCTCGATGCCGCCGCCCGGTGCGATCCAAAAACTGTCGCCGCCGTGCGGCGGGCGAATCCGCATCAGCAGGACCTCGCGTTCGCCCGTGATGATGAGGGCCCTGATGGCGCGGCGGTGAATCATGTCTCGGTGCAATTTCGGTGCGGTTCTGCGCGGCCAGCGCTGATATCACGCGCCGGCACATCGTGCCGCGGCGCCGATGGTTAATCGCGTCTTAACCTCGCCCTATCTATGGTGATTTGATCGGTTTACGGTCGGGTCCCCCTCACCCCCGACCGCAGTGAAAGTGCTGGCATTTCAACCATGGCAATGACCGCCTCATCCGGCCTGGCGCAGGGCGCCGGCGATGTCGCCTCCGCCGGCCAGGCCGAGCGTTCCCCGTTCTTGCGTACGACCGAGTTGCTGGCGCCGTATCAACCCGCCAAGCCCTTGATTACGCTGTCATTAGGCGAACCGCAGCACCCGGTGCCGGAATTCGTCGGGCCGGTGCTCGCCAAGCACACCGCCGAGTTCGGCCGCTACCCGATCGCCAAGGGCATCGAGCCGTTCCGCCGCGCAGTCGCGACCTGGCTGGGAAGCCGGTTCCAACTGGCGCGGCCGGTCGATCCGGAGAGCGAGGTGATGGTGCTGAACGGCAGCCGCGAGGGGCTGTTCTTCGCCGCAATCACTGCGTCGCGCTACGTCTCACAGCGCAAGGGCCGGCCGGCGATCCTGATGCCGAACCCGTTCTATCCGGCCTATGGCGCCGGCGCCCGCGCCGCCGACTGCGAGCAGATCTATCTGCCGACCACGCTCGCCAACGGTTTTCTGCCCGACCTCGATTCGATCGATGAGGCGACGCTGGCGCGCACCGTGGCGTTCTTCATCGCCTCGCCCGCCAATCCGCAAGGCTCGGTCGCCTCGCGCGCCTATTTCACGCGGCTGAAGCAGCTCGCCGATCGCCATGGCTTCATCATCCTGAGCGACGAGTGCTATTCGGAGATCTACACCCGCGAGGCGCCGGGCAGCATTCTGGAATGTGGCGGTCCCGACTTTACCAATGTCGTCGCGTTCCAGTCGCTGTCGAAGCGCTCGAACCTGCCGGGCATGCGCGTCGGCTTCGCCGCCGGCGATCGAAAGTTCCTGGCCGCGTTCCACGAGCTGCGCAATGTCGCCGCACCGCAGGTGCCGGTGCCGCTGCAGCATGTCGCGGTCGCCGCCTATAGCGACGAGGCGCATGTCGAAGAGAATCGCAGGCTCTATCGCATCAAGTTCGATTTCGCCGACCAGATCCTCGGCAACCGCTACGGGTACAAGCGTCCCGCCGGCGGCTTCTGCGTCTGGCTCGACGTCTCGGAACGCGGCGGCGACGAGGCCGCGGCGGTCAGGCTCTATCGCGACGCCGGCGTCCGCGTGATTCCCGGCAGTTATCTGGCGCGCGAACAGAACGACGGTTCCAATCCGGGCGCGGGCTATATCCGCCTTGCGCTGGTCTCCGACAGTGAATCGACGGCCGAGGCGATGCATCGCCTGGTCGAAACCCTGGGTTAATCGCGAAGCGCGAAGATTGAGTATGCCAGCGATCGAACGTGTCATCCCCCTGGTCGGCCATCTGCCGCTCTCGTTGCGCGAGGCGCTGGCGCGACGGCTGCGCGAACTGACCGGGCTCGGCCTGATCGCGCTGTCCGGCGCCATCACTGCCGCGCTGATGACCTGGTCGGTGCAGGATCCGTCGCTGAGCCACGCCACCTCGCGCGCGATCCGCAACGTGCTCGGCTATCCCGGCGCGATCGGCGCCGACCTCCTGATGCAGATCCTCGGGCTCGGCGCGATCATGCTGCTGCTGCCGGTGGCTGTCTGGGGCTGGCGGATGCTGACGCACCGTCCGTTCGACCGCGAGGCCTTGCGGCTCGGCTGCTGGATCCTGTGCACGGTGATCGCGGCCGGCTTTGCCAGCTGCTGGCCACACAACACTTCATGGCCGCTGCCGACAGGGCTCGGCGGCGTCGTCGGCGACGCGCTGCTGCGCGCACCCGCCGTGGTGTTCGGCCCGCCCGGCTTCATCTATCGCGTCGTGCTCGGCCTGGTGTTGTTCGTCGCGATGGCGGCGGCCTTCCTGTTCGCCTGCGGCTGGGGCGCCCAGGAGCAAGACGACGAGCTGACGCCGATCACCGATGACGACGAGCCGTTCGTCGAGGAGGAAGACAGCGACCGCAGCTCGGTCTCGCTGGGCTGGCTGTTTCACGCGGTGATGAGTACCAAGGCCCGGCTCGGCTGGTTGTTCACCACCGCCTACAGATCGCTGGTGTCGAGCGGAGCGCAGGGTCGCACGGCGGCGTTCGAGCGCCAGGAGCCCAATATCGGCGCCGGCCGCACCGCGCCGTCGATCGCGCCCGCCGCCGAAGACGACGATCATGACGAGGACGAAGCCTTCGACGACGAGGAAGAAGACGACGAGGAGGAAGCTCCCGCCGCCCGCGCCCCGCGCAAGAAGGCCGAGCCGAAGCCGAAGAAGAAGAATTCCGACAAGTTCGAGCTGCCGTCGGTCTCCGTGCTCAGTGCGCCGAAGGCGAGCGACCGCCAGCCACTGAGCAAGGCCGAGCTGGAAACCAATTCGCGTGCGCTCGAAGGCGTGCTGCAGGACTTCGGCGTGCGCGGCGAGATCGTCAAGGCCAATCCTGGCCCGGTCGTCACGCTGTACGAGCTCGAGCCCGCGCCTGGCATCAAGTCGTCGCGCGTGATCGGGCTGTCCGACGACATCGCGCGTTCGATGAGCGCGCTGTCGGCTCGCGTCGCCGTCGTCGCCGGCCGCAATGCGATCGGCATCGAGCTGCCGAACGCGCATCGCGAGAAGGTCTATCTGCGCGAACTGCTGGTCGCCAAGGAGAGCGTCGATTCGGTGGCAAAACTGCCGCTGTGCCTCGGCAAGACGATCGGCGGCGATCCCGTCATCATCGACCTTGCGCGCACACCGCACATGCTGATCGCCGGCACCACCGGCTCGGGCAAATCGGTCGCGATCAACACCATGATCCTCAGCCTGGTCTACCGGCTGCGCCCGGATCAGTGCCGCCTGATCATGGTCGACCCGAAGATGCTCGAACTCTCCGTCTATGACGGCATCCCGCATCTGTTGACGCCCGTCGTCACCGATCCGAAGAAGGCGGTGGTGGCGCTGAAATGGGCCGTGCGCGAGATGGAAGAGCGCTACAAGCGCATGGCCAAGCTCGGCGTGCGCAACATCGACGGCTACAACCAGCGTCTCGTCGAAGCCAAGGGCAAGGGCGAGGAGCTGACCCGCACCGTGCACACCGGCTTCGACAAGGAGAGCGGTAAGGCGATCTACGAGGAAGAGAAGCTCGACCTCGAGCCGCTGCCCTACATCGTCATCATCGTCGACGAAATGGCCGACCTGATGATGGTCGCCGGCAAGGACATCGAAGGCGCGGTGCAGCGCCTCGCGCAGATGGCGCGCGCCGCCGGGTTGCATGTGATCCTCGCCACGCAGCGTCCGTCGGTCGACGTCATTACCGGCACGATCAAGGCGAACTTCCCGACCCGCATCGCCTTCCAGGTGACGTCGAAGATCGACAGCCGCACCATCCTGGGCGAGATGGGCGCCGAGCAGCTGCTCGGCCAGGGCGACATGCTCTATATGGCAGGCGGCGGCCGCATCAGCCGCGTCCATGGCCCGTTCGCATCCGACGAGGAAGTCGAGAAGGTGGTGCGTCACCTCAAGACGCAAGGCCAACCCGAATACCTCGAAGCCGTTACCGCGGAAGAGCCGACCGACGAGGACGGCGCCGTGTTCGACGCCACCGGCATGGGTGGCGACGGCGGCGGCGATCTGTTCACGCAGGCGGTTGCGATCGTCAAGCGCGACCGCAAGGCGTCGACCTCCTACATCCAGCGCCGCCTGCAGATCGGCTATAACCGCGCCGCCTCGCTGATGGAGCGGATGGAACTTGAGGGCATTGTCGGCCCGGCGAATCACGCCGGAAAGCGCGAAATCCTGGTCGGGGAAGAAGAAGGCCAGTTCTGATCGGGGGCGATCATCACGGAAAAACCATATCTCCCTCGGAAGAGGCGGGATAAAATCCGACCAAGCGGGACGAGCGTCGAACAGAGACCTGACATATCTGATGGCAAATCACCTCATTGACCGCGGCATGCGCACCGCGCTGGCTGTTCTCGCCGCCGCCGCGATCGCCGGCGCCGCAACCGCGCAGAACACGCCGGCGCCGAAGCCCGCACCCAACGCGGCACCGAAGGCTGCGCCGAAGGCCAGGGACGCTGCGAAGGATGCCGGCGCGCAGACCAATGCGGACAAGGGCCCGACCACCACCGGCGCCACCCAGGCACCGCCGAACCCGGTGATTCCCGATCCGCGCCGCAACGTCCCCGCCAACATCTTCCAGACCTTCGACGCCAATCAGAAGGCGCAGGCCGCCAAGGTCTCGGCCTATCTGTCGTCGCTGCAGACGCTGGTCGGGAATTTCGTCCAGGTCGGCCCCGACGGCAGCAAGACCAAGGGCGACTTCTACATCCAGAAGCCCGGCAAGCTGCGCTTCGAATATGACGATCCGAGCCCGATCGAGGTGATCGCCGACGGCTCGTCGGTCGCGGTGCGCGACCGCAGGCTCGCTACCCAGGACGTCTATCCACTGTCGCAGACCCCGCTGCGCTATCTGCTGTCGGACCGCATCGACCTGATGAAGGACACCAACGTCATCAGCGTCACCGCCGATGACGTGTTCGTCAGCATCACCATCGAGGAGAAGCAGGCGCTGGTCGGCACCAGCCGCTTCCTGCTGATGGTCGGCGCCAAGGACGGCAAGCTCAAGCAGTGGACCGTCACCGACCCGCAAGGCTACGACACCACAGTTGCGGTCTACAATCTCGACGCGACGCAGAAGCCCGATCCGGGGCTGTTCAAGATCGACTTCACGACCTATCCGGGCTCGTCGCCGGGCTAGGCGAGATGCGTAGGGCGGGTTAGCGCAGCGTAACCCGCCGCACTTGCGCGGATGGACGGCGGGTTACGCCTACGGCTAACCCGCCCTACGATCCTTGCTTGTGGACAACGCGCCAATCCGCCGCGAGAACCGTGCTAAGACGCAGCTCTCATGCGGTTCTCCGTCACCACCTGGAACATCAACTCGGTGCGCCTGCGCATCGACATCGTCGCCAAATTCCTGAAGAGCGCGCGGCCGGATGTGCTGTGCCTGCAGGAGACCAAATGCATCGACGATGCGTTTCCGCTGAAGCGCTTCAAGCGGCTCGGCTATGAGCACGTCGCCCTGAACGGACAGAAGGGCTATCACGGCGTCGCCATCGTCTCGCGCCTGCCGTTCGAGACGACCGACATCCGGACGTTCTGCGACAAGATCGATTCGCGGCACATTTCGGTGTCCTTCGGAGAAAAGGCGCAGCTCGCAAAGCCTGTGGTGCTGCATAATTTCTACGTGCCGGCCGGTGGCGACATTCCCGATCCCGCGCTTAATCCGAAGTTCGAGCACAAGCTGCAATTCCTCGACGAGATGAAGGCGTGCGAGCCGCTGCATCCGCGCGGTGACGCCCGCCACATCCTGGTCGGCGACCTCAACGTCGCGCCGCATGAGCACGACGTCTGGTCGCACAAGCAGCTGTTGAAGGTGGTCTCGCACACGCCTATCGAGACCGAGAAACTGCTCGCGGCGCAGGCGCATGGCGAATGGTTCGACATCGCGCGCGAGCGGATCCCGATGTCGGAAAAGGTCTACACCTGGTGGAGCTACCGCGCCGCCGATTGGACCGCCGGCGACCGCGGCCGCCGGCTCGATCACATCTGGGTCTCGCGCGCGCTGAAGGATCACGTCAGCGACTTCAAGATCACCCGCGACGCCCGCGGCTGGGAGCGCCCGTCGGACCACGTGCCGGTGACGGCGGTGATGGAGGTTTAAGGCTGACGTCAAACCCTGACCCGTCACCCTAAGGAGCGCGCTCTTGCGCGCGTCTCGAAGGGTCGACGGCCACCAGCGGGGCCGTTCATCCTTCGAGACGGCCGCGCTGCGGCCTCCTCAGATGACGGATTGTAGAACGACGACGGTTACGTGCTCAGCTTCCCGCCTGCGATCAGAATATCGCTCGCGAGCTGGCTGGTGCGCAGCGCGAGTTCGTCGCGCAGCCGGCGGGCCGCGCCGGGGTCGCTTTCCAACACGCGCTGGAACAGGCTGCGCGCGATGCGGATCACGGAGCCGCGCTCCAGTGCGGTGGCGGTCGACGGCCGCTTCATCGCGACGATCAATGCGAGCTCGCCGATCAGCGCGCCGGGGCCGGCGATGATTTCGGCGCCACCTTCCTCGACCCGAAAGGTGCCGCGCTGCACGACATAGCCGGCATCGGCGGCGTCGCCGACCTTGAACAGCACCTCGCCTGCATTGAAATCACGTTGCTCGGAGCCGATCGCTAGCATGCGCAAGGAACTCTCGCCCAACAGACGCATCGTCGGGACCCGCTCAAGCAGGGCTACGTCATCATCGATCGACATTCAGGGCCGGTAACCGCGGTGCGCCTCGATTTCACGAATCGTCGAGCGCGAAGCGTATCACGGCACCAGCTTGTAGCCACCGGCTTCCGTCACCAGGATTTCCGGGTTGGCGGCGTCCTTCTCGATCTTCTGGCGGAGGCGGTAGATGTGGGTTTCCAGCGTGTGGGTGGTGACACCGGAATTGTAGCCCCAGACTTCCTGGAGCAGAGTCTCGCGCGACACCGGCATCTGGCCGGCGCGGTAGAGGAAGCGCAGGATCGCGGTTTCCTTCTCGGTCAGCCGCACCTTCCTGGCATTGGCGCCGGTCAGCATCTTCGAGCCGGGGCGGAACGAGTAGGGGCCGACCGAGAATACCGCGTCCTCGCTGGCCTCGTGCTGGCGCAGCTGCGCCCTGATCCGGGCCAGCAGCACCGCGAAGCGGAACGGCTTGGCCACATAGTCGTTGGCGCCGCTTTCCAGGCCGAGGATGGTGTCGGAATCGGTGTCGTGGCCGGTCAGCATGATGATCGGAGCCTTGAAGCCGCCCTTGCGCAAGCTGCGGACCACTTCGCGGCCGTCGGTGTCGGGCAGGCCGACATCCATCAAGACCAGATCGGGGGAATTGGCTTTGGCGGCAGTGGCGCCCTTGGCGCCGGTGTCGACTGCGGAGGCTTCGAATTCCTCGTGCAGTGACAGCTGCTCGACCAGCGTATCGCGCAGATCGGTATCGTCATCCACGATCAAGATCTTGCGGGCATTGGCCATATGGTCATCCTTCGGGGGCGGGGCGGTCAGAAGCGGGCAGCGCTTACGGCCGTAGGTAGGCTACATACGCTCTCAGGTAGGCGATCATTACCGATTCACAAGGCAACGCAGCTTACCTCAAATCCGGCGGGGCAGGACGTGAATGTCCTGTAATGCCGGGAGATAGAATGATCTGCTCGTCCAAGGCAAGTTTAGTTTGGAACGATTCTTAAAGGAACATCAGCTATTTCAATCACTTATATGACAGATAAACGTGATCATCCGCTCTCGCTCATCGAAGTCCGGCGTGCCGCCGGCGACCCGCGCCGCGGCTGGCTTTCGGCCGACGGTTGGACCGTGCCGGTGGCGCTCGGGCGCGGCGGAATTCTCGCCAACAAGCGCGAAGGCGACGGCGGCACCCCGCGCGGCATCTTCCATCCGAGGCAACTCTGGTGGCGCGCCGACCGGCACCGGCAGCCAAAGACCTTGCTGCCGGCCCGGCCGATCCGCCGCGAGGATGCCTGGTGCGAGGACCCCAGAGATCGCCACTACAACCGGCCGATCAGGCTCGATCGGGAGCAGGGCGGCGACCGCCTGACCCGCGCGGATCATCTCTACGACTTTATTGTCGAGATCGATCACAACGCCGCACCCCGCGTCGCCGGTCGCGGCAGCGCCGTATTCCTGCATCTGGCGCGGCCGAATTTTGCGCCGACCGCGGGCTGCGTCTCGATGACGAAGACCTCGATGCTGCGGCTGTTGCGACGGATGTCTTCGCAGACCAGGATCGTCATCGGGTAGGGTGTTGCAATAGCTGAGCATCGGTTTTCCCACGCGACAAGCGCGACGCGTTTGTGGTGAGATTGCGCGCAACACAAAAATATTCCCGCGGGAGCGAAGAACCATGCTCGACAACAACGAGATCGCGGCCGCCGCAAAAGTCCTGCACGATCACTGGCACGCCGGAACAAAACTCGGCGCGCTCGACGGCGCGATGCGGCCGCGCGATCGCGCCGAGGCTATGCGGTGCAGGCTCAGCTAGAAAAGACGTCGCGCGAAAAACTGTTCGGCTGGAAGATCGCGGCGACCAGCGAGGCCGGCCAGAAGCACATCAATGTCGCGGGACCGCTCGCCGGACGCATCCTCGCCGAGACGCTGATCGCTGATGGCGGCACGGCGTCGATGAAGGGCAACGAGATGCGCGTCGGCGAACCGGAATACGCCTTCCGCATGGCGCGCGATCTCGTGCCGCGCACGACGCCCTACAGCGTGCAGGAGGTGTTGGAGGCAGTCGGCACGCTGCATCCGGCGATCGAGATTCCGGATTCGCGCTTCGCGGATTTCGTCTCCGCCGGCGAAGCGCAGCTGATCGCCGACAATGCCTGCGCGCATCTGTTCGTGCTCGGACCTGCGACGTCAGCGGACTGGCGTGCGATCGATCTTGTCGAAGAACGCCCGCTCATTACACTGCGCGGCGAGCGCTACACCGGCCACGGCAAGAACGTGCTCGGCGATCCCCTGATAGCACTTACCTGGTGCGCCAACGAGCTGTGCGCGCTCGGGCTGACCTTGCGGGCAGGGCAGGTCGTCACCACAGGCACCTGCCACCCGCCGCTGCCGATCGCAGCCGGCGATCATTTCCAGGCGGATTTCGGCGCGATCGGAAAAGTGTCGGTGAAGTTCGCGTAGGCGGCGCACGCGCCACACACTCCGCCGTCGTCCCTGCGAAGGCCGGGACCGCGGCCATCAGACATTCTTCCAACAGCCGAGCCAACACCGTCATCCTGAGGTGCGAGCGGAGCGAGCCTCGAAGGGTGCACGGCCCGGCTGGTGGCCGTCGATCCTTCGAGACGCCGCTTCGCGGCTCCTCAGGATGACGGGTTTAATCTCGGTGTGATCCCAGCGAACCGCCCTGCAACACTACGCGTGCGCCACCGTCCGCGTCCCAAAAATCGCCGAGCCCACCCGCACATGGGTGGCGCCCATCTGGATCGCCACGGCAAAATCCGCGCTCATCCCCATCGACAAATTCTTCAGCCCGTTGCGCGCGGCGATCTTGGCGCACAGCGCGAAGTGCGGCGCCGGCGCCTGGTCGACAGGGGGGATGCACATCAGCCCCGAGATCGGCAGGCCATATTTGTCGCGGCACGCGGCGATGAAGCTATCGGCGTCCTGCGGCGCGACGCCGGCCTTCTGCGGCTCCTCCCCGGTATTGATCTGGACGAACAGGTCCGGGTGCTTCTGCTGATTTTTGATTTCCTTGGCTAACGCTTCGCAAATGCTGGTGCGATCCACCGAATGGATCGCGTCGAACAGCGCGACCGCCTCCTTGGCCTTGTTCGACTGCAGCGGCCCGATCAGATGCAGCTTCAATCCTGGACTAACCTGGATTAACTCCGGCCACTTGCCCTTGGCTTCCTGCACGCGATTTTCGCCAAATGCGCGCTGACCCGCGCCGATAATCGGCAAAATTGCGTCGGCAGCAAAGGTCTTCGACACCGCGATCAGCGTCACCGATGCGCGGTCGCGCCGCGCTTCCTTGCAGGCATGCGCGATCTCCCGCTCCACGGCGGCGAGGCCGTGTGGTGAATCGGCCGATAACGGCGTGGTCGGGCTTTGCGTCATGCTTGTGCCGTTCTCTGACAGGATGCGGGGGTTGGCTCGAATTTTACCAAATTCGGGAAAGGCTTTTGAAGCCCTTCATTTTACCTTGCGCACGGGCAAGGGAATAGAATGTCGGGCGTCAATTTCAACCGCAACCGCGTCAAACTCAAGAAGGTTCTGGGAATTCGCACCCGGCTGGCCTTGCTTGCGCTGATGCTGGTCGCGCCCTTGATGCTCGATCGCGTCCGCACGCTGGAGAATTTCCGCACAACGCAGATCGCGCAGGCCGCCGCCGGCTATGCCAATTTGACCGCGCACGCCGCCGAAACCCAGCGCGAGGTGGTCTCCTCGGTCGAGACCATGCTGAAATCCGCCGCCTATATCCGTGCCTCCGGCGGCATCGCACAGAGCTGCGAGGTGCTGCGCGCCAGCCTGCCGACGGTGCTGCCCTGGATCCGCAGCATCATGTTCGTCTCCAGGGACGGGCTGGTGCAGTGCTCGACCCTCAACAGCCAGGTCGGGATGAATATCGGCGACCGCGAGTATTTCAAGAAGGCGCAAGACAACCGCGGCTTCGTGTTCAGCGACTATCTGCGCGGCAGGACCAATGGCCGGGCGATGATGATGGCGGCCTATCCGGTGGCCGCGATCAATCCCGAGCAGGATGCCGTCGTGGTCGCCGGCATCAACATCGACTGGCTGTCCCAGATCATGGCCAATCTCGGCGGCCAGCCCGGCATGTCGGCGGTGCTGGTCGACTCGACCGGCGTCGTGATCGCGGCACCGGCGGATCATGCGAGCCTGATCGGCCGCTCGCTCGACACCATCCCGTTGATGGCGGCGATTGCCGAGAAGGCGCTGAGCTATGACGATCCATCAGGCTCGGTGTCGTTCACCGCAGCCGACGGCGGCCAGCGCACGCTGAGCTTCGCCCGCATCACCGGAACGCAGTCGCGGCTGATCGTCAGCATGGACGAGGCCAAGGTCACGGCGGCGATCAGCCGCGAGATCCGCACCGCCTATCTGCAGCTCGGCTTCGTCTGTCTTTTCGTTTTGTTGGGTGCCCTCGTCGGCGCGGAACGGCTCGTGATCCATCCGATCGAATTGATGACCAGCATGGCGCGGCGATTCGGCGAGGGTGACTGGTCGGCGCGCGTCGCCAAGCACAGGCTGCCGGCGGAATTCGTCCCGCTGGCGCGCGCTTTCAACGCGATGGCGGCGCAGCTCAGCCAGCGCGAGCGCGAGCTCGTGGCGTCCAATGACCGTCTCACCGTGATGGCCTCGATCGACGCGCTGTCCGGCCTCGCCAATCGCCGCGGCTTCCAGAGCCGGCTGGATTTCGAATGGATGCGGGCGCAGCAATATGATTGCGAGCTGTCGCTCCTGATGATCGATGTCGATCACTTCAAGCTCTACAACGACACCTACGGCCATCCCGAGGGCGACGTCTGCCTGACCAGGATCGGCGAAACGCTGGCCGGGATCGCCGCCGACACCATGGGCTTTGCCGGCCGCTATGGCGGCGAGGAATTCTGCCTGCTGCTGCCGAATACCGACGCCGCGCATGCCCTCGCGATCGGCGAGACCGTGCGCACCGCCGTGCTCGGCCTCGCCGTGCCGCATGCACCGTCCAGCTACTGCGTTGTGACGGTCAGCGTCGGCGTCGCGACCACAAAACCGAACGACACCCAGCGCCCCGGCGACCTGATCGAAGCCGCCGACGCCGCCCTCTACGCCGCCAAGCGCCGCGGCCGCAACGCCGTGATCGAGCACGGATTCTTGCAGACGCTGGACGAAGCCGGCATGGCGCTGGCGAGCTGACTGTATCGCCGTGCAGCGGTGATGGACCCGCCCTCAAGAGAAGCGGAAGCATCGCCGTTCCAAAGCAGCGTTTTCCGGCGCAAAATCAGCTGTACGACTGCGAGCACATGGTGTTCTATCCGTGGAACCGGCTGCCTGGGCGCAGGATTGGCAGCGACAACGGGGACTTGCCGTCTATCTGGCCTTGGCAGGTACGGCGGAAACAGAACATGGTGGCGTCATGAACAGCCTGCCGAATCCGGATCAGGCGGGCGACCTTCAGTGGACCCGGTTGCCGACGAATGTCGGGAGCGAGGCTGCGCATGCCGAGCGCCGGCAGCTGACTGTGGCATTTGTCGACATCGTCGGCTCGACACCCCTGAGTGAGCGCATCGATCCCGAAGAATTCTTTGCGATTATCAAAACCTACCGCGATATCTGCGACGAGGAGATCAAGCGCTATGGCGGTCACATCGCCAGACTGATTGGCGACGGATTGCTGGCCTATTTTGGCGTGCCACAAGCCCATGAAAACGATCCCGAACGCGCGGTGCGCGCTTCGCTGGCGGTCGCCGCGGCGATCAAGGACCACCAGTTTCCGCTGTCGGATGGCAGCTTCGTCCGCCTTGGTGTGCGGATCGGGGTGAATACCGGGGTGGTCGTCGTCGGCAGCGTGCCCGGCGAGCCCCCCGAACGGCGGGAAGTGTTCGGCAGCTCCGCACATGTCGCGGCCCGCCTGCAAGGGCTCGCCGGCGAGAATGGTGTCGTGGTCGGGGCGAGCACTTACGAGCTGACCCGCGGAACATTCAACTACGTGCCGCTTGGCAGACGACCGCTCAAGGGCGTGGAGGAGCCGGTCGACGCCTGGAGTGCGGAAGCTCTTGCGCCCAGCGAGAGCCGGTTCGACAGGGCGCAGAGGTTGCCTCTTGCTCCGATGATCAGCCGAGCCAGCGAAAGCGCGCTGCTTGCCGAGATGTGGCAGCAGACGGTCGCGGGCGCAGGACGCGTCGGCCTCATTTCCGGCGAGCCCGGTATCGGCAAGTCGCGCCTGATCCGCCAGTTCCGCAGCTCCCTTGATGCGTCGCGCCGCGGTGTTGTGTCGCTGCAATGCTCGCCGTTCCACATCAACACGCCGCTTGCCCCGGAAATCGAGCGGCTCAGGCGCGTGACCGGCATCCAGGAGGCCGACGACGCAGAACTCGCATTGGCAAAATTACGCTCGTTTTTGGCAAGAGAAGCCCCCAACGTCACGAACGCGCTGAGCTACTACGGGGCTGTCCTGTCGATACCCGCCTGCTCGGAATACGAACCCGTGGATCTCGGGTCTCCCTTTGAGCGCGACCGGGCTTTTCAGGCGTTCATCGATGTTCTCATCGCGGCCTCGCGCAAGCGGCCCATCCTGATTGTCGCGGAGGACGTCCAGTGGATCGACCCAACCACCATCGAACTGGTGGGACGAATAACAGCTCGCTGTTCCGGCGAGCGGGTGATGATCCTGATCACACATCGCGATGACTACCAGGCAGACTGGTTGCCGGGCTCGGCAGTTCGACGGATTGCCCTGCAAAAGCTGGCACCGCACGAATGCGAGCAAATGGTGGCAGCCGTTGCAGGCGGCGATGTCGTCTCACGCCGGATCACCAGCCAGATCGTTGCAAGAACGGATGGCGTGCCACTTTTCATCGAGGAGTTTACGCGGGCCGTGATCGATGCCCGCACGGTCGAGCGCACTGCTGACGGTTTGACGCTGAGCAGGAAATTGCCCGAAACGTTGGTGCCGTCGAGTATTCAGGACTCGCTGATGGAGCGCCTTGATCGCCTTGGTCCGGCCAAGCGTGTCGCCCAGATCGCCTCCGTGTTCGGGAGGCAATTCAGTTATGAAGGTATTTTCAACGTCCTTCCAGGCAGAGACCAAACGCTGCAATTCGCGTTGCGGGCGCTGGAGAGCGCAGAGATCGTGTATCGCGTCGAGCAGTCCCAAGGCGCCATCTTCGCGTTCAGGCACGCGATGATACAGGAGGCCGCCTACTCCTCGCTGCTCAAGGAGGAGCGCCGCGAGCTCCATGCGCGCGTCGCGTCATGGATGCTTCAGGAGGCCGCGATCCGGGAGAGCAGTCAGCCCGCCGTGCTCGGCTATCACTATGCGCGCGCAGGCAATATTCCGGAAGCGATCGAGGCCTGGCTTCAGGCCGGCAAATCGGCGCTCCGCCGATCAGCCACCAAGGAGGCCGTGGCCCATCTGCGCGAAGGCCTCTCGCTGATTCCGCGGCTGCCTGCTTCACAGCAGCGCTTCGAAGCTGAAATCGCGCTGCAATCCAACCTGGCGATGGCCTACACCGCGAACGCAGGGTGGTCCGATCCGCACGTCTATGGATCCTACAGTCGCGCACTCAAGCTTTGCGCGAGCCATGGCACCACGCGTGAGAAGGCGACGGTGCTGTGGGGAAGTGCCATAGCGAAGCTGGTCAACTGCGAGCTCACCAAGGGCCTCGAGCACGCGGAGGATTTTGTCCGGAGGGCCGAGGAGTGGCGCGACGACGAGGCCGCCCTCATGGCGTACACCGCCGCCCTGATCGCCAATTTCTTTCTCGGTCGTCTGGAGCAGGCGAGCAAGCTCGCCGCTCTGATCAGCGCCCGTTACAATTCTCGTGATCACGGCAAGCTGGTCCAGATCTATCAGCATGATCCATTGATCGTGTCGCTGGTCTATTCCGGACACATCGAATGGCTGTTGGGCCGGCCCGGTCGCGCCAGAGAGTGCTGTGAGACGGCGCGGCAGCTCGCCAATGAGATCGGGCATCCTTTCATGCTGGCATTCGCCTCCATTCTTGGCGTGTCCGATCACTGGTATGAAGGCGATCTTGCAGCCAACCTTGCCAGCGTCGAACGCGGCCTGAAGGTCGCTGATGAGTTTGGCTATCCAATGTACCGGGTCATCGGTCCCTTATGGGCGACCTCTGCGCTGGCTGCACGAGGCTCTGCGCCTGTTGTGCTCGAGCAACTGTGCGGCCTGCTGGAAAAACTACCCGTCGAGGATCGGTGCATTCAGATGCCGCTCTATCGGATTCTGCTCGCCACCGAATTCGGACGGATCGGGCAGATCGAAAGGGCTCGAAGCTTCGCGGCTTCGGCTGCGTCCCTGGTGAAGCAAACCGGCGAGCGCTGGGCTGCTCCCGAGATCGATCGGATCCACGGCTCGCTGTTGTGCCAGGAACCATTGCGAGACGACCGGGCTGCCATGCGCCTGTTCAAACGCTCGCTTACCTCTGCCAGGAAGCTCGGGGCTGTCGGCTGGGAATTGCGGACGGCGATCAGCATCGCGCGCTTGCTCGGCGCCAGCGAGAGCGCATCCAGACGCGCCGAGGCACGAGACCTGCTGATCTCGACCCGAGCGAAATT
Source organism: Bradyrhizobium sp. th-b2 (assembly GCF_000426785.1). NCBI lineage: Bacteria > Pseudomonadati > Pseudomonadota > Alphaproteobacteria > Hyphomicrobiales > Nitrobacteraceae > Bradyrhizobium > Bradyrhizobium sp. th-b2. The sequence goes on from NZ_AUGA01000016.1 coordinate 77,840, forward strand.
TGCATCCGCGGAGACGTCCCGCGATCTGCGTGAGGCTGATGACCTGGTGAGAACGCTGAGCTAGCCAATCCCTCGCTGACGAAGTCATGCGTCGACACTCTGCTGCGGACAGGCAGCCGAATGGCCTTCGGCCTGTTTGGGCGACTTACGTCGTCAGCGATCCCAAATGGCGGATCGCCCGGAGGCTCGGCAGAAACGCGTAGGCGCCGCCCTGGGTACTGACGAATCGCGGCAAACCCCGCAGCCGGATCGTGCTGCCGGATTTGAGCGGCAAGTCGAACCAGCTGGCGGCCGGATCGTTCGCGCCCGTGACCGGATCGTTGGATCCGGTGATGCGCGGATCCTGCAGGCCGAGGTTGAGCCAATCGCAGGACATGGCCTCGAACTGGGCGCCGAGGTTTGCCCCTATGAAGTTGCCCAGCAGGCCTCGCTCCGGTTCGGGTTTGCGCGGCTGCGTCCGATCATAGGCTGGCCCGTAAGGCACGCCTCGCCGGACAAGGCGCCGGCTGTTGTTCGCCACCCGTTGCACGATTTGTCCGCCCCGCGGGTTGCTCCGGCGGATATGGGCTCCGTAGGGGCAACGGGACTCGCCCACGTAGTCGAACTTCTCCTTGACCAGTTTGGGATCAGGCAAGTCCGCCGAGAGGGCCAGCGGCGTGCCATCGCGCCATCGGCCGCACAGGTTGGCGGCGACGATCTCGCGCAAGGCACCGTGAGGCGTCAGGCCTTCGATCGAGAGGATTTGGCCGATTTTCGCTTCAGCGCCGGGCGGCAGCAATTCGCCGACGGCCCGCGTGTCCTTGAGCAATTCGTCGGCGGCCTGATCGAGATATTCCTCGAAGCCTGCGACGTCCTGCTTCAGCACGCGAAAGGCGTTGAAGGTGCCGTTGTGTCCCAACTCTTCGGGCTGAGGAACCCGCCACATCAAACCTTCCAGGTTGGTCCGATGCCCCAGCAATACGGTGCCGAGCGGAGCCCTGGGTTGTCCGTCGTCATAGCGATCCGAGTCATGAATGCCCTCGAACCTTGGTTGCATGATGTTGTCGCGGTAGCCGAAGTGAACGCGGTCATCGGGGAAGCTGCAGCCCTCGCGGGTGCCGACCAGCGTGACGGCGCTTGTGTCGGCGAGGGCGCGCTTCTGGACGTCGTCCAGCTGCTCGGCCTTCTCGGCGTAGATCGTCGCGATGAGATGGATCCGCTTGGGCTCGTTGAAGGGTTTCGGCCAGGTTTCCGGCGCGCTCGGTCCGACATCGCCGAGCTTCAAGGCGCGGGCGGTCATGCCCTCGATGAACTCGTTCGGGAACATTTCAAGCGAAGCGCTCGGCGTGCCGAGGGCGCGCAATCCCTCGTAGGTCAGACCGATGTTGAAACAGGTGTCCGGCTTGCTTGCCCCCCAGTCTCCGCTCGTGATCTGCGGAACACCATCGCTGCGCCCGGACGTCGAGGCGGCGAGCCAGCGCCTGGCCGCCACGCGATCGGCGACTTCCAGGATGAGGTAGCGCACGTACGGCTTCTTGGTGTAGCCACGCAAGATGTTGCCCTGCAGATCAGCCAAGTTGATCATGGCGCTCACCAGCCTAGCTCCAATCGTTCGCGGACCTGAGCCGCCGAAAATCCGGGATAGGCCCGGTAGCCGCTGCCGAGCGAAACGTTCGGATTGGCGCGAAGCTGCAGCACCAGTTTGCGCGGCAGCAGGGTCAGATCGTCATTGACGGGTGATACGGCCCTGTCTCCATTCAAGGCTTCCTGATCCCTCAGAAAATCGGTGGCGGTGTCCGGCACCTGGTACAGGTCGCGCTCGTGCACCCATTGGATGAACGCGTCGACATTCTTCTCGCAAGGGATCACATCATCTCCGCCTTCGACGAGCCCGACCACGGCATCGAACACGCTGCCGATCGTGGCGATGAAGTCACGAATGTAATTGGTGAAATCCCCGTCATAGACGGAGAACATGCAAATGTTGTCGCCGACGATGACGAAACGGGCAAAGTGCACCGTGCCGACATTGTTCAATCCGGCATAGATCGCATCCTTGTTTTGCGCGATCGCCAGCGCGGCTTCCGCTCGTCCGATCGGCGACTTGACCTTGAGCGGCATGATCAGATTCATCATGCACTGGACATTGTCACCGTGCTGGAACGACGCGTGGGGACCACCGGGCAGGGGCTTCACCGGCGTTTTTCGCGCCCAGTAGGGCACCAGGATCCATGACGCCGCGCGCTTGAAGAAGAGGGTCGTGGGCAACCAGTCCACAAAACGATCGAGCACACCTGCATCACTTGGCATCATCCGGCCTCCACTTGAAGGGACACCCGCCGCGCATTTCACGCGAGGCTTCATAGGCGCCCAGGCGGGCCTTGAGGATCGGATCCTCGGAGGGTTCGATGCCGGGCGCGAGACGGTTGGGATTGAAGCTGATGCGTTCGCCGGCCTTTTCCTGATCTTCGGCCACCTCGATCAGGGTCAGGGTCCCCATGGCGATCCGGATTCGTGTCCCCGGCCAGGGCTTTGTGGGATCGTTGAGCTCATCGCCCGCCTCGCCGATCGTCATCATCAACATGAATCGGGCCGGCCACCGCCGCAGGCGGTCTCGCAGCTCCGCGCGCAGATAGTCGTCGCGCGGCGCGGCGAGGGGATCGGTGTTGCAAACGCCTGCGACCGGCTGCCAGGAAAAGCGAACGGGGCGGCGAACGCCATTGGGTGCCGTCACCCAGAAGGTGTGGACGGCGTGATAGGCCGCGCGGGCATAGCTCACCGGCGCGCCGATCAGGCCGACCTGAAATATTCCCAGCTGTGCAAACCGGTGCTGGTCGGCGTAATGCAGTGCTCCCGCATCGACGCTCTTTTTCTCGCTCGGGTACGGGTTGCGCCGAGGCACCTTAAGCTGCAAAAGGTCGCCAAGCTTGCTCCACCAGGTCTCTCTTTGATACGGCGCGAGCGTCGCGACCTCCGAGAATCCGAAAAATTCCTCGACATTGCGCACGAAGAATTCGGCAAGCGTCGTGGCGATCAGGTCGCTCGCCGTCCCGTCCGACAGGTGAAAACGTGTCGCCATTCCCCGGACATCGGACCATCCATCATGCCGCTCCGGCCCCCCCAATCCGTTGGAGAATCGCACCGACGCGTCGACGGGCTTTCCGTTGAAATGCTCCGCGGTGCAATAGGTGCGCGCCACATTCGACGCCACGAATTTGCCCTTCACGCCGATGCCGAGCGTGTGAACCGGCCGCTGCCCGGGGACCGGAGCCGGCAAGTTCTTGATGATGACCTCGACGAGCTGCTTAGCTACTGATGGATCGACCATGCCCCGCTCCATTGCACGGACCGCTGAGGGTGTGCAGTCGGGACGCTCGGTGCCGTTAGCGTTGTCGATCGAATTCATCCTGCGCCCCTGGCACCGATGTTACATTCGATCGCCGGCCGGATATGTGACGTCGTTCACAAAGTACCGAACAGAGATCCGCGCAATTTGAAGCGAATAGGTTCGACACTCCCGACGGCGCAGCGCGCGGACCGATAGAGTGATCAGCGAGACCGCGCGCACCGCCGTGCTCGGCTACGCCAAGCGCCGCGGCCGCAACGCCGTGATCGAGCACGGGATCGTGCAGCCGCTGGATAAAGCCGGGATGGCGCTGGCGAGTTGACTGTGTCGCCGCGCAGGGCGGATCAACCGAATCCATTCCACCGCTTGGGCACGTACTCGTGAAGGTCCATTTCTGACGCCGAAGCGGTAGTTGCCTGGATCGGTCGTCGTTGCCGGCCTTTTGACCCGAAGCGGAAGTCGAATCTTGTTGGCTTCTGCAACCACCGTCGTTTTTTCATCCGATCTGGCGACGAGGTGTTTAAGCAGATTCGGCCGGAATCTCGGCAGAGAAATATGCTAGGCTCGGCCCGAAGGCCGTGGGCACGGCAATCAGACGACGCGAGTTAGTGGGTCTCCTTTGCGGACAGATTGCCGCGCGCAACGGTCGCTCAGACTAGACTTTTCGGTGCATCCGGTGGGCTTGCGAGCGAGAAAATGCTGCAAATGGGCATTCGCTGATGCGGCACTGGTCCGCGCATCTTACTCGCGTGACGGCCGGCATCGGGCTCGTCGTAATCGGCGTGCTGGCGCTGGCGGCGCCGTTCGCGGTTGGCACCTGGTCCCTGCAATTCCTCGGCCTTCCCATGCTGGCGGTTGCGATGGCCGACCTTTACCAGACGCTTGCCAGTCCGCAGCTTCGGACCCATCCGGCTTCGTATGTCACCAGCATTCTTGCGACCGCTGCCGCCCTTGTCCTGTATCTCAGTCCGTCCCTGGTTGCTTCTGGTGTTGTCACGATATTTCTGACGTTTCTGGTGGTCGACGGCGTCGTAAAAGCCAGTCAAGCGGTCTTCGGGCCTCCATCGGGCACGTCGCGAACGGTCGCGATCGTAAACGGTCTGTCCAGCTTCATGCTGGCTCTGATCGGCTTTTGGGTATGGAAAACACTTGGTCTGCAGATCGCGCTCGGCGTAGCGGTCGCCGGATATGCCGCCTCGGCGGGATGGCGCCTGCTTGTGGCGCCGACGGAGCAGCGAGAGCGTGACCAAACATCCGATGCGACCAATAAGCACCCCGATAACAGGCTTAACCTCGGCAGCCATGAACTGTTTGCCGCAGGGCTCGCATCCCGTGCATCGAGCGCGCCCATCGTGGGACGCACCGAATTGCAGTGGCTGATGGTCGTGGGCGCGGTGCTGTTTGTCGTGCACCTCGCCCGCATGGAATCCAGCGATACCTGGCTCGGTCTGATCTCTCCGGTCGTGGCCACCGTCGGGGATGTCCTGATGGCCATATTGTTTGGAGCGCTGTTGGTACTACCGCTGCGCCTGGGCTGGCGGCTCCTGACCCGTCCCTTCGAGCGAATAGCATGGCGGCTGCGGTTCTCCGGACAGGATGTCAAGCTGCAAGCTTTGCCGCGGCGTCTGGTTCGGGGGTGGACCGATGCACGACTGTCGTTCGCAGCATCGCTGCGCGACGCCCGAAGTTCACTTTCCTCAGCCGTGGGTTTGACGATCCGCCTTGGCTTGCCGCTCACTGTGTTGTTTGTTGCCGTCAACACGATCTGGGGATTCACCTGGTACTTCAACACGGAAAGCTGGGCGAGCGCTTTCTATCAGAAGATGGCCGAACTGCGCGTCGACACTTGGCGTGCCGGCATGGTCGACGGCGTCATGTCGGCCTATGGCGGGAAAATCGACAAGCTGTTTCGGGTGACTCCGCCAGGAATCGACGATCAGGATTTCAGCTTCATCGTCATCGGCGATCCCGGCGAAGGCGATGCGTCGCAATACGCACTGATCGAGCGTTACCTGGAGATCGGACGGCGGGACGATGTCAAGTTCCTCATCATTGCTTCCGACGTCATCTATCCGGCCGGCGCCATGGCGGATTACGAGAAGAATTTTCACCTTCCGTTCAAGGGATTCAAGAAGCCCATTTATGCGATCCCGGGCAACCATGACTGGTTCGATGCGCTGGAAGGCTTCAACGCCAACTTCCTGGAGCCGCAAGCCGCGCGCGCAGCGCTGGCGGCGCGTGCCGACACTGACCTCAATCTCACCAGTACCGGCACCAATCGTATCGATCGGCTGGTTGATCGGGCACAGCGACTTCGCGAACTCTACGGTATTCAGAACGGCCTGCAGCGGGGTCCGTTCTTCGAGATTCAGACCGCGGACTTTGCCTTGATTGCGATCGATACGGGCATTCTGCGTACGATAGACGATCGGCAACGCGCGTGGTTGACCGACGCACTGGCGCGTGCGCGCGGAAAATTCACCATGGTTATTCCAGGTCACCCAAAATATGCAGGAGGTACGGATACCAGCACCGGCGACGACGTCTTCTCTGCCCTTTTTGCAACGCTTGAGAACGCCGCCGTCGATGTCGTGATGGCCGGCGACACCCACGCCTTCGAGTTCTATGTCCAGAATAAAGACGTCGCGGGCGGCGTGCGCCCGATCTATCACTTCGTCAACGGCGGCGGCGGAGCGTATCTCAGCATCGGCGGCGCACTTGGGTGGCCGGATGTCTTGCCGGTAGAGACCTGGGCTTTCTATCCAGGTCCGGATGCCGTCCGCGCCAAACTCGACACCGAAACTCCGGCATGGAAACAACCGGTCTGGGCCTGGATCAAGCGCTTTGGCGCATGGCCCGTCTCAACCGAAACCCTGTCAGGCATCTTCGATTTCAATCATGCGCCCTTCTACCAAAGCTTCGTCGAAGTGCGCGTTGAACGCTCAAGGAAGCGCGTTGTTTTTGCGCTGCAGGCAGCCAACGGCCCGGTCCGTTGGAAGGATTTGCACGCATCCTTCAAAGGCGTCGCGGGCATGGCCCCCGACGCGCCCGTTGAATTCATCGTCAACATGAAGGCGCCAGGCGGCTGACGTCCCTTTCCCTTCAGCGCGCGGTGTCGGGGATTTGCTTCTGGTACATTGGGACCTGTCGTTAGACGCCGAGCGCGCTCGATATCTCGGCCAGGGTTGCCTTTTCGGCGTCGCTCACCTGAACGCCTCCACCGAACAGGCTGCCGCCCTCGCTCGAGGCTTCGGCGGTGCTTTGGCTGATCTGACGTAGCCAATCCTTGAACGCAGCTGCATCACCCGGCGCCTTGGCCCCGAGTAATGCCGAGACCTGGCGCAATGAATCGATTGATTTAGTCTTCATCTCCGGGGGCTTGCTGCCGGCGAATTCCGCCTGCAGGCCATCGCGAGCGGCGCTTCGCCCCTCGCTGGTCGAGAAATCGGCGACCACCGCTTTCACGAGGCCGTTGGCGTTGGAGTCGGTCGCAGCCTTGCTCAATGCGGCGCCGCCAGCGAATGATTCCTTGAGCAGGCCCCACAGCCCGCTGGGTTCGGCGGCCGTGATGGCCATTCCCGCAATCATTGGGCTCTTCAGAAGCAGCGTCCATTCATCCTTGGTGAAGCTCGTCTTGTCTGCCATTGGTCATCTCCTGATGCGTATGTGTGAATCATCCTTCGCCGTTGAGCGCACGCTTCTGGGCACACGGCTCAACATCAGCGAAATCAGGATCGCGACAGTGTTTCGATCTTTCGGCGAAGCTCGTCGATCGTGGGTTTGGCAACGTCACCAACACCCGGCACTGCCAGCACGTTGTCACACATCTGGTTGATGGTCGGCTTTGCTGTTGCGATCAACTTGGCAAGAGCACTTTTTCCTTCCGGGCTGAGCTTTCCCGCAAGGTCGCTGACTTCATTCAATTGGGCTGTTGCTTCCCGGAGCTTGGGGATGGCCGCCTGGGCGGAAGCAACGTCCGTGATCGTGGGCAGCACGGATCTCAAGGTGCCGACGGACGAGTTGACCTTGTTCGTCAGACTCACGCCTCCAATCGTCAGGTCTGATGGAGCGAGGCCCACGGTTGCAGTCCCAGGCTGCACTGCGGCGGGACGCGGCAACTCGGCAACCGTTTCAGTTCTTGGCTGGAAGACATACCAGGCGAGAGCACCCAGTATGGCCACCGCCACTAACCAGTAGGGCAATTGCGACGACGCTGCGCTTGTCGTGGCCTGAGCTGCCCGGCTGGCCGAGGCAATGGTCCGCTCCGAGGCTCCGGCAATTCCGCTCCCGGCGGCTGAAGCTGCCGCAGCACCGCTACGCGCAACTCCCGCTGCTCTGTCGATGAGGCCGGCAGAGGCCAGATGGTCGGCGAGGCCGGACGGAATCGCCGCGACGATCTGATCTTTTTGCGAGCCGAGAAGCGAGGCGAGACCGTTCGTATCCAGGCCGGCGCTGCGCTGCTGCTGGCCCAACGTCCCGAGGACCACCGGGCCAAGCATGCCGAGCAATGACTTGCTGGCTTGGCCGTCGATTCCCGCGAACTTGCCAATCGATTGTGCGATTGTGTCCAGCGCTCCTCCGCCGAATAGACCGGAGAGCATGTTGGATCCGGTTTCCGCGAGGTCGTTCTGGCCCGAACCACCGATCAGGCTTTTGAGAAGGTCGAGCGATCCGGGTTGTTGCTGGGCCAACGAGCTGCTGAGTTGGCGGGCTCCCTGGGGAGTGGCGGTAACGTCCGCCAAGCCGGCAAGCAGTGCGGGGATGGCGCCGCCAATCGCCTTTTGCGCGACATTGCGGTCGATGCCCAAGACAGAAGCGATCTTTGCGATCATGTCAGGGGCCAGGAATTGCATCACAACAGAAACGAGATTTGCGGCCATGGCATTCTCTCCATTTTGATTGTGAGGTGTGTTGTGAAGTGAGTCGGGACTGAGGCTTAATCTCCGGTCGTTCCTCCGCACCTATTGCGTCAGGCAGATCGCGCAGGAGCGAACCTGGGTCGAACGTCGTCACCAGGACGTCGACACCAGATTGATTAGCGTCGCTGCCGCGCCATCATCTCCGTGTCCTGCCCCGGGGCGCATGTGCACCCTGAGGGTGTCGGCCACGATTGATCTAAATCAATGGAACCTGTCCGCCGTGAATACACGACGAACGGATCGCGGCCTGGCGGCCCCAGAGCAGGAACAGGGCGCGAAAGCAGGACGGTATGGCTTACCCATGTGCACTCCCGTTGATGGCCCATAGCCGAAGGTCCCGTTAGCCTTCGTGGCGTCGGCTCATTGGAGAAGAGCGAACGCTGTCCGGTTTAGTACCAAGGGCGGCTTTTGACCCCAACCGGACCTTGGCCCAATCTCCGCCCAACGCAGATGCTGCGGGTCTCTTGTGGGCCTCACGCGTGCGCTACGCGGTTCGAGATGAACCTTGCATGACACGCTTGACCAGCATGGCCGCGATGCCCGCGAGCACGGCCTTTGCCTGCGGGGACGCGAGCATGTCGATGATCGGGTTCGACGGTTGCGCTTGCTCTTGAGGCTGGGCGTCGCCACTGACGAGAATATCCCGGAGCTGACCGGGCTTCCCATGCAGATCGGTGAGCACCTCGCCCAGTTCCTTCGGTTCAGGCGCCACTTGTCCCGGTAGCGCCACGCCGCGCGCCGTGGCTCGCTCCTGCAGCATCTTCACGAACGCCGCCCGCTCTTCCGGCGAAAGCTTGCCCAACGCTACTATCGCTGCCTGCGCGTACTGGTCAGGCGGCACGGCGTGTGACACATCACCATACCGCTTGAGAACCTCTTGATCGGAGTAGCCTTGGGACGGGTCTCCTTGTTCGTATCGATCAACGAAATCCCGGTACTCCTTCTGGCGTTGCCCACCGCCAATTAGCTCGTCAAGGATACCCATCTACAGCTCCCTCATCGGTGTTGCACACAAGGCCAAGAGTGCAGTCGCTCCGACTGTTGGTTGCTACCTGCAAGGTAAACCCGGGCGGAGAGTATTGACCTAGGTCAAGGGGGCATGGCGGCCGCGCAAATTAATGTTTGCTTGATGATCGCAATTGACCCAAGGCCGACACGCATCCAGATCGGTTCTGTGTCGCCTCTTGATGGGTAAGGCAGACGCCTCATTTGCGAGTACGTGTCCTAGTTCTGCGGCCCAACGGATGCCAGCTTCGTGCCTCGCACGCCCCGGAATGCGGATGGATGGGACAGCCCCCTAGCGCTGAGTTGCCCGACGGCGCAAGCCCCCGCAGCAAAAATATTTCGGTTTATCGTAAGGGCTCAGTGGTATGAATCCTCCGTCTCACCCGATTGAGGGGCGCTCGCGATCGTCACGAACGTTGCGGTGGGATGCGGTGGACGCCGAGGTGCACGCGACGAACGTGGGCCAAGGCGGACGGTGAAATAGTGTGGTCCTGACGCCCTAGAGGCAGGTGTCCTCTCGCAAGATGCGAACGCGTTTTGCGATGGCGGTGACAAGCAAGCCCAGTCTCGCCGGGGAGAGCACGTATAAGCCGTAACCCATCGCGCAGGGAAAGCCGGGATGCTTCCGGTTTCACCTGTGGCCCTACCCCGGTGCTTCTTGTTGCGCCGGACCCATGGGTGCGATCGGCGCCCGACTTTCCCTGCGCCCTCTGCTGACGGAGAGGGTGGAACGAACGGCAAAACTCGGGCAAAACGTGTCGCGAGGATACGAAATCGTGCCTCCTATGGCGCTGTCATCGCCCGGCTCGACCGGGCGATCCAGTATTCCAGAGGCACTCGTAACTGAGCCGATGGGCCACGGCGTACTGGGTCACCCGGTCAAGCCGGGTGACGACACCGGATGGGGATCCGGGAGCTCCCTCACCCGCCCAGGCCGGCATCATCAAGACGCGCATTCCGCACCCCTCACAATCAGCATTTGGCGGGGCCCAAGCCGTTGACCCCATGGGCGATTTTATGGCCTAGTCCGCCGTCCCCGGATGGGACCCGAAAATCACCCAAAGCCACCAAAAGCCTTGCGATTTCATGACCGCCGAACGCTACAACGCCCGTGAATCCGAACCCCGCTGGCAAGCCACCTGGGACGAAAAGGCGATCTTCGCCTCCAAGAACGACGATAAGCGGCCGAAATACTACGTGCTCGAGATGTTCCCGTACCCGTCGGGGCGCATCCATATCGGCCATGTCCGCAACTACACGCTCGGCGACGTGCTGGCGCGCTTCATGCGCTCCAAGGGCTTCAACGTGCTGCATCCGATGGGCTGGGACGCGTTCGGCCTGCCGGCGGAGAACGCCGCGATCGAGCGCAAGGTGGCGCCGAAGGCCTGGACCTACGACAACATCGCCGCGATGAAGAAGCAGCTGCGGTCGATCGGGCTGTCGCTCGACTGGAGCAGGGAATTCGCGACCTGCGACCCCAGCTATTACAAACATCAGCAGAAGATGTTCCTGGACATGCTGCGCGCCGGCCTCGCCGAGCGCGAGAAGCGCAAGCTGAACTGGGATCCGGTCGACATGACCGTGCTCGCCAACGAGCAGGTGATCGACGGCCGCGGCTGGCGCTCGGGCGCCGTTGTTGAGCAACGGGAAATGAGCCAGTGGGTCTTCAAGATCACGAAATACTCGCAGGAGCTGCTGGAGGCGCTGGACGGTCTGGACCGCTGGCCCGACAAGGTGCGGCTGATGCAGCGCAACTGGATCGGCCGCTCCGAGGGCCTGTTGATCCGCTTTGCGCTGGATTCCGCGACGACGCCGGCCGGCGAGAGCGAGCTGAAGATCTTCACCACGCGGCCGGACACGCTGTTCGGCGCAAAATTCATGGCGATCTCGGCGGATCATCCGCTGGCGGTGGCCGCTGCCGCGAAGAATCCCAGGCTCGCCGAGTTCATCGCCGACATCAAGAAGATCGGCACCGCGCAGTCGATCATCGACACCGCCGAGAAGCAGGGCTTCGACACCGGGATCAAGGCGGTGCATCCGTTCGACCCGAACTGGAAGCTGCCGGTCTATGTCGCGAACTTCGTGCTGATGGAATACGGCACCGGCGCGATCTTCGGCTGCCCGGCGCACGACCAGCGCGACCTCGACTTCGTCAATAAATACGGCCTCGGCAATGTGCCGGTGGTCTGCCCCGAGGGCCAGGACCCGAAGACGTTTTTCATTACCGACACCGCCTATGACGGCGACGGCCGCATGATCAATTCCCGCTTCCTCGACGGCATGACCATCGAGCAGGCCAAGGAAGAGGTTGCGAAGCGTCTGGAGAGCGAGCTGCGCAGCAACGCGCCGGTCGGCGAGCGGCAGGTCAATTTCCGCCTGCGCGACTGGGGCATTTCGCGCCAGCGCTATTGGGGCTGCCCGATCCCGGTGATCCACTGTGCGACCTGCGACGTGGTGCCGGTGCCGGACGACCAGCTGCCGGTGACGCTGCCGGAGGATGTCAGCTTCGACAAACCGGGCAACGCGCTCGACCATCATCCGACCTGGAAGCACGTCACTTGTCCCAAGTGCGGCGGCAAGGCGGTGCGCGAGACCGACACGATGGATACCTTCGTGGACTCGTCCTGGTACTTCGCGCGCTTCACCGATCCCTGGAACGAGATGGCGCCGACCACGCCCGCGGTCGCCAACCGGATGATGCCGGTCGACCAGTATATCGGCGGCGTCGAGCACGCGATCCTGCACCTGCTCTACAGCCGCTTCTTCACCCGCGCGATGAAGGCGACCGGCCATATCGACATGACCGAGCCGTTCGCCGGCATGTTCACCCAGGGCATGGTGGTGCACGAGACCTACCAGAAGGCCGACGGCAGCTGGGTGACGCCGGCCGAGGTGAAGATCGAGGTTGGCGGCAACGGCCGCCGCGCGGTGCTGCTGGCGACAGGCGAAGACGTCGAGATCGGCCCGATCGAGAAGATGTCGAAGTCGAAGAAGAACACCGTCGACCCCGACGACATCATCGCGAGCTACGGTGCCGACGTGGCGCGCTGGTTCATGCTGTCGGACTCGCCGCCGGATCGCGACGTGATCTGGAGCGACGAACGCGTCCAGGGCGCCGCCCGCTTCGTGCAGCGGCTGTGGCGGCTGGTGAACGAATCGGCCGAGATCGCCAAGACGGCGCCGGCGAGCCGGCCGACGACGTTCGGACCCGAGGCTCTCGGCTTACGCAAGGCCGCCCATGGCGCGCTCGACAAGGTGTCGTCCGGGATCGAACGGCTGCATTTCAACGTGTGTCTCGCCCATATCCGCGAGTTCGCCAATGCGCTGGCCGAGGTACTGGCGAAGGGCGACAAGCCGGCCCCGGACGTGGTTCCAGATGTTTCTTGGGCGGTGAAAGAGGCCGCGACCATCCTGGTCCAGCTGTTCTCGCCGATGATGCCGCATCTGGCCGAGGAGTGCTGGGTGGTTTTGGGCCAGCAAGGGCTGGTTTCCGAGGCCGATTGGCCGCAAATCGAACGCGATTTGCTGGTCGAAGACAGCGTGACCCTGGTCGTCCAGGTCAACGGTAAAAAACGAGGTGATGTTACCGTGCCACGGGCGGCGCAAAATGCGGATATAGAGGCTGCCGTTTTGGCGCTCGATGCGGTAAAAGCCGCCTTGGGCGGCAAATCCGTCCGCAAGGTGATCGTGGTGCCCATGAGGATCGTCAATGTTGTCGGCTAGGATTGGGATCGCCGCCCGGCTGGTGGCCGTGGCCGCCTTGGCCGCGCTGACGGCCGGATGCTTCCAGCCGATGTATGCCGAGCGCACCCTCGACGGGTCGTCGTCCGCGCTGCGCGAAAAGCTGATGGCCGTCGAGGTTCCGCCGGTCGACAAGCCGAATGCCTCGCGCGAGGCCCGGGTCGGCGTCGAGGTCCGCAACGCGCTCGCCTTCAAGCTCTACGGCACCGCCACCGGCGTGCCGCCGACGCACCGGCTGGTGCTGCGCTTCACCACCAACCGCGCCTCGCTGATGCTCGACCCGACCACCGCGCTGCCGACCAGCGAGAACTACGGCATCGACGCCCAGTTCAACCTGGTCGAGATCGCGTCGAACAAGTCGGTGATGACCGGCACCACGTTCTCGCGCGTGTCCTATGACATGCCGGGCTCCTACCAGCGCTACTCCCGCGCCCGCGCCTTCCGCGACGCCGAGGACCGCGCCGCGCAGGAGATCGCCGACAACATCCAGACCCGGCTCGCCTCCTTCTTCGCCACCGGAACCTGATCGCCGCATTGGCAGCACTTCGCGGAAAAGAGATCGACAGCTTCCTCGCCCGGCCTGACGCCGGCCGTCCGATCATCCTGCTTTACGGTCCGGACTTAGGCTTGGTGCGCGAGCGCGCCGACGCGCTGATGGCCTCCGCCGTCGACGATCCCAACGATCCGTTCTCGCTGGTGCGGCTCGATGGCGACGAGCTCGCCGCCGAGCCGTCGCGGCTGGTCGATGAAGCCATGACCGTGCCGCTATTCGGCGGCCGTCGCGCCATCCGCGTCCGCGCCGGCTCGCGCAATTTTTCGAGCGGCGTCGAGACGCTGACCGAGACCCCCGCGCTGAAGGATTGCCGCATCGTGATCGAGGCCGGCGAACTGCGGCCGGAATCGCCACTGCGCAAGATCTGCGAGCGCGCCAAGAATGCGGTTGCGATCGGCTGCTATCCCGACACCGAACGCGACCTCACCAAGCTGATCGAGGACGAGCTGCGCGTCTCCAATCTGCGGCTCGCGGGCGATGCGCGCGCGGTGCTGATGTCGCTGCTCGGTGGCGACCGCATGGCCTCGCGCAACGAGCTGCGCAAGCTTGCGCTGTTCGCGCATGGCAAGGGCGAGATCACGCTCGACGACGTCATGACCGTGGTCTCCGACGCCTCCGAGCTGAAACTCGATCCGATCGTCGATGGCGCCTTCGCCGGCAACGCCGCGCTGGTCGAGACCGAGTTCACCAAGGCGATGGTCGCCGGCACCTATCCCGGCGTGATCATCTCGGCCGCGCAGCGCCAGGCGGCGTGGCTGCACAAATCGGCGCTCGCAATCGCGGACGGCGCGCCGGCATCAACCGTGCTCGAAGGCGGATTTCCGCGGCTGCACTTCTCGCGCAAGCCCATGGTCGAGATCGCGTTGCGCAATTTCACTCCGCCGCGGCTGGTGAATGTGATCGATCAGCTCGCGAACGCAGCGCTCGACATGCGCAAGCAGGCCGCGCTCGCCGCCGTGATCGCACAGCGCGCGCTGCTGTCGATCGCGGCCAATGCGAAGCGGCGGGGGTGAAGCACGCTATTGGGAAGACGTCATTGCGAGCGAAGCGAAGCAATCCATCGCTCCGCACGTGCAGAGGGATGGATTGCTTCGTCGCTATCGCTCCTCGCAATGACGGAGACGGATGCCGCCGGACTAACCGCCCTCCAGCCGCCGCACCACCTCGTCGAGCTGCTCGAGGTTGCGGTAGCTGATCTGGACGGTGCCGCCGGGATCGCGGTGGCTGACGGTGACGGCAAGGCCGAGCGCATCGCTGACGCGCTTCTCGAGCGCCAGCGTGTCGGCATCCTTGTCGACCTTGGCCGCACTGCCACTGCGCGCCTTCTGCGGCTTGCGCTCCGGGACGCCCTCCTCATGCGCCAGCGCCTCGGCCTGGCGGACGTTGAGGCCCTCGGCGACGATGCGCTTCGCGGCAGCGAGCGGATCCGGCACCCCGATCAGTGCGCGGGCGTGGCCGGCGGAGAGATCGCCCTTGGAGATCAGTGCCTGCACCTCGGCGGGCAGCTTGGTCAGCCGCATCATGTTGGCGACGTGGCTGCGGCTCTTGCCGACGATCTTGGCGATGTCTTCCTGGTTGCGTTTGAACTCGTCGGCGAGCGCGTGATAGCCCTGCGCCTCTTCCATCGCATTCAAGTCTTCGCGCTGGACGTTCTCGATGATCATGATCTCGAGCGCGTCGGCATCAGAGACCTCGACCGGCACGATCGGCACTTCGTGCAGCCCGGCGAGCTGCGAGGCGCGCCAGCGGCGTTCGCCGGCGATGATCTCGTAGCGGTCCTGCACGCCCTTGATGGCGCGCACCACGATCGGCTGGATCACGCCGCGCGCCTTGATCGAATCGGCAAGCTCGCCGAGCTCGGCGTCGGCGAAGCTGCGCCGCGGGTTGCGCGGGTTGGCCTTGAGAAATTCGATCGGCACCTTGCGCTGGTTGCGCGGCCGCTCGACATGCGCGGCCTCGCCGCCGACATCTCCGATCAGGCTTGCCAGCCCGCGCCCCAGTCGCGAACGCGCTTCATCGGCCATTGTTGCGAGCTCCCTTGGATTCACGCGCAGTACTCCAGACTTGAATTTCAGAATCGGTGGATGGGTCGAGCGCAGCGAAGCCCATCGCTGCCGTCATGTGCCGAGATCGGGTTCGCTGCGCTCCACCCATCCGGCGCACCGTCAATGCGCGCGCAGCTCGCGCTCGCGCTGGATCACTTCGGTGGCGAGCTTGAGATACGCATCGCTGCCGGCGCATTTGAGATCGTAGACCAGCACGGGCTTGCCGTAGGACGGTGCTTCCGAGATGCGCACGTTGCGCGGGATCATGGTGTCGTAGACCTTGTCGCCCATGAACTGGCGCACGTCGGCAACGACCTGGTTGGAGAGGTTGTTGCGCGAGTCGAACATGGTCAGCACGATGCCGTGGATCGACAGGCTCGGATTGAGCGTCGAGCGCACCTGCTCCACGGTCTGCAGCAATTGCGACAGACCTTCGAGCGCGAAGAACTCGCATTGCAGCGGCACCAGGATCGCATCCGACGCCGCCATTGCATTTACGGTGAGCAGGTTGAGCGAGGGCGGGCAGTCGATCAGCACGTAGGTGTAGTCGGCTTCCGGCGAGACGTTGTTGTTGAGCCCGGCGATCGCATCGCGCAGCCGGAACGCGCGGCCCGGCGTGGTGCCGAGTTCGAGCTCGAGGCCGGAGAGATCCATGGTGGAGGCGGCGATGTGCAGCCGCGGCACCGCGGTCGCGACCACGGCATCGCGCAGCGGCGCCTCGCCGATTAGGACGTCGTAGGTCGAGCAGCTGCGGTTGCGGCGATCGATGCCGAGGCCGGTCGAGGCATTGCCCTGGGGGTCGAGATCGACGATCAGGACCCGTTCGCCAATCGCTGCGAGTGCTGTGCCAAGGTTGATCGCCGTGGTTGTCTTGCCGACGCCGCCCTTCTGATTGGCGAGCGACAGGATGCGCGGATGGCCGGACGGCTGGGTCGCCCTATCCTCTTGATAAACCTCGTCCATCACAGTCATACCAAAATACCATTTGCTCTTGCGGAGTCCCCTAGCGCCGCTCGATTGACCCGAGTTCGACGATCCAGCCCTGTCCGCCGGTACGGCTGGCGTGTAGCTTTGGCTCAATAATCCAATATTTAGTGGCCTCGGTCAATTCGGCCTCTACATCTTGACCCTTCAAAAACAGCGCCTTGGCGCCCTTTTTGACCCACGGCTCCGCAAAGCCGATCAGTTGATGTAACGGAGCCAGCGCCCGCGCGGTGACGCAATCGATGGGCCCTGCGATTCTATCCACAGTATCCCCGATATCAGCCAGATGCACCGTCCCCGGTGACACCGTCACTCTGACAGCCTCGCGCAAGAATGCGGCCTTCTTGGCGATTCGCTCAACCAGATGGATCGAAGCGCCTGATGTCTCGGCCAAAGCACAGGCCAGCACGACGCCGGGAAAACCGCCGCCGCTGCCGAGATCGACCCAGGACTTTGCCGTTGGCGCGAGGCTGAGAAGCTGCAGCGAGTCGGAGATATGACGGGTCCAGAGGTTTGGCAGGGTGGAGGGCGCGACGAGATTGGTCTTCGCCTGCCATTCAAGGAGAAGGGCGATGTAGCGGTCGAGCCGCGCCTCTGTTTCACGTGAAACAGGGGTGAGCGCGAGCGCTGCCGCCTTGTCGTTGGCGGAGACGGTGAGTTCTGCGGGTTGCGAGGCTGGGGCCATTCTGGGCGTAGGTCGGGCTGTCTGAACGAAAGGGAAGTAGACCGCGGGCTCGGAGGCGATGGAATCGCCTCCGCCCTGCAAAGATAAGCGCTCAGCGCCCACGTTTCACGTGAAACGTCAGGCCGAGGCTCTTGGCTGATTTCCGTCGCGCTTCGCGCCGCAGATAGGCGGCCAATATACCGAGCGCCGCAGGCGTCATGCCGTCGATCCGGCCCGCCTGCCCGACCGTCCGCGGCTGCGCCTTCTGCAGCTTGGCGCGCGCTTCGTTCGAGAGCCCGGGAACGTCGGCATAGTCGACATCGGTCAGGACCAGGCCCTCGTCGCGCCGGAAGGCGTCGACGTCGGCGGTCTGGCGCTTCAGATAGACATCGTATTTGGCATCGATCTCGAGATGCACCGCGATAACAGGGTCAATGGCAGACAGCTCCGGCCAGATCGCCTGGACCGCGGGCCATTCAATGTCGGGATAAGCCAGCAGCTCAAACGCCGAGCGTCGGTGTCCGTCGCGGTTGAGCGACAGCCCGTGCTTGGCCGCTTCGTTGGGGGTGATCGCGAGCGACTTCGCCAAGGTCTTGGCGCCCTCCAGCGCCGCCATCTTGGTCCGGTGACGCTCCGCGCGCGCCGTTCCGACGCATCCGAGTGCGATACCCTTGTCGGTCAGCCGCTGGTCGGCATTGTCGGCGCGCAGCGTCAGCCGGTATTCGGCGCGCGAGGTGAACATGCGATAGGGTTCGGTGATCCCGCGGGTGACGAGGTCGTCGATCATCACCCCGAGATAGCCGTCGGCGCGGTCGAACACGATCGGGTCGGCACCGCCGGCCGCCTGCGCGGCATTAAGCCCGGCGACGATGCCCTGCCCCGCCGCCTCCTCGTAACCGGTGGTGCCATTGATCTGGCCGGCCAAGAAAAGCCCGCGCAGACGCTTGGTCTGCAGGGTCGGATCGAGCTCCCTGGGGTCGACGTGGTCGTACTCGATCGCATAGCCCGGCCGGACCATCTTCACCCGCTCGAGGCCGGGGATGCTGGCGAGGATCGCGAGCTGGACTTCCTCCGGCAGCGAGGTCGAGATGCCGTTGGGATAGACCGTGGTGTCGTCGAGCCCTTCCGGCTCCAGGAAGATCTGATGGCCGTCGCGATCGCCGAACCGGACGATCTTGTCCTCGATCGAGGGGCAATAGCGCGGTCCGGAGCTCTTGATCTGGCCGGAATGCATCGGCGAACGATGCACATTGGCCCGGATCACCTCATGCGTCGCCGGCGTGGTCCGGGTGATGCCGCACTGGATCTGTGCCGTCGTGATCCGGTCCGTCATCACCGAAAATGGCTCCGGCGGGTCGTCCCCGGGCTGCATTTCGACCGCGGACCAGTCGATCGTGGTGCCGTCGAGGCGCGGAGGCGTCCCGGTCTTGAGCCGGCCGAGCACAAATCCTGCCCGTTCGAACGAGGCAGACAGGCCCATGGCCGGCGCCTCGCCGACCCGACCCGCCGGCCAGTTCTTCTCGCCGAGATGGATCAGGCCACGCAGGAAGGTGCCGGTCGTGATGACAACCGCACCCGCGGAAAGCTGCCGGCCGTCGCCCAGGCGGATACCGGTCACGCGGCCATCGACGACGATCAGTTCGTCCGCCTCGCCCTCGATGACGCCCAGGTTCGCGGTCTCGGTGATCGCCGCCTGCATCGCGGCGGCATAGAGCTTGCGGTCGGCCTGGGCCCGGGGGCCGCGGACTGCAGGACCCTTCCGGCGATTGAGCATGCGGAACTGGATGCCGCCGGCGTCGGCAACCCGGCCCATCAGGCCGTCCAAAGCATCGACCTCGCGGACCAGATGGCCCTTGCCGAGCCCGCCGATGGCCGGATTGCAGGACATCGCGCCGATCGTCGCAAAATGATGGGTCACCAGGGCGGTCTTCGCGCCCATCCGGGCAGACGCGCTCGCGGCCTCGCAGCCGGCATGGCCGCCGCCGATGACGATGACGTCGAATGAGTCTGCCCTGGGAGTCATGGCGGGACTTCTATCGCGGAGTGATGAAAGCCGGAAGAACGAAGTTGGAGTCGTCAGGCCGAGACCCACGCTGGGGCAGATATGGACTGCTTCCGCCTTCGCTAGGCTTCGGCGGGGCAACTCGCTTCGCGCTCAATGACGGACGGTGGTGTTTCACGTGAAACAGCACGATCACGCCATGCGATTGTTTCACGTGAAACGGGACGGGGGTTCGTTAACCAGATCGAAACCATGCTTCACGTGAAACAGACGGGTGTCGCTACTTCCCTACGCAGAATTCGCGGAAGATGACGTCCAGGATGTCCTCGACATCAACCCGACCGAGCAGACGGCCCAGCGAATAGGCCGCCCTTCGGAGTTCCTCGGCCGCGAGTTCCTCGCCCTGCCCGACCACGTCGATGCTGCGCTGGAGAGATTCGACGGTCTCCTGGAGCAATCCGCGCTGCCGGGTCCGGCTGATCAAACCGCCTTCGCTGGTCGCAAAATAGTCGTGAGCGAAACCGACCAGTGCGGCGATGAGCTCGGAGAGGCCGTCGCCGCGGGCAGCCGAGATCCTGAATTCAGGGTGATTGCCTCCCTCGCCCGACGGAGCCCTGACGAGGTCGATCTTGTTTCGCACCAGCCAGGTTGGCCTCGTGCCGCCATGCCCGACCTTTGCGCCGCCGCTGTCGGCCAGCCACAGCACGAGGTCCGCTTCCGCGGCCCGCGCACGGGCACGGCGGACGCCCTCCTGCTCGACCGGGTCATTGGTCTCGCGGATCCCTGCGGTGTCGATCACCGTGACCGGATAGCCGTCGAGATCGAGTTGCACCTCGATCACATCACGCGTCGTGCCGGCATGCGGCGAGACGATCGCGACCTCGCGCCGGGCGAGCTGATTGATCAGGGTCGATTTGCCGACGTTCGGCGGGCCTGTGATCGCGACCACCAAGCCGTCGCGCAGCCGCTCGCTTTGCCCCTGCCCCGCAAGGACTTCCTTGATTTCATCATGCAGCGTCCGGATCCGCTCGAGCGCCGGTGCGATCAGCTCCGCCGGCACGTCGCCTTCATCGGAGAAATCGATCCCGGCCTCGATCAGCGCCGACGCTGCGATGATCCGCTCGCGCCAGTCCCGCGCGCGATCGCCGAGCAGCCCTTTCAGCTGGCGCAGTGCCTGGCGCCGCTGGCGGTCGGTGTCGGCGTGGATCAGATCGTCGAGGCCTTCGGCTTCGGTCAGGTCGAGCTTGCCGTTCTCGAACGCCCGCCGCGTGAACTCGCCGGGCTCGGCCGGCCGCACATTCTCGAATGCCGCGATCGCGTCGAACATCGCCGACAAAACCGCGCGTCCTCCATGGACATGGAATTCGGCGACATCCTCGCCGGTGGCACTTGCCGGGCCTGGAAACCACAAGACGATCGCGTCATCGATCGGTTGGCGCTTCGAATCGCGAAGCAACGCCCGGGTCGCCATCCGCGGAACCGGCTTCTTCTCGGCCAGGCCAGCAATGACCGACTCGGCCATTGGCCCAGACAGCCTGACGATGGCGATCGCGCTCGGTGGCCGTCCCGAGGACAACGCGAAGATGGTTTGGTCGCGTGGATGCATCGCCTATTTCTTCCAGCAAATCGGCAAAGGCAATGCCGCTTCGATTCCGCACGCCATACCGCAGAATGCTGCGTTGCAGCATCCACGCAACAATTATGCTGCAGAAACCGCCAGCCCAGATTACACCTCAATGATATAAATAATTAATTGTATCAGACATTTGCATGAAAATTGAATGCGCCAAGATGGCCCAATTTATGCTGCACCCTGCTGCAGCAAGTCCGCAGCATGAAAAAGGGCGCCCCGCTTGTGCGGAGCGCCCTATCCTTTTCGGCCGCGGCCTCAGGTGTTCATGGAATCGAAGAATTCCGAGTTGCTCTTGGTGTTCCGGAGCTTGTCGAGCAGGAAGTCGATCGCGTCCATGGTGCCCATCGGATTGAGGATGCGGCGCAGGACGTACATCTTCTTCAGCACCTGCGGATCGGTGATGAGTTCCTCCTTGCGGGTGCCGGAGCGGGCAATATCGATCGCCGGGAAGGTCCGCTTGTCCGAGACCTTGCGGTCGAGGATCAGCTCGGAGTTACCGGTGCCCTTGAACTCTTCGAAAATGACTTCGTCCATGCGGCTGCCGGTATCGACCAGCGCGGTCGCGATGATGGTCAGCGAACCGCCCTCCTCGATGTTGCGCGCGGCACCGAAGAAGCGCTTCGGGCGCTGCAACGCGTTGGCGTCGACACCGCCGGTCAACACCTTGCCGGATGACGGCACCACGGTGTTGTAGGCGCGGCCGAGGCGCGTGATCGAATCGAGCAGGATCACGACGTCGCGGCCGTGCTCGACGAGGCGCTTCGCCTTCTCGATCACCATCTCCGCGACCTGGACGTGACGCACGGCGGGTTCGTCGAAGGTCGACGACACCACCTCGCCCTTCACCGAGCGCTGCATGTCCGTGACTTCTTCCGGACGCTCGTCGATCAGAAGCACGATCAGATAGCAGTCGGGATGATTGGCGGTGATGGAGTGCGCGATGTTCTGCATCAGCACCGTCTTGCCGGTGCGCGGCGGCGCCACGATCAGCGCGCGCTGGCCCTTGCCGATCGGCGCGACGATATCGATCACGCGAGCAGAAAGGTCTTTCTTGGTGGAATCCTCAAGCTCCATGCGAAAACGCTGATTGGGAAACAGCGGCGTGAGGTTGTCGAAATTGACCTTGTGCTTCGACTTTTCCGGATCTTCGAAATTGAGCGTGTTGACTTTCAGCAGCGCGAAATAGCGTTCGCCTTCCTTCGGGCTGCGAATGTGACCTTCGATCGTGTCGCCGGTACGCAGGCCGAAACGGCGGATCTGCGACGGCGAAACGTAGATGTCGTCGGGGCCGGGCAGATAGTTCGCATCGGGCGAACGAAGAAAGCCGAAGCCGTCGGACAGCACCTCGACAACGCCTTCACCGATGATGTCGGTCTCGGCGATCGCCAGCTGCTTGAGAATTGCGAACATCAGCTCCTGCTTGCGCATGGTGCTGGCATTCTCGACCCCGTTCTCTTCCGCAAACGAGACGAGCTCGGCCGGCGTTTTCGATTTGAGGTCCTGGAGTTTGATTTCCCGCATTGGGGTCGTCCTGTGAGGAAGTAGGTAGGGAAGGGGTGCGAGGTGGCTTGGAAAAAGCGGACGCCAAAGGAAGGTCCGCAGGTCTCAGCCAGGAAAGTGCCGTTTGGGCTTCAAACCTGATGCGGCGCCGGCCCGAAAAGAACCGAAACGCGACCACATCCGCCTGCGTGGGGTGGGATAAAACCTATATAGAAAATCGATCCGTCCTTCGCAAGAAGAACTGAAGCATGCTTCCCAGGCATCGCAATGTCTAGAACGGCTTCACGACCACCATGATCACGATCAGGATCATCAGAAGCGTCGGCACCTCGTTGATAATGCGGTAGAATTTCTGGCTACGTCGATTCCGGTCGACGGCGAAATCCTTCACGCAGCGGGACAAAAAGCCGTGGATACCCGACATGACGAGCACCAGCGTAAACTTGACGTGAAACCAGCCCGATAGGTACCAGTGTCCGGCCCAGGCCAGATAAAGCCCGGCCAGCCAGGTCACGATCATCGCCGGGTTGATGATTGCCTTCAAAAGCCGCCGCTCCATGACCTTGAAGGTCTCGGACTGCTTCGAGCCAGCTTCGGCTTCGCAATGATAGACGAACAGCCGCGGCAGATAGAGCATTCCCGCCATCCACGAGATCACGGCAACGATGTGCAGGGCCTTGATCCAGTCGTACATCGCAGGGATGCCTTTCGGGGAACAACTCGGGCGGGGCTCAGGCGGGCTCAGCGTTGCAAGCAATGCGCTGCAAGCGAGGAACGGATACATATCCGCTCACACGGCTTTCCTAAAACTAATTAAGTTTAGAATCTAAGGTTTGAGTCTAAGTAGCGGTGAATTTGACTCATGCAACGCGATCCAGCGGTTCTTGCGGGCTTGTTCACATCCCTCAACATTGCGGCCGGTGGAGACTGGTATCCGGAATCTGTTCCTCTCCTCAATCGGTTGCGCACCTCGGTGGCCAGCTTATCAAGAGACAAATCCACACCGGTTCACTATCATCCTTGCCATGACGTCAAGTTGTCCTTTTCGGCAGTGCTGTGAAGAAAGGGGCGAGATATACAGGGGCCGGGCGGCGGACCCGGATTCTTCTCCTCGACCTCCACAGGGATTCACAGGATAGACAGGGGCTCTGGTGCCGACGACCTCCAACTATTTCCACCTGCATCTGGTGTCTGATTCGACCGGCGAGACGCTGATCACGGTGGCGCGCGCGGTTGCCGCGCAATACGCCAACGTCACTGCGGTCGAGCATGTCTATCCGCTGGTGCGGAGCCAGAAGCAGCTCGATCGCGTGCTCGACGAGATCGAGGAATCGCCCGGCATCGTCCTGTTCACGCTGCTGGAGAAGGACCTGGTCGGCCGGCTCGAGGGCAAGTGCAAGGAAATCAACGTTCCGAGCCTGTCGATCATCGGGCCGGTGATGCAGTTGTTCGAGGCGTATCTGGGGGCCGCGACGACCGGCCGCGTCGGCGCGCAGCACGTGCTCAACGCGGAGTATTTCGCCCGGATCGACGCGCTGAACTACACGATGATCCATGACGACGGTCAGCATGTCGAAGGCCTCGAGGACGCCGACGTTGTCCTGGTCGGCGTGTCCCGTACCTCGAAGACGCCGACCTCGATCTATCTCGCCAACCGCGGCATCCGCACCGCGAATGTGCCGCTGGTGCCGGGCATCCCGTTGCCGCACCAGCTCGAGACCCTGAAGAAGCCCCTGGTGGTCAGCCTGCATGCGACGCCGGAGCGCCTGATCCAGGTCCGGCAGAACCGCTTGCTGACCATGGGCGACCGTGACAACGACACCTATATCGACAAGCAGGCGGTGGCCGACGAGGTCGCCTTTGCCCGCCGGCTGAGCGCGAAATTCAACTGGGCGCTGCTCGACGTGACGCGGCGTTCGATCGAGGAGACGGCGGCCGCGATCATGAAACTCTATAACGACCGCCAGCGCGCGCGGCCGTCGGAGTGATCAAAGCACGATGAGCATTTGGCGCGGCCCCCAGCAGCTGATCCTCGCGTCGCAAAGCCGCGCGCGAAAGATGCTGCTCGAAAACGCCGGGCTCGATTTCGAGGCGCTGCCTGCCGACATCGACGAACGCGCGGTGCAGAAGGATTCCGGCCTTTCCGCGCCGGGCGAGATCGCATCGCTGCTCGCGCGCGAGAAGGCGCTGTTCATTTCAAGGCAGAAGCCGGGCCAATATGTCGTCGGCGCCGATCAGACCCTGGCACTGGGGCAGCGGATGTTCAGCAAGCCTGCCGGCCGCGCGCAGGCCGCCGAGCAGCTCGGCCTGCTCGCCGGGCAGACCCACGAGCTACATTCGGCCGTCGCGGTGGCGCGTGACGGAAGGGCCCTGTTCGACGATGTGAGCGTGGCCCGCATGACGATGCGGCGGCTCGCGGCCGGCGAAATCGAGGCCTATCTCGACGAGGCCGGGGCGTCGGTGACGACCAGCGTCGGCGCCTACCAGCTTGAGCGTCTGGGCGTGCATCTGTTCGAGCGGATCGATGGCGACCATTTCACCATTCTCGGCCTGCCGCTATTGTCGCTGCTTGCGTTCCTGCGCCGCGAGAAGCTGCTCGCGGTGTGAGGCGCATGGTGACGGAGAGATGCTGAACCGATGTTGATACGATGCTGATTCTTGGACTGACCGGCTCGATCGGGATGGGGAAATCCACCACGGCCAAATTATTCATCGAGGCCGGCGTGCCGGTCTACGACGCCGATGCGGCCGTGCATCAACTCTACGAAGGCGAAGCCGCGCCGGCGATCGAAGCCGCTTTTCCCGGCACCACCACCAATGGCAAGGTCGACCGCGCCAAGCTGTCGGCGCGCGTGGTGCACGACGCTGCAGCGATAAAGCAGCTCGAGCAGATCGTGCATCCGATGCTCGGCGCGTCGCGGCAGAAATTCTTTGCCGATGCTGAGGCGGCAGGTGCACCCATCGTCGTCGTCGACATACCGTTGCTGTTCGAGACCGGCGGCGAGAAGCGCGTCGATGCCGTCGTGGTCGTGACGACCTCGCCGGAATTGCAGCGCGAGCGCGTGCTGGCCCGCGGCACCATGGATGCCGCCAAGCTCGACGCCATCATCGCCAAGCAGATGCCGGACGCTGAGAAGCGCAAGCGCGCGGATTTCAT
Source organism: Bradyrhizobium sp. th-b2 (assembly GCF_000426785.1). Classification (NCBI taxonomy): domain Bacteria; kingdom Pseudomonadati; phylum Pseudomonadota; class Alphaproteobacteria; order Hyphomicrobiales; family Nitrobacteraceae; genus Bradyrhizobium; species Bradyrhizobium sp. th-b2. The sequence goes on from NZ_AUGA01000016.1 coordinate 103,368, forward strand.
CGTGGATACCTCGCACGGACTTGATCCGGTGCGGGCGCGTATCCGCGACATTCTGGCCGAGGTTGCTAAGATGCCGAAGCGGCGCACCTGATTCGCCGCTTTTCGGATTGCTTCAAATCATGCGCGAAATCGTTCTCGATACCGAAACCACCGGCCTCGATCCGCTGCGCGGCGACCGGCTGGTCGAGATCGGCTGCGTCGAGATCTTCAACCGCATGCCGACCGGTCAGACCTACCACGTCTACATCAATCCCGAGCGCGACATGCCGGCGGAAGCGTTCGCCGTGCACGGGCTGTCGACCGAGTTCCTGGCCTCCAAGCCGCTGTTCAACGAAGTGGTCGACGATTTCCTGGCCTTCATCGGCGATACGCCGCTGGTGATCCACAACGCGTCGTTCGACATCAGCTTCATCAATGCCGAGCTCGATCGCATCAAGCGGAAGGTGATCCCGAAGGACCGGCTGGTCGACACGCTGCTGCTGGCGCGCCGCAAGCATCCCGGCGTGTCGAACCGGCTCGACGACCTCTGCTCGCGCTATCAGATCGACAATTCCCGCCGCACCAAGCACGGCGCGTTGCTCGACTCCGAGTTGCTGGCCGAGGTCTATATCGACCTGATCGGGGCGCGGCAGTCGCAGCTCATCCTGGCGTCGGAAACCTCCGATGCGCGCGCGGGCAGCCATGGTGATTCGCCGCGGCGGCAGCGCGAGACCCCGCTGCTGGCGCGCGTCACTGACGCGGATCGGGAAGCCCATCGGGCCTTCGTTGCCACGCTCGGCGACAAGCCGCTCTGGAATGATTATCTGCCGCCGCCAGCGCCAGCTGAAGCCCCGGCGGCTTGATCAGACAGTACTGCGATTTCCGTCATCCTGAGGAGCCGCGAAGCGGCGTCTCGAAGGATGAACGGCCCAGCCGGTGGCCCGTCGATCCTTCGAGACGCGCTTCGCGCTCCTCAGGATGACGGGGTAAGTCTCTCGAACTTTCCGGATCAGCTCGGCTTGACGCCCGAGGCGGCCTGGGCGGCGGCCTGGCGCTCCATGTTCTGACGGTAGAGACCGAGGAAATCGACGGGGTCGAGCAAAAGGGGCGGGAAGCCGCCGTCGCGGACCGAGGTCGCGACGATTTCGCGGGCGAACGGGAACAGCAGCCGCGGGCACTCGATCATGACCAGCGGGTGCAGGTTCTCCTTCGGCACATTCACGATCCGGAACACACCGGCATAGGCGAGATCGAAGCTGAACATCACCTTGCCCGCCGTCTCGGCTTTGCCCTCGACTGAAAGGATCACCTCGTACTCGTTTTCCGACAGGTTGTTGGCGGAGACGTTGATCTGAATGTTGATCGCCGGCTGCTGCTGCTGCTGGCCGAGCGAGGCGGGCGCATTCGGGTTCTCGAACGACAGGTCCTTGGTGTACTGCGCCAGCACGTTGAGCTGGGGAGGGGCCTGTTCGACGGGGGCGCCGTTGCCATTGGTCATGAAATGTCTCCTGGAGCAGCGCTCGATGGACAGAGTGTCCGACGGCACGCGTTAAGGTGTTGGGAATGCCGATGCCGGGCGAGTGGCTATCATAGGCCCGGCTCGGTCCACAAGCAGGACGAGCGAGCGCGCCGGGGCGGGGGTGCGGCCAAATTCCTTGGCAAAGCGCTGCCGGCGCAACTCCGCCCAATCTCTTAACAGCTTCCTAAATTATTGAAGATGCGCGATTTCCTGAAAGGAACGGGTTTCCCCCCGGGGTTAAAACGCGCTACACTTGCCCGTGCCAAAAAGCGCCATTGGCCGGGCATAGTTTCGTGCCTACATGCTGCGGACTCAAACGGTGATGTAATCTCTGCCGTTCCCGACCGGGAACGCTTTGACCCCCGGCCGGTTGCCGGCAGAGACCAGAAAGCGAATTCGACGTGGATATCTACACCATCATCTTCCTGGCGCTGGCCGTGTTCATCTTCCTGCGCCTGCGCAGCGTTCTCGGACAGCGCACAGGAAGCGAGCGGCCGCCCTATGATCGCGCCGCTCCCAACGTCTTGCAGCGTGGCCAGGATAACAACGTCGTGCCGATGCCGGGATCGGTCATCGACCAGCCACCGCCGGTGCCGTCAGCCGAGCCGGCGGAACCTTCCGACCGCTGGAAGGGCACTGCCGAACCGGGCACGCCGCTCGCGCAGGGTCTCGACGCTGTTGCTGTCCAGGACCCCTCGTTCGATCCGCAGCATTTCCTCTCAGGCGCCCGCTCGGCCTATGAAATGATCGTGCTGGCCTTCGCCAATGGCGATCGCCGCGCGCTGCGCGACCTGCTGTCGACCGAGGTCTATGAAAGCTTCGAGACCGCGATCAAGGATCGCGAGAAGCACGAGCAGAAGACCGAGACGCGGTTCGTTTCGATCGACAAGGCCGAGATCGTCAGCGCCGAGGCGCGCGATCGCTCGACCCAGCTCACCGTCCGTTTCGTGTCGCAGATGATCTCGGTGACGCGCGACAAGGCGGGCACCATCGTCGACGGCAGCCCGGACAAGGTCGCCGACATCACCGACATCTGGACATTCGCCCGCGACTCGACTTCCCGCGATCCGAATTGGAAGCTGGTTGGCACTGGAAGCGCTCACTAAACATCTCAGCTACGGGCGCCTCGCCGTCGCGTGCTGCGCGCTCGCGGTGCTGTGCTCTACCGCGGCGATCGCCGCGCGTTACCGGTCGAGCCGGCACCCGCCGCCGCGGCACGAGCATTCTCACCCGATCCCCTATCCCAATCTGGAATTGCCGCTGCAGGTCAGCGGCAGCCAGTATGAGCCGCTCGCCTGGGCCAATGTCTCCGGCTGGAGCGACGACGACCATCTTGCCGCCTACAAGGCGTTTCGCACCAGCTGCAAGCCGATCGCGGCCCAGCAGGGCGCGCCGGCGGACTCCAAGGCGCTCGGCAGCTCGCTGCGCGATCCCTGCCGGATCGCCAAGGGGCTCGAGCTCGGCGACGGCGTCAAGGCCAAGGAGTTCTTCGAGCAGAATTTCGTCCCGCTGCGCATCTCGCGGCTCGGCGAGGACGCCGGCTTCGTCACCGGCTACTACGAGCCGGTGCTCGAGGGATCGCGGACCCGGACCGACGTCTACAACGTTCCGGTCTATCGCCGCCCCTCCAACCTGTTCGTGCGCGGCAAGACGCAGGACTCCGTTGGCCTGCCCAATGGCGGCGCGGTGTACCGCAAGATCGGCCGCCGCAAGCTCGTGCCCTATTACGACCGCGCCCAGATCGAGGATGGCGCGATCGCCGGCCGCGGGCTCGAGCTCGCCTGGCTGAAGAGCCAGACCGATCTCCTGTTCGCGCAGATCCAGGGCTCGGCGCGGATCAAGTTCGAGGACGGCACCACGCTGCGCATCAATTACGACGCGCATAACGGCTTTCCCTATACGGCGGTCGGCCGCGCCCTGATCGATCGTGGCATCATCCCGAAGGACCAGATGTCAATGCAGAAAATCAGGGAGTGGATGGAGCAGAACCCTGACGGTGCCAACGAGCTGCGGCGGTCGAACCGCTCCTACGTGTTCTTCCGGCAGGTCCCGCTGTCCGACAAGGACGAGGCCGTCGGCGCGCAGGGCGTGCCGCTGACGCCGGGCCGCTCGATCGCAGTCGACAAGGCGCTGCATGTCTACGGTACGCCGTTCTTCATCGCCGGCGAGTTGCCGATCGATTCCGAGCAATCGAAGACGCCGTTCCACCGGCTGATGATCGCGCAGGACACCGGATCGGCGATCGTCGGCCCGGCGCGCGCCGATCTCTATTTCGGCGCCGGCGCCGACGCCGGCAAGGTCTCGGGCCGGCTGCGGCACAACATGCAGTTCGTCATGCTGGTGCCCAGGGGTCTCGACCCCGTCGCGCGCGGCCACAAGCTGCCGATCCCGGACGAACGGCCCTCGGCCAGGATCGCAAAACTGTTTCCGCAGACCGATCCGCAGAAGGACCAGCCGGCGGCGAAGGCTGCGGATGTGCCGACGGCAGGCCTCGCCAAGGGGCCGACGAAAGACGCGGCCAATCATGCCGCCCAGACCTCGGCCGCGAAAGATGCCGTGTCTCCGGCGCCGGCTGCAACGACCTCTGTTGCACAGGCGGCGCCTGTGGCAGAACCGGTGCCGTTGCCGGTAGCCCGGCCTGACATTCCGCAACCGGAGAAGCGGCGCTATCGGCGCACTCGCCATCACCGCGATCAATGAAACGACCCGCGCCGATCCCCGATCTGTCCGCTCCGTCGCGGCGCAAGCGTGCGCTGAGCGAAGAGGAGCGTGCGCTCTGGGAGAGCGTGGCGAAACAGGTCAAGCCGCTGCGCAAGCGACCGGCCGCTGCCAAGGCACATGCCGCTGCCTCTGACCCGGCCACCCATCACGCCGCGGCGAAACCCATTCCGGTCAAGCCGGTCAATTCAGTCAAGGCTGCGCCGCCGCCGCGCCCGCAAGCGCCGCCGCTGGCACCGATCGGCCGCCGCGAGCGGGCAAAGCTGTCGCGTGGCCGGCAGGAGATCGATGCCCGGCTCGATCTCCACGGCATGACGCAGATCCGCGCGCATCGCGTGCTGTTCACTTTCCTGCAACGCGCGCACAGCGACGGGCTCACCTTCGTGCTCGTCATCACCGGCAAGGGCAAGGTCGGCGGGCTCGATTCCGAACGCGGCGTGCTGCGCCGCCAGGTGCCGGAATGGCTCAGCCTGCCGGAATTCCGCTCGCTGGTGGTCGGCTTCGAGGAAGCGCATATCGGCCATGGCGGCGAAGGCGCGCTTTATGTGCGCGTCCGGCGCGCGCGCTGAGCACGATCGACGGAAAGATCAGAACGGCCGGACGATCCCAACGCGCGGGATCAGCGTGACGATCCAGCCTGACATCGTCGTCTTGCGATCGTCTGAGGAGATCAGCGGCACGTCCTTCGCCGTCGGCAGCATCTTCACGGCGTGCAGCATCAGGAACATGCAGACCGCCCAATTCGAGATCCAGCGCGAATAGTCGAACACGGTCACGAACATCACGAAATAGCCGGCGCTGATCGCGGCGAGCGCTGACATCACGATCCGACGATGCAGTTCGCTCGCGAGCGCTTCGATCAGCCGTGCGAAATAGCGCCACAGCGGTGCGTGCAGCCCGATCAAGAGGGCAAAGACCGGAACGCCGAGGATGTTCGAGGGCATGCGCGCCCAGGTGTCGGCGAACTCTTTCGACAGCGGCTGGTACCAGATATAGCCGAACTCCAGCAGGTCGGTCCGCGACGGATCGGCCATCCGGCTTTGCAGATGGCGGATGAACTCGTCATAGGGCACGTCGATCGTGCCGGCGAACTGCGCAACCAGGAACAGGATGCCGACCGCGGCAAGCGCCACGAGTCCGATGGCGGCGTTCCGCGGCGTCACGCGTTGCATCAGGTAGAAGCGCAGCACAACGATGGCGGCAATCGTCGGCACATACATCAGGACGAAGATGTGATGGACCAGGATCAGCAGGATCGAGAACAGCGCCGCGATCACCACGTACACGACCGAGCGTGCCGGGATCAGCAGCAGCACGATCGCGAGCGCGCAGCCATAGATGTCGAAATGGCCGAGCGTGTGCATGAAATTCTTCAGGAAGAACGGCGATCCCGCAATGAAGACGAACAGCGGCCAATGCGCGTCGTCGAAGCCGAATGTCCGCTGAAACAGCCTGATGAACAGGCCAAGCGTGATCAGCCAGATCGCGCCGGCCAGCGCGAACACCAGCCACACCGGCACCTTGTCGGTGAACAGCGAGACGATCGCGCCGACCAGCGCGCGTTTGGTGAAGCCGTAATGATAATCGACCAGCAGATGGATGTAGGGGACGAAGGGCGGCAGCGCGATCTTGTGCAGGAACACCCCGACCAGCACAGCCGCGTTGACGGCCAGCATCAAGCGCCAGGGGTTTTGCCACCGTCCCACGTTCAAACTCATTGTCGTCCCGGCCAAGCGAAGCGCGAGCCGGGACCCATAACCACAAGTCTGCGTTTGAGGAACGCTGGGGCTGCAGCTTGCTTCAACAACGGGCGCCGGTGGTTATGGGTCCCTGCTTTCGGAGGGACGACGATTTTAGCTGTACTGCCTACAAAATAAACCGGCTCAGATCGGCGTTCTTGGCGAGGTCGCCGACATGCTTGGTGACGTAGTCGGCGTCGACCTGGATGGTCTCGCCGTGGCGATCGGGCGCGGTGAAGGAAATCTCGTCCAGCACCCGTTCCATCACGGTCTGCAGCCGCCGCGCGCCAATGTTCTCGACCGTGGAATTGACCGCGACCGCGACGTCGGCCAGCGCGTCGATCGCGCTGTCGGTGATGTCGAGCGTGACGCCCTCGGTCTTCAACAGCGCGACATATTGCTTGATCAGCGACGCTTCCGGCTCGGTCAGGATCCGGCGCATGTCGTCGCGCGACAGCGCCTGCAGCTCGACGCGGATCGGCAGGCGGCCCTGCAATTCGGGCAAGAGGTCCGAAGGCTTGGCGATGTGGAACGCGCCCGAGGCGATGAACAGGATGTGGTCGGTCTTGACCGCGCCGTGCTTGGTCGAGACCGTGGTGCCCTCGATCAGCGGCAACAGGTCGCGCTGCACACCCTCGCGCGAGACGTCGCCGCCCTGGCGGTTCTCGCGCACGCAGATCTTGTCGATCTCGTCGAGGAAGACGATGCCGTTGTTCTCGACCGCGCTGATCGCCTCCTGCACCAGCTGATCGGTGTCGAGCAACTTGTCGGATTCTTCGTTGACGAGGATCTCGTGCGAGCCTTCCACCGTCAGGCGGCGGGTCTTGCTGCGGCCGCCCATCTTGCCGAAGATGTCGCCGAGCGAAATTGCACCCATCTGGGCGCCGGGCATGCCGGGGATCTCGAACATCGGCATGCCGCTGCCACCCGACTGCGTCTCGATCTCGATTTCCTTGTCGTTGAGCTCGCCGGCGCGCAGCTTCTTGCGGAACGACTCCCGCGTCGCCGGGCTCGATCCCGGGCCGACCAGCGCATCCAGCACACGCTCCTCGGCGGCCAGCTGGGCACGGGCCTGGACGTCCTTGCGCTTGCGCTCGCGGGTCTGCGCGATCGCCACCTCGACGAGGTCGCGGACGATCTGCTCGACGTCGCGGCCGACATAGCCGACCTCGGTGAACTTGGTCGCCTCGACCTTGAGGAACGGCGCGCCGGCAAGCTTGGCCAGCCGCCGCGCGATTTCGGTCTTGCCGACGCCGGTCGGCCCGATCATCAGGATGTTCTTGGGCAGAACCTCCTCGCGCAGGGAACCGGCAAGCTGCAGACGCCGCCAGCGGTTGCGCAGCGCAATCGACACTGCGCGCTTGGCGTCGGTCTGGCCGACGATGAAGCGGTCTAGTTCAGAAACGATTTCGCGGGGGGAGAAGTCGGTCATTGGCTCTAGCTAGGTTGAAATCGCGGTCTCGGCAAGCGGCGGTCTGCCAAGGCATGATCCGCTAAAGGATGGGCGGCCCTGCCTGCCACTGCCTGATCGCCTCGAACGGGTGGATCAGCATGGTGATGTTCAGTGTCAAATTGTCGCGAATGTGGAGCAGCATCACGATTTCGAACAGGACGCCGAGCGCGACGGTTACGGCGATCGGCAGCTTGCGCGCCAGCAGGAAGCCTAAAACCATCGCAAGCGTGTCCGATACCGAATTGACGATGGTATCGCCATAATAGTCCAGCGAGATGGTGCCGGCGCGGTAGCGCTCGATGATCCAGTTGGAGTTTTCGACGAGCTCCCAGCTGCCCTCGATCAGCATCGCGACAATCAGCCGCCCCGGCCAGGTGAGGCGCGGCAGCAGGAGGAAGGTCAGGCCGTAGAACAGCAGGCCGTGCAGTACATGCGACAGCGTGTACCAATCGGCGATGTGCTGCGAATTCTCCGAGCTCTGCACCGTGCCGTGCCAGAGTTTGACATAGCCGCAGGCGCAGATCGGCAAGCGGCCCATCGCATGGAGCAGCGCCGCCTGCAGCGCGAGCACCGCGGCCGCGATCGCCAGCCATTGCCAAGCTGAAATGCCGGTGACGGGGTTGCGCGCGAGCGTCATGCGTCGCGCGCCATCAGAAGCGCCGGACCGTCAGGCGTCTCGACCATGCGCAGCTTCTGAAAGCCGGCCTTCTCATAGGCGCGGATCGCGCGCGGGTTCTCCGGATCGGGATCGGTGACGATGCGTGGCGCGCCTTGCGCCAGTCGCTCGTCGACAAAGGCGCGGATCAGCGCCGAGCCGCGGCCGCCCACCATCATCGTCGGCTCGCCGATGAAGAGATCGATGCCGCGCGTGCCGGCCGGATGCGTGCCGAAGCCGGAATTCCACGCCGTCAGATCATAGCACTGGATGTAGCCGATATCGCCCTCCTCGGTCGCGACGATGAACTGGTCCATTGCCGGCTCGTCGAGGTCGCCGCTGACCAGCGCATATTGCTCGGCCGGATCGCCCCACCATTCCCGGACATGCGGCAACGCCAGCCACCGCCTGATCTGCGGCAGGTCGTCCACGCGTCATTGGTCGGAAGCTGAAGGAGCCGGCCATGCTCAGCCGCCGATCGTCTCGATCGTCACGTTCCGGTTGGTGTAGACGCAGATATCGGCGGCGATATCGAGCGCGCGGCGGACGATGGTTTCGGCATCCTTGTCGGTGTCGACCAGGGCGCGGGCGGCGGCGAGGGCATAATTGCCGCCGGAACCGATCGCCATGACGCCCGACTCGGGCTCCAGCACGTCGCCGGTACCGGTCAGCACCAGGGAGACGTCCTTGTCGGCCACGATCATCATGGCCTCCAGCCGGCGCAGATAGCGGTCGGTCCGCCAGTCCTTGGCGAGCTCGACGGCCGCCCGGGTCAGCTGCCCCGGATATTGCTCCAGCTTGCTTTCCAGCCGCTCGAACAGGGTAAAGGCGTCGGCGGTGGCCCCGGCAAAGCCGCCGATCACGTCGCCCTTGCCAATCCGGCGAACCTTCTTGGCGTTGGCCTTGATCACGGTCTGGCCGATCGAGACCTGCCCGTCGCCGCCGATCACCACCTTGCCGCCCTTGCGGACCGTGCAGATCGTGGTGCCATGCCAGACCGGCAGCTCATTTTGGGATGCTTGCATAGGTTACCTCTCTTCCGGGCAGATTTAGGCGGTCGGGCAGGGGGTTACAATCGGGCGAAATCGGAGCGTTTTCGAGCGAAGTGGGCCCCGGTTCGCGTGAAGAAAACGCGTCAGAACTAAATCGACAAGGAATTTGGGTCACCATGGTCCGAAGTTGGGGCATTTCGAGGTCATCCCGCAGTAGCGAAGGTGACATCAGCCTGTTAAAAGACCGGCGTTTTCGGCACGGGAAAGCTTAATCTTCATGCGCACCGCAACCATCAAGCGCAAGACCAAGGAGACCGACATCGAGGTGACGGTCAACCTCGACGGAGCAGGCGTATCCACGGTTTCGACCGGGATCGGCTTCTTCGACCATATGCTCGACCTCCTGGCCCGCCATTCGCGCATCGACATCACGGTGAAGGCGGACGGCGATCTCCATGTCGATTACCACCACACCACCGAAGACGTCGGGATCGCGCTCGGGCAGGCCGTGAAGCAGGCGCTCGGCAACATGGCCGGCATCACCCGCTACGCCTCGATCCACATGCCGATGGACGAGACGCTGTCGCGCGTCGTGATCGACATTTCCGGCCGTCCGGTACTGGTGTTCAAGGCCGAATTCCCCCGCGACAAGATCGGCGAGTTCGACACCGAGTTGGTGCGCGAATGGTTCAACGCCTTCGCGATGAACGCCGGCGTGACTCTCCACGTCGAGACCCTATATGGCGAGAACAGCCACCATATCGCCGAATCCTGTTTCAAGGGTTTGGCGAGGGCGCTCCGGACGGCGGTCGCGATCGATCCGCGTGCCCAGGGCGAAGTGCCCTCGACCAAGGGTCAGCTCGGCGGCTGATCTCCGGGTGCATGATCCGGAAAAGGTGGTGCCGGTTTTCCGGAAGATCATGCCGTTAAGTAGAGTCCATCCTCGGCGGAGCGTTCGATGCCGGTCTATACAGTGCATGCCCCCGTGGCCAACGGCGCCGATCTTTCGGCGGCCGATAAAATCGTCTTCGTGCGCGACGGCTTCCATTTCTGGGCCGCGGTTGCGGGCGTGATCTGGCTGGCCTGGAACAGGCTCTGGTTGGCGCTGATCGGCTGGCTCGTGCTGACCTTTGCGATCGATTTCGCCCTGGCCAAGCTTGGCGTCGGCCGCGGCGCGATCTTCTTCGTCGACCTGGTGCTGATGCTGTTGCTCGGGCTGGAGGCCGCGACCGTGCAACGCTGGACCCTGTCGCGGCGCAAATGGCGCCAGCTTGACATCGTCGTGGCCGACAATGTGTTGGCCGCCGAGCACCGCTTCTTCGAGCGCTGGAGCGCGCGGCATCGCGGCGTCGTCAATGATCAGCGGTCGGTGGATCGCGGCGCGCCGCCGCCGACCCGGGACGTTCCCGGCCAGTCATTCTCAAAACCGCCGCCGATGCCGCAGGGCGGCATTATCGGATTGTTTCCAGAGCCAGGGGGATCGCGATGACGGTTGCAATCATCGATTACGGCTCCGGCAATCTGCATTCGGCGGCCAAGGCGTTTGAGCGCGCCGCGCGCAGCATGGAGGATCCGCAAGCCATCAAGGTGACGCGCGATCCCGATGCGGTGTATCGCGCCGATCGTATCGTGCTGCCCGGTGTCGGCGCGTTCGCCGATTGCCGCCGCGGCGTCGACGCGGTCGACGGCATGCTGGAAGCGCTCACCGAAGCGGTGCGGGTCAAGGCGCGGCCGTTCTTCGGCATCTGCGTCGGCATGCAGCTGATGGCGACACGCGGCAAGGAGCATGTGATCACCGAGGGCTTCAACTGGATCGCAGGCGATGTCGAGAAGATCGCGCCGCGCGACGAGAGCCTGAAGGTCCCGCATATGGGCTGGAATACGCTCGACATGGTGCGCGAGCATCCGGTGCTGGAGCGGCTGCCGCTCGGGCCGAAGGGGCGTCACGCCTATTTCGTGCACTCCTATCACCTCAACGCCGCCAGCGAGGCGGACGTGCTGGCGCGCGCCGACTATGGCGGGCCGGTGACCGCGATCGTCGGCAAGGACACCGCGATCGGCACCCAGTTTCACCCCGAGAAGAGCCAGCGCTTCGGCCTCGCTTTGATCTCGAATTTCTTGAAGTGGAAGCCGTGATTCTTTTTCCAGCGGTTGATCTGAAGAACGGCCAGTGCGTGCGCCTGGAGCAGGGCGACATGGCGCGCGCCACCGTGTTCAATCTCGATCCGGCGGCGCAGGCGGCGAGCTTCGCTGCGCAGGGCTTCGAATATCTCCACGTCGTCGATCTCGACGGCGCCTTCGCCGGCAAGCCGATGAATGCGAATGCGGTGGAGGCGATGCTGAAGGCCGTCACCATGCCGGTGCAGCTCGGCGGCGGTATCCGCGACCTCAAGACCATCGAGGCCTGGCTCGACAAGGGCATCACCCGCGTTATCATCGGCACCGCCGCGGTGCGCGATCCCGAGCTCGTGAAGGGTGCGGCGAAGACATTCCCCGGCCGGGTCGCGGTGGGCCTCGATGCACGCGACGGCAAGGTCGCGGTCGAAGGCTGGGCCGAGACCTCGCATGTGACGGCGCTCGAGATCGCGCAGCGCTTCGAGGATGCCGGGGTCGCGGCGATCATCTTCACCGACATCGCCCGCGACGGCCTGCTCAAGGGCCTCAACCTCGAGGCGACCATCGCGCTTGCCGATCGCATTTCCATTCCGGTGATTGCTTCCGGCGGCTTTGCCTCAATCGATGATGTCAAGGCACTGCTGGAGCCGCGCGCGAAAAAGCTCGCCGGCGCCATCGTCGGCCGCGCGCTCTATGACGGGCGGCTTGATCCCGCTGCCGCGCTCAAGCTGATCCGCGCGGCCGCCTAGGAGACAGAGATATGTTCAAGGTTCGCGTGATCCCCTGCCTCGACGTCAAGGACGGGCGCGTGGTCAAGGGCGTCAACTTCGTCGATTTGCGCGACGCCGGCGATCCGGTGGAGGCAGCGATCGCCTATGACGCCGCCGGCGCCGACGAGCTCACCTTCCTCGACATCACCGCCACCCATGAAAACCGCGGCATCATGCTGGATGTGGTGCGGCGGACGGCGGAGGCCTGCTTCATGCCGCTGACCGTCGGCGGCGGGGTCCGCACCGTCGACGACATCAAGACCCTGCTGCGCTCCGGCGCCGACAAGGTCTCGATCAATTCGGCGGCGGTCAGCCGGCGCGAATTCGTCAAGGAAGCGGCCGAGAAGTACGGCGAGCAATGCATCGTGGTCGCGATCGACGCCAAGCGGGTCAAGCGCGCCGGCGGCTCCGACCGCTGGGAGATCTTCACCCATGGTGGGCGTAATGCCACCGGGATCGAGGCTATCGAATATGCCCAGGAGGTCGTCTCGCTCGGCGCCGGCGAAATCCTGCTGACCTCGATGGACCGCGACGGCACCAGGCAGGGCTTTGACCTGCCGCTGACCCGGGCGATCGCGGACAGTGTTCCCGTACCGGTCATCGCGTCCGGTGGCGTCGGCAATCTCGATCACCTGGTTGATGGCGTCCGCGAGGGTCATGCCACCGGCGTGCTGGCCGCGTCGATCTTCCACTTCGGGGAATTTACCATCCGCCAAGCCAAGGATCACATGGTGCGCGCCGGCCTGCCGATGCGCCTCGATCCGTAGAGCGTGGTCCGGAAACAGAGTGATCTGGGACTCCTTGTCACAAAAATGCTAAGTCCTCACCTAGGGATGGCACAAAAGCGGTGCCGGCGCTCTTGCTTGAGTTGAGTTGATGTCGCGTTTCACGGTCCACGATCTGGCCGCCACCATCGACGCCCGCGCTGCAGCGGGCGGCGAGGCGTCCTACACCCGCAAGCTGCTCGACAAGGGCGCGGAGCACTGCGCCAAGAAGTTGGGCGAGGAAGCGGTCGAGACCGTGATCGCCGCGGTCGAGAATGACCGCGATCATCTCATCGCGGAAAGTGCCGATCTCGTATTTCACCTGCTGGTTCTGTTGAAATCACGCGGCGTGAAGCTGGAGGATGTCGAGGCCGCGCTGGAGAAGCGCACCTCGATGTCGGGACTGGAAGAGAAAGCGTCGCGCAAGCGCGACTAGCGCACATGACCGAGCGCATTGAGAGGGGCAGCCTCATGGACATCCGGGCACCAGATCAGCAATACAACCCCTATCGCACCTTCACGCGCCAGCAATGGTCGCATCTGCGCGACGATACGCCGATGACGCTCGAGCCCGGCGAATTCGACCGTCTGCGTTCGATGCACGACCGTCTCGATTTGCAGGAGGTCGAGGACATCTATCTGCCGTTGTCGCGATTGCTGTCGATCTATGTCGATGCGACCCAGCGGCTGTATTATTCGCAGCGCCAGTTCCTCAACATCCGCGACCGCAAGATGCCCTACATCGTGGGCGTCGCCGGATCGGTCGCCGTCGGCAAGTCGACCACCGCCCGCGTGCTGCAGGCGCTGCTGGCGCGCTGGTCGCCGCGGCCGAAGGTCGATCTGATCACGACAGACGGTTTCCTGTTTCCGAATGCCGTGCTCGAGCGGCAGGGCATCATGCAGAAGAAGGGCTTTCCGGAAAGCTACGACCTGCCGACGCTGCTGTCGTTCCTCAGCGACATCAAGGCGGGCCGGCGCCGCGTGCGCGCGCCGGTCTATTCGCATCTGACCTATGACATCGTGCCGAACAAATGGGTCGAGATCGACCAGCCGGACATCCTGATCGTCGAGGGCGTCAACGTGCTGCAGACCGGGCGGCTGCCGCGCGACGGCAAGGCGGTGCCGTTCGTCTCCGACTTCTTCGACTTCTCGGTCTATATCGACGCCGACGAGGCCGCGCTGCGGCAGTGGTACATCAAGCGCTTCCTGGCGCTGCGCGATACCGCGTTCACCGATCCAAGGTCTTATTTCCACCGCTATGCGCCGCTGTCGGACGAGGAAGCGACCGCGACTGCGATCGCGATCTGGGAGCGCACCAACCTCGCCAATCTCGAGGACAACATCCTGCCGACCCGCCCGCGCGCGACGCTGATCCTCAAGAAGGGCGCCGACCACGTGGTGCAGTCGGTCGCGCTGCGCCGGCTATAGTGTTTCGGAGTAAGCAGGTCACATCACAGCCGTCATCCCTGCCTAGTGCGCAATTGCGCACGGGAGCAGGGACCCATTACCACCGAATTTGGTTTTGCGACCCGCTGCGGCCACAGCCTTGTAGATTACAGACACCTGTGACTATGGGTCCCTGCTTTCGCAGGGACGACGCGGAGTTTGTGGACTACGCCGCGATATGCCGCGTGGCGGCGAGGCCCGCCAGCGCTTCTTGCAGCTTCTCGCGGTCGAGCGGCTTGATCAGAAAACCGTCCATGCCGGCTTCAAAGCAGGCATAGCGGTCCTCCACCAGTGTGTTGGCGGTCAGCGCCAGGATCGGGGTCCGGCGGCCGGACTGGCCGGCCTCATGGCCGCGGATCTGCTTGGTGGTCTCGATGCCGTTGAGGCGGGGCATCTGGATGTCCATCAGCACGAGATCATAGGGCGTGCCGGCTGATGTCGCCGAGAGCCAGGATTCCATCGCCTGCTCGCCATTGGTGGTGATGACCACGTTGTGGCCGAGCCTCGTGAGCAGCGAGCGCATCAAAAGCGCGTTGATCTCATTGTCCTCGGCGACCAGGATCGAGAGCCCCTTGTCCGGCGGTGCGGCCGCCGCGGGTGCGGGCTCGGCCATCGCCTCGATCGCAAGGCTTTGATCTCCGACAAGGCTCGGTGCCGCGATCTCGGGCGACGCGATCAAGCGTGTGGCGAGCGAGGCCGCGCGCAGCGGCTTGACCAGATAGCCGGTGAACATGGCCGTCTCGGAGGCCGAAAGCTCCTGCCGCGTCGCCGGCGTGAACATCACGATGCAGTGGGTCGCATGCAGGCGCGCCGCGCGGGCAAACGCCTCCATCGCCGGCGCGCCGAGCGTGTGGTCGATCAGGACGGCGTGCCAGCTTCGTTCCGGCAACAGCGCCTCGGCGACACCGGTGTCCGACACGATGCAGGTCTGCGCACCCCAGCGCTGCAAGCGCCGCGAGATCAGCGAGACCTCGATGCTGTGCGGCGCGACCAGCATGATCGACTGGCCAGCGAGGTCGGGCGCGGCGAAGCTGTTGGCCTCGCCGGTGTCGGCGGCGGCGAGCGGGATCGATACCTCGAAGGTCGAGCCCGAGCCCGGCGTGCTCGCGAGCGTGATGCGGCCGCCCATTCGCTTGACGATGCGGTCGCTGATCGAAAGTCCGAGGCCGGTGCCGCCATAGCTGCGCGCGATGCGGTCGTCGGCCTGCTCGAACTCCCGGAAGATGCGCTGCTGCGCTTCCGGTGCGATGCCGATGCCGGTGTCGCGGACCAGGAAGCTGATCTCGTTCGGCCAGATGCCGGGCTCGACGATCAGCGCCACGCCGCCGCTCGCGGTGAACTTGATGGCGTTGCCGGCGAGATTGAGCAGCACCTGACGCAGCCGTGCGGCGTCGCCGGCCACCTGCATCGGCAGCCGCTCGTCGACATAGGCGGCGATCTCGATGCCCTTGGCCTGCGCGCGCGGCGCCAGCAGCTCGGTGATGTCCTCGATCAGGCCGGAGAGCGCAAAGGCGCGGTGCTCGAGATCGATCTTGCCGGCTTCGATCTTGGAATAGTCGAGCAGCTCCTCGATCAGCGCCAGCAGCGCGTCGCCGGAGGTCTTGACCGCCTTGACGTAGGTCGTCTGCTCCGGCGTCAGCTGCGTGTCCATCAGCAATCCGCTCATGCCGATGATGCCGTTCAGCGGGGTGCGGATCTCGTGGCTCGCCATCGCCAGGAAGCGCGACTTGGCGCGGTTGGCGGCGTCAGCCTGATCGCGCGCTTCGGCCAGTGCCCGCTCGCTCTCGGTGCGGTCGGTGACGTCGCGACCGACGCTCTGCATCTCCGCGGGCGCGCCGGCATCGTTGCGCACAAGACCCTCGCGCCAGGCGATCCAGCGCGGCCCAAACGGGCCTTCGATCTTCTGGTCGTAGACCCGCGTACCGTTGGCTTCGAGCGCGGTGTCGCCCTGTTCGAGCAGCTTGAGCGTGGCGGTGCTGCCGATCAATTCGCTGCGGGAGGACTGCGCCAGTTCGCAATAGGCGTCGTTGGCGTAGGTGATGAGGCCGTCGAGGTCGCGCAGCACGATCAAATCGTCCTGCGCCTCGAACAGGGTAGAGGCGCGCTGTTCGGCTTCCTGCAGTTCCCAGTTGCGGTCGGCCATCGCCTCATTGTGCATGGCGATGGTGCGCAACCTCCGCCGCATCAGCCGCAGGCGGATGCCGAGCGTCACGATCCAGAGGCAGGCCAGCGCGAACAGGAAGCTGACCCCGATCGCGAATGCATTGGGGTCATAGCCGCTTTGCTGCGAGAGGGCGCCCGAGATGAACCCGAAGGCGCTGCCGAATGCGATGGAGAAGATCGTGAAGGACCGGACGATCGTCGCGACCCAGGAATGGCGCCGCAGGAAGCGGCGAAGGCGCAACTTGATCCGGAAGAAACGCCCCATCAATGGTGGCCCTGAGAGTGCTTGAACTGCCGATGACGATGCGTCGGTCACATTGCAAAGTGCTTGAAGTTGGTGGCCGTTTCGCGGTGCCCTCGGAACAGGGTTAGCGGAGGGTTAACTCTGCCAGGACCCGAGCGGCGGAGGGCGCGCGAGGTGCAAGCGACGCGGATTCGAGGCGGCGGTGTTCGCCGCGGGCGCTGACGATCAGGGCCGCGGCATCGCGGGCCGAAAACGTCTTCGACTGCACGAAGACGCGATAGTCCGACGGACCGTCATGCGAAAGGTAGATTACCGGATCGCTCGCCGAGGGATTGCCGGAAATCCCGATCAGCTGCGGCACGGCGTTGCTTTCGCAGGCGCCGGCCTCGGCATCGTCGATGTCGTCGATTACGGTGAAGTCGGCGGCCTCGGCGCTGTCGGCGATCTGGACTCGGACCGTGGCAAGGCCGGGATCGTCGGTGAAGCCGACGTGAAGCTGGGCCAGCCAGGAGATCGATGCGATCTGCATCGTTGCGCCGCCGACCTCGATGCAGGGCCGGGGACCCGGCAGCAATTCCGCGCGGGCAAATACCGCGGCCACGGCAAGCGGGACCACCGAGGCCAGAATCTTCAAACGCAACATGACACAACTCGCTCGACCCAAGCGCGCCGCGGATCGCGGTGCTTATGGTTTGCGGAGCGTAAATGAGAGTGGTTACTGCCGCGTTGACGCGGCGGGCATCGGGCGGAAAACGGGAGAGAGCTTCGGTTCTGACGCGTTTTCTTCATGCGAACCGGTGCCCATCCCGCATCAAGTGCGGGACAGGCTTCGCCGGAAAACGCTACGCCGCGCGGCGCAAATCGTCGGCCAATGCACGATAGGACAGCGCCTCGGCGAGGTGCAGCCGGCCGATCGTCTCGGCGCCGTCGAGATCGGCGAGCGTGCGCGCCACCCGCAGCACGCGGTGATAGCCTCGCGCGGTGAGGTGCATGGTGTCGGCCGCCTCGCGGAGCAGCTTCTGTCCATGCGCGTCGGGCTGCGCGATGGTCTCGAGCAGCGAGCTCGGCGCTTCCGCATTGGTGCGGACATTCGGCATGCCGGCCGCCGCGTAACGCGCGAGCTGGATGTCGCGTGCGGCCGCGACGCGCCGGGCGACCTCGGCCGAACCCTCCGCAGGCGGCGGCAGGATCAGATCCGCCGCAGTCACCGCCGGCACCTCGATCCGCAGATCGATGCGATCCATCAGCGGGCCGGAAATCCGCATCTGGTAGTCGGCGGTGCAGCGGTCGAGCCGGCCGCGCTTGCAGGAATAGCCGGGCTCATAGGCGTGGCCGCAGCGGCACGGGTTCATGGCCGCGACCAGCATGAAGCGCGCCGGATAGGTGACGCGATGGTTGGCCCTGCTCACCGAGACCTCGCCGTTCTCCAGCGGCTGCCGCAGCGAATCCAGCACGCGCGGATCGAACTCCGGCAACTCGTCGAGGAACAGCACGCCCTGATGGGCGAGCGAGATCTCGCCGGGCTTGGCGCGCATGCCGCCGCCGGTCAGCGCCGCCATGCTGGCCGAGTGATGCGGACTGCGGAACGGGCGCCGCGCGGTCAGGGCGCCGTCGCGGATCTCGCCGGCGACGGAGGCTATCATCGAGACTTCGAGCAGCTCCGACGGCGACAGCGGCGGCAGGATCGAGGGCAGCCGCGCCGCCAGCATCGATTTGCCGGCGCCGGGCGAGCCGATCATCAGGATATTATGTCCAATTATCCGTCCTCGATTCTAGCGCAAAGGGCGATAGCCGGCGGCGACAGCTTGAAGCGTCCAAGGCCTATGCGGAACAGCATGGCCTAGAACTCGCGGACGATGCCCAGCTCGAAGATATCGGCATCTCAGCGTTCAAGGGCGCGAATGTTCGGGAGGGCGCCCTGGGCCAGTTCCTGGCTGCTGTAAGGGCGGGTTCAGTCGAACGCGACTCATACCTACTGGTCGAGTCGCTGGACCGGCTTAGCCGGGAGGAAATCCTGCCGGCGCACACGCTGTTTCTCAGCATCGTGCAAGCGGGGATCAACCTCGTGACGCTCGCTGACAACAGGGTTTATCGAGCCAAGACTACCAACCTCGTCGACATGATCACCTCGTTGGTAATCATGGAGCGCGCCCACGAAGAATCAAAGACTAAAAGTATGAGGGTTGGCGCGGCGTGGAAGAACAAACGGAAGAAGGCCGCCGAAGGCCAGCCCATGACCGCCCGGTGCCCTGCGTGGCTTCGGCTCTCGGTAGATCGCCGATCGTACGAGCTTGTCCCTGAACGGGTGGAGATCGTTCGGCAGATTTTTGCCGACTCGGCGGCCGGCTTAGGGATGTACTCGATAACTACTCGGCTCAATAGGGCCGGCATATCGGCGTTCGAAGGAAAGAACGGTTGGCACAGATCCTACCTCGCAAAGACCTTGGAAAATCGTGCCGTCCTCGGCGAGTTCCAGCCGCATATCAAAGTCGACGGCAAACGCGTCCCTGAAGGAGAGCCTATCGAGGGCTACTACCCTACGATTATCTCAGAGGAGCTCTTCTTTCAGGCCCAGCATTCGCGATCACAACGGAAGCTCGGCGGGGCTGGTCGCAAAGGACCCGGCTACACAAACCTGTTCACGGGTTTGGCGCAATGCGCGTATTGCCATTCGACCGTTGCATATGAAAACAAAGGTTCAGGAACGCGTGGCGGCACCTACCTAGTCTGCAGCAATGCTCAGCGCGGCCGCGGATGCAGCGCGACGAGGTGGCGATATCAGGACTTTGAAGCATCGTTTCTCGCGTTTGTTCAGGAACTCGATCTCGAAAGCATTCTAAACGCGACTGAAGACGCAGAGACGCGGAAGAGGCTTGAGGGTGAGGGCGCTCGTAACTGTTGATAGCCGTCGCCACTTTCTCGCGAGCTTCGTCGGGCAGGCCACTTGCGGCCTTTATGCTCGACCACACTGTGTCGGGGAGCGTTTTGAGAGTCATAGCGCGATACATTCTCCGAAGACCGGTCGAGTCGGAAATCGAGACTGCAATTCAGTCAAGAGTACGTGTGTGCATCAATGGGGGTTAATTGCCTATAACTTCAGCAGATGATGCCCGCCGGCGGCCGCGATCTCGAGCGCGCGCTTGGCACTCTCCTGGCCCTTGATGTCGCGCAGGTCCAGAAGCGTCTCCTCGCGCTCATGCACCTTCGGCTGCGGGCGTGACAGCAGCTGCGTGCCCTTGAAGTGATTGGCGATCTGGATCAGCGAGTGAGCTGCGATGATCTGGATGTCCGGGCTCGCCCAGGCGGCTTCCGAGCCGCAGGCGGCCGGGCAGATCAATCCCTCGTCGCGCGAATTGGCGCCGATCGCAGCAGGCAGCACGCCCGCCACCGGCGCGATCGAGCCGTCGAGCCCGAGCTCGCCGAGCACGGTGAAGCCACCGAGCGCATCCGGCGGGATCGCTCCGATCGCCGCCATCAGGCCGAGCGCGATCGGCAGGTCGTAATGGCTGCCTTCCTTGGGCAGGTCGGCGGGCGCTAGGTTGACGGTGATGCGGCGGGCTGGAAGTGCGAGGCCAGAGGCGATCAGCGCCGAGCGCACCCGCTCCCTCGCCTCCGACACCGCCTTGTCGGGGAGGCCTACGATCGCAAAGGCCGGCAGTCCGGGCGCGACCTGCACCTGCACGTCGACCGCGCGAGCCTCGATCCCCTCGAAAGCGACGGTAGAAACCCGCTGGACCATGCTGCCCCTATCTTCCGCCACCCAAGGTAGCGGAGCGGGCCGCCCAGCGCAAGAACATTAAGGGAACATCCGGGGGCGACGCGCGCCGTCCCCAGATGCGCCGCCGAGCCGAAATCCGGCTCCGCTAGGACACGCAATCTCTCGCTGATCCTGCCGGAGGGACGTGGCACCCGATTGAGGGACCGATGGCGTGCGACCGGCAAGCGACTCACGTATCGTGCCGCTGATCGCTCACCGGCCCGGTAAGCTGGAGAGGCGGGCGAAATCGAATGCGCGCTAAGGGCGTACAGCTAGCGTTCGATTTCTCGCGGCGCGAAAAGTGATTCGCGGTCAATAGGTTATCTAACTACTTGATTCAAAAGCCGGAATCTGGTACAAAATCACGAGGCAGGCAACGCCGGAAGTAACCCGAGTCACGCTTTGCGTGACAGCCGTATGGATGCCTCACCTTGAGGGTGGGACTACAAACCAGCGGTGTCCTCAGGGTCCGGGGGCCTGCCTCACTTTTTGGTACTGGCCTGTTTCGGGCAATAGTGGCTAGTTCAAATTTGAGGGCGGCCTGTTTTGAGTTGAAGAACGATTGGACCGGATCAACAACACTATTGGCAGAGCCACAGTCAGAGCCAGTACGGGCAGGCCAATCGTCAGCACAGCGAAAACCGCCGGGTTGACAGTACCGAACAGCCACATAGCGCCTATTACCAACTCAATCACGGCTACGCGCTCCAGTAGGAGCCGTGTAATCCACCAGTAGAACCAGGTTCGGCCAGCAAGCACCGAAGCAGCTTCCGCCTTCTTGTTCCGGTAGCCGTGCATACCCGCGACGAACTCAGGCGACCCGCCCGCACTCAAGACGGCGTAAGTCTTCTCCATCAGGTCGGAGACCGACGATAGCTCTCCACGGAGCGCGGATAGACGCCATGCTCGCCTATTGGCTTTGTTCGAGATGACCGCAAAGCAGCGAACTGGCAACTTGGCGATGCTGGCGCAAACCATTGCGCGCCGCCAATCGTCTAGGGGCTGAAAATGCAGGGTCCGGCGCTGTTCTAGGCGAATCTGCTTTAGAATGTCGCGCACCCAAACGGTCTCGCCCTGGGCTTCCGCGCGGACGACTAAGGCGGAGAGAACGAACCATTCGCTCGCACCATTGGGGTCAATCGGACGAACGCTAGCGACTCCATCGTCGCCGGATTCGTCAATGTACGCCACGTAGGAAACTTTAGGCATGGCTGTCAAAAAGTCTCAGATCGAGAAGTTTAAGCAAGCCGCCCGCGACCTCGAATCGGACGACAGCGAAAAGCGATTCAACGAGAGGCTGGGCAAGATCGCGAAGCAGAAGCCTTCGCCTAAAAAGGCAAGGCGCGGCAAATGACTTTGCTGATAAGGGCGACCTTCCATCGTCTTGCAGTCGGCTGTTGCCGAGCAGCTAACTGGCTGGCCCCTTCAGGCGCTTCGACAGTGATTCAAGTAATACCGTCGCGTCGAATGGATCCACGTAGAATAGAAACGTTCGTAGATTGGTCTCGCCCGGCGGTAGGGCCTGAAACTTGACGACGATTTTGTCGGGTGCATGAGGATCGGATAGCGCCGCGACCGACGACGGCGTGATGTCGTCGATGATTATCGGGTTGACGATGTCATGAGGGTGGGCTGAGCCAGCCATCTACGAATCTCCGGTTGAGCCGATTCGGTTGTAACAACCTATGGGACTCATGATCCGGAACCGGAAATTCGCAAAACTGAATCTGACTCAAGCCACTGGAAATCCACGCTTATCTACGGGATGGGTGTGCAAAGTGCACAATTCCGCCGCCCAACGCAAGAACATTAAGAGAACGTCCGGGGCGACGCGCGCCGCCCCGGATGCGCCGCCGTCACAGCATCATCTGCATCGGCTCCGGATAGTAGTGGAAGCCCTCGCCGACCTTGGCGACATGGCCGTAGCCCGGCCAGGCGAAGTGATAGGACATCACCGCGGTCTTGTTCGCGGCCAGCATCTCCAGCAGCTTGACCCGCGAGGCCGCCGCCTGCTTCGGATCGGTGTCGTAGGAGAATTCCATCCGCGGTCGCTCCAGGAGCAGCACCGCGTGATGCGAGAGGTCGCCGAGGAAGGCGAAGGATTTGCCGCCCGAGCTCACCATGAAGATGGTGTGGCCGACGGTGTGGCCGGGCGCCGCGATCGCCTGCACGCCGGGCAGGAATTCCTGGCCATCCTTGAAGAATACGATGCGGTCGCGCACCGGCAGCAGGTTCTTGCGGGCGTGCACGATAAAGTCCTTCAACGGACTGCCCATCTTGCCTTCGTCGGTCCAGAACTCGAGATCGCTCTGAGCGATGTAATACTGCGCGTTCGGGAATAGCGGCTTGTTGTCGGCATCGACGATGCCGCCGATATGATCGATATGCGCGTGCGACAGCACCACGGCGTCGATGTCTTCCGGCTTGATGCCGGCTTCCTTCATGCTCTTCTGCTGCCGGCCGGTGGTCTTGCCGAACAGTTGCGACGTGCCCATGCCGGTATCGAACAGGATCAGCTTGTCACCGGTGTTGACGATCGGCGAGTTCTGCTCGAGCACGACATTGTCGGGCGAGAGGAAGTTGTCGGACAGCATCTTCTTCACTTCTTCCTTCGGCACGCCGGTGAAGGTGCCGGAGGGGTCGCCGAGCGGCAGCGGGCCGTCGGATACGACCGTCACTTCGACTTCACCGAGCATGAAACGATGCCAATAGGGTGTCTGCGTGCCGAGTTTGGGAGCGCGCGCCTTTGCCGTGCCGCCGAGGAGAGTGCTGGCGCCGAGACCGGCACCGAGTGCGAGTAAGGATCGTCGTGAGACATTGAGCGTCATACGTCTTCCTCCACATTTTTTTGAGATTTTCGCGTTGTTGCCCGCGCGTTGACCCGCCGCTTGACCTGACGCAGGCAAGAGAATGCTGCCCTCGCCCGCGCAAGCTGGCAAGAAGAATAAGGCGAACGCTACGGGGCGAACGCTGGCTAAGGCATGATCCGGAAAAGTGTGACGCGGTTTTCCGAAAAGATCATGCTCAAACAAGAAGCTAAAGCGCGATGATGATTCAACTCAATCTCATCGCGCTTTAGAATTCAGCCGGCATGTGCGGCGCACAAGGGAGGGTTACTTGGCGGCGCGCTTCTTCTCGATGGCATCCCAGACCTTGGCCGCGACATCGGGGCCGTTGAGCCGCTGAATGGCGCGGATGCCGGTCGGCGAGGTGACGTTGATCTCGGTGAGGTTGCCGTCGATCACGTCGATGCCGACGAACAGCAGGCCAAGTTCGCGCAGCGCGGGCCCGACGGTGGCGCAGATTTCGCGCTCGCGATCCGAGAGCTCGGTCGCCGCGGCCGCGCCGCCACGCACCATATTGGAGCGGAGGTCATCCGGCGCCGGCACGCGGTTGACGGCGCCGGCGAACTCACCGTCGACCAGGATGATGCGCTTGTCGCCATGCTTCACCTCGGGGAGGAAGCGCTGGATCACCCAGGGCTCCTTGAAGGTGACCGAGAACATGTCGAACAGCGAGCCGAAATTCATGTCCTGCGGCATCACGCGGAACACCGCGGCGCCGCCATGGCCGTGCAACGGTTTCATGACGACGGCGCCATGCTGATCGCGGAATGCGTTGATCTCGTCGAGATCGCGCGAGATCAGGGTCGGCGGCATCAGCTGCGGGAAATTCATCACGAACAGCTTTTCCGGCGCGTTGCGCACGCTGGCCGGGTCGTTGACCACCAGCGTCTTCGGATGAATGCGCTCGAGGAAATGGGTCGAGGTGATATAGGCGAGGTCGAACGGCGGGTCCTGCCGCAGCAGCACCACGTCGAAGCCATTGAGCGCCTCGCGCTTCGGCTCGCCCAGCGTGAAGTGATTGCCGACCTCGTCGCGCACGGCGAGAGACTGCACCGGCGCCACCAGCTCCTCGCCGCGCAGCGACAGCTTATCTGGCGTGTAATAGGAAATGCCGTGGCCGCGCTTCTGGGCTTCGAGCAGCAGCGCAAACGTGGAATCGCCGCGGATGTTGATGCGCGCGATGGGATCCATCTGGACGGCGATCTTCAATTTCATAAGCGTATCCCGCGAGGTCTGGAGGTAACTTTAAGGGCTGGCGTCGAATGCCGCTAACAGATGGCGCGGTAAGCTCTTCGGCGCAATCAGCACGGCGTCGAATCTGAGATCAAATTCGGCATGCTCGGGATGCGCCATCAGCCAGGCCTGGGCGGCATTGACGATGCGCTGCTGCTGGCGCGGCGTCACCGCATAGGCGGCGTCATCGAGGCTGGCGCGAGCCTTGACCTCGACGAACGCGAGGAGATTGCGCCGCCGCACCACCAGGTCGATCTCGCCATAGGGGGTGCGGAAGCGTCTTGCCAGGATGCGATAGCCTTTGGCGATCAAAAGGGCTGCGGCGCGGCTTTCGGCCGATATGCCGGTGCGGAACGCCGCGACGCGCTCGGGCGAGGCGCTGTCACTCTTCGCCATCGCCGCCCCCGGCGGTTTTCGAAAGCTCGAGGGCGCGGGCATAGACCTCGCGGCGCGGCCGGCCCGACAGTTCGACCGCGTGCGCGACCGCATCCTTGACGCTGCCGCGGGCGAGCTGGGCGCGCAGCAGATCGTCGAGCGCGTCCTGGTCCATCACTCCGGCATCATCGGCCGGCGGTCCGACGACCAGCACGAACTCGCCGCGTGTCTCCAACGCATCGGCGCCTGCCGCAAGCTCGGCGACGGGGGCGCGCTTGACCTCTTCATGCAGCTTGGTCAGCTCGCGGCAGATTGCGGCATCGCGCCCGCCCATGATCGCGGCGAGATCACGCAGCGTGTCCTGCACGCGATTGCCCGATTCGAACATCACGAGCGTCGCATCGATCCGCGCCAGCTCGGTGAGCCGCGCGCGGCGCGCGTGCTCCTTCGTTGGCAAAAATCCCTCGAAGAAGAACCGGTCGGTCGGCAGCGCCGCGACCGACAGCGCCGTCAACACCGACGACGGCCCCGGCACGGCGATGACGGCATGCCCGGCGGCGCAGACCTCACGCACCAGCTTGAAGCCGGGATCTGAGATCAGCGGCGTGCCGGCGTCCGAGACCAGCGCAATCGAGGCGCCCTGCGCCAGCCGCTCCAGGATCTTCGGCCGCGCCTGCGCGGCGTTGTGCTCGTGATAGGGCGCAAGCTCGGCCGCGATCGCGTAACGCTCGGTCAGCCGGCGCGTAATTCGGGTGTCCTCGCAGGCGATGACGTCGACGCCCGCCAGCGTCTCCAGCGCGCGCAGGGTGATGTCGGAGAGATTTCCGATCGGGGTCGCGACCAGATGGAGCCCGGGCGTAGCGCTTGGCGCGGCCAGCAGCTGGCCGCCGATCGAAAAGGTTTTGGCCGCTGTGCCCGCCGTGGCGTCCGGACTGTGGAGGGAACTGGCTTTTGCGCGCATAATGCCAATCTAGAGGGATGGCAGCGCTTGCGCCACACCCGCAGGGGTGTTGCTTGAAGGTCGCTGCTCCGGAAATGTGGGTCGCGGCAACGGCGCCGCGGGGCCATAATCCTTTTGTTCCGGTTAACTATTCGCCGACAATATGCCTGAATCCACCCGCCTCATCAGAGCTGGATGGAGTCCTGGCCGATCATGGTCGGTCAAGAGAAGAGAGACGATGGAAGGCCCGCACCACCCCAAGTCCCCGCCGTCGGGCACGACCCGGCGGACTGCGCTTGGCCTCATCCTGGGCGCGCCGCTGCTGTCGGCCTGCTCCGGAATCCAGCAAAGCCTGAGCCAGTTTTCCAGCCCGTTCGGCGGCGGCCAGGATGCAGGGCCCGCCGGCCCGCAGCAACAGCCGCAAGCCGTCGGTACCGGGCAAGTCAAGATCGGGCTGATCCTGCCGCTGTCGGCGTCCGGCAATGCCGGGCTCGCCGCCCAGTCGATGCGGAACGCCGCCGAAATGGCGCTGGCGGAATTCCAGAACCCGAACATTCAGCTTCTGATCAAGGACGATGGCGGCAGTTCGCAAGGCGCGGCGCAGGGTGCCCAGCAGGCGCTGTCCGAAGGCGCCGAGATCATTCTGGGACCACTGTTCGCGGGCTCGGTGCCAGCCGTCGCGCAACTGACGCGGCCGCGCGGAACCTCAGTGATTGCATTCTCCACCGATTCAAGCGTGGCCGGGCGCGGCGTCTATCTGCTGAGCTTCCTGCCGGAGTCCGACATCAATCGCATCGTCGATTATTCCGCCGGGATCGGTAAGCGCTCGTTCGCTGCGATGGTACCCGACAACGCCTATGGCAATGTGGTCGAGGCCGCGTTCAAGCAGGCGGTCGGCCGCAAGAACGGCCGCGTCGTCGCATTCGAGAAATACGGCGCCGATCGCGCAACGCCGACGCGGACCGTGGCGCAGGCGCTCGGCCAGGCCGATGCGCTGCTGATCGCCGACGATGGCGATTCGGTCGTCGCGACCGCCGATGCGCTGACCGCGGCCGGCGCCAACCTGCGCAACATCCAGCTGCTCGGCACCGGACTGTGGGACAATCCGCGGGTGTTCGCGAGCCCCGTGCTGCAGGGCGGCCTCTACGCCGCGCCCGATCCGTCCGGCTTCCGCAGCTTCGCCGGCCGTTATCGTGCCAAATATGGCGGCGAGCCGGTGCGTACCGCGACGCTGGCCTATGATGCCGTCGCGCTGATGGCGGCGCTGGCGCGCACCCAAGGCGCGCAGCGCTTCGCGCCGGAGACGCTCACCAATCCATCCGGCTTTGCCGGCATCGACGGCCTGTTCCGCTTCCGCTCCGACGGCACCAATGAACGCGGCCTTGCGGTCATGAAAGTGGCGTCCGGCGGCGGCACGCCGGTTGCGGGCTCGCCGAAGAGTTTTGGGGCTTAGTTTTCGTCAGGCGGCCAAGCTGCCTTGTCGAGCGCCGGCACCCGCCAGCTACTTTGCATGGGGTTGTTTTCGATATTTTGGCAGCGTGCACGCAGAGCGTTTTCGAGCGAAGTGGATGCCGGTTCGCGTGAAGAAAACGCGTCAAAACAAGAATCTAGAGCCCCGTTCCGATTCATCGGAACGGGATAGGCTCTAGGCGGCGAGATCCGCGACGACCGCGTCGAGCACCGGGAATCCCGACTTCGTGACGCGCAACCGTCCGTCGGCATCGACGTCGATCGCGCCTTCCTCGCGCAGCATCGCGATCCGGTGCGGATCGAGCTGGCGTCCGGACAGTGCCGCATAGCGCTTGGGATCGATGCCCTCGGCAAGCCGCAGCCCCATCAGCAGAAATTCGTCGGCGCGCTCTTCGCTGTTGAGGCCGTCATCGGTGACGACGCCGTGACCGCGTTCCTCGACATTCAACAGCCACGCCTCGGGGCGCCGCTCGGTCGCGGTCGCGTGCCTGACACCGTCGATGTCGAGCCGGCCATGCGCGCCGGGGCCGATGCCGGCATATTCCTCGCCGCGCCAGTAGACGAGGTTGTGCTTGCACTCCGCGCCAGCGCGGGCGTGATTGGAGATCTCGTAGGCCGGCAATCCCTCGCGGGCGCAGACCTCCTGCGTCACGTCGTAGAGAGCGCGCGCGGTCGCTTCATCCGGCGTCTGCAATTTGCCGGCGGCGTGCAGCCCGAAGAATGGCGTGCCTTCCTCGATCGTGAGCTGATAGAGCGACAGATGTTCGGCCGCTTCCGAGATCGCCTGCTTCAACTCATCAGCCCACATCTGCGGCGTCTGGTCGGGCCGCGCATAGATCAGGTCGAACGAGTAACGGTCGAACGCGCTTCGCGCGATCGCAACCGCGTCGAGCGCTTCCCGCGCGGTGTGCAGGCGGCCCAATGCCTTCAGCGATGCGTCATCCAGTGCCTGCACGCCGAGCGAGACGCGATTGACGCCGGCTGCGCGATAGCCGCGAAAGCGCGTCGCCTCGACGCTGGTCGGATTGGCCTCGAGCGTGACCTCGACATCGCGCGCCACCGACCAGTGCTTGCCGATCGCATCGAGCACGGCGCCGACGGTCTGCGGCTGCATCAGCGAAGGCGTGCCGCCGCCGAGGAAGATCGAAGTGACCTCGCGCCCCGGCGCCCGCGCGGCCGTGGTCTCGATCTCGCGGGCGAAGGCGCGCACGAAGCGCTCCTCGTCGACGGGCGCATGCCGCACGTGGCTGTTGAAATCGCAATACGGGCATTTCGACAGGCAGAACGGCCAGTGCACGTAGACGCCAAACGCCTTTCGTTGAGGGGCTGCTCGTTCAGCGTGGCTCAAGGCAGATCTCCGCGAGCTTCACGAAGGCGCGGGCGCGATGCGACAGTCCGAGTCCGAGCGGCGGCAGGCCGTGCTTCTCGATGCTGGTCATCTCGCCAAAGGTCCGCGCGTAGCCGTCGGGCAGGAAGGCCGGATCGTAGCCGAAGCCGGCGGTGCCGCGCGGCGGCCAGACCAGGGTTCCATCGACCCGGGCCTCGACCTCTTCGAGGTGATCGTCCGGCCAGGCCACGCACAGGGCGGAGACGAAATGCGCACTTCGCCGGTCCGGCGCGGTGGCGCCGCGCTCCTGCAGCAGGCGCTCGATCCGCGTCATCGCCGCCATGAAATCCTTGCCTTCGCCGGCCCAGCGCGCCGAGTAGATCCCGGGTGCGCCGTCGAGCGCGTCGACCACGAGGCCGGAATCGTCGGCGAAAGCCGGCAGTCCGGTCACCTTCGCCGCGGCGATCGCCTTGATCGCCGCGTTGGTGCGAAAACTGTCGCCGGTCTCCTCGGGTTCGGCGAGGCCAAGCTCGCCGGCCGACACCGCCTCCACGCCATGCGGCGCCAGCAGTTCCCGCATCTCGGCGAGCTTGCCGGGATTATGGGTGGCGATGACGAGCCTTCCGGTGATTCGGCGATGCATGACCAATCTGACTACGCCACCGCGATCTTTTGCAAGTCGACCAGACGCGCGACACCTTTGCGCGCCAGCGCCATCAGCGCCAGAAACTCGTCCTGCGAGAACGGCGTCTTCTCGGCGGTGCCCTGCACCTCGATGATGCGGCCGTCGCCGGTCATGACGAAATTGGCGTCGGTGTCGGCCTCGGAGTCCTCGGCATAGTCGAGATCGAGCACCGGCGTGCCCTGGTAGATGCCGCAGGAGATCGCCGCCACATTATCGCGCAACACGTTGGTCTTCAGCATGTTGCGGGTCTTCATCCAGTTGATGCAGTCGGCCAGTGCCACCCAGGCACCGGTGATCGAAGCGGTGCGGGTGCCGCCATCGGCCTGGATGACGTCGCAATCGACCGTGATCTGGCGCTCGCCGAGCGCCTCCAGATCGACGGCCGCGCGCAGCGAGCGGCCGATCAGCCGCTGGATCTCGACCGTGCGGCCGCCCTGCTTGCCGGCGGAGGCCTCGCGGCGGGTGCGTTCCAGGGTGGCGCGCGGCAGCATGCCGTATTCGGCGGTCACCCAGCCGCGGCCCTGACCCTTCAGCCAGGGCGGCAGCCGCTCTTCCAGCGTGGCGGTCACCAGCACATGGGTGTCGCCGAATTTCACCATGCAGGAACCCTCGGCATATTTTACGACGCCGCGTTCCAGCGACACGGGACGCAGTTCATCGGGCGCACGGCGGCTTGGCCGCATGAAATCCTCCAAAAATCCGAGATATATGGCTGGGCGTGCTTGTAGGAGGGGGAACGGGCAGCGGCAAGGGTTTTCGGCCCCGGGTTGGCCCGGTACCGGGGGGCTGAATGCATGCTTGTCACCGGCCTCCCGGAGCGACAGATTAGGCAGTAATTGTGAGGGACTGGAGTGTGACTCATCACGATCCGATTGGCCTGATCGCACCGCATGCGGGGCTCGCCCAGCTCAACGAGCGATCGCGCGATATTTTTCGTCAAATCGTCGAGAGCTACCTTGCGACCGGTGAGCCGGTCGGCTCGCGCAACATTTCGCGTCTGATCGCATTACCGTTGTCGCCGGCCTCGGTCCGCAACGTGATGTCGGACCTCGAGCAGCTCGGCCTGATCTATGCGCCGCACACCTCGGCGGGCCGGCTGCCGACCGAACTCGGCCTGCGTTTCTTCGTCGACGCCCTGATGCAGGTCGGCGACCTCACCGAGGCCGAGCGTCAGTCGATCCAGACCCAGCTGGCTGCCGTCGGCCGTGCGCAATCCGTCGAGGCGGCGCTTGGCGAAGCGCTGACGCAGCTGTCGGGGCTGACTCGCGCCGCGGCGGTGGTGCTGACGCAAAAGTCGAATGCACGGCTGAAGCACATCGAATTCGTGCGGCTGGAGCCGGAGAAGGCGCTGGTCGTGCTGGTCGGCGAAGACGGCCAGGTCGAGAACCGGGTGCTGGCGCTGCCGCCGGGCGTTCCATCTTCGGCGCTGACCGAAGCGACCAATTTCCTCAATGCACGGATCCGCGGCCGGACGCTGGCCGAAGCGCGGCTCGAGCTCGAGACGGCGTTGACGCAAAACCGCGCCGAGCTCGATCAGCTCACACAAAAGGTGGTCGCGGCCGGCATCGCAAGCTGGTCCGGCGGCGCGAACGAGGATCGCCAGCTGATCGTGCGCGGCCACGCCAATCTGCTCGAGGATCTGCACGCGCTCGACGATCTCGAGCGCATCAAGTCGCTGTTCGACGATCTCGAGACCAAGCGCGGCGTGATCGATCTGCTCGGCCGCGCCGAACGCGGCGAGGGCGTGCGGATTTTCATCGGTTCGGAGAACAAGCTGTTCTCACTGTCGGGTTCCTCGACCATCATCGCGCCATACGGCGACGCCCAGGGTCGGATCGTCGGCGTGCTCGGCGTGATCGGACCGACGCGGCTGAACTATGCTCGGGTGATCCCGACCGTCGACTATGCCGCGCGCATCGTCAGCAAGATGCTGGGCGGCTGATCGGAGCGAAATTCGGTTTTATTTGACGGGTTTCTTGACGCGAAGTGGAGGTGCGCTGGCCCTAACCGGTATGTTGCGCTTGATTTTCGCCGCTCAAAGCACGATATCCCGGGCAGCAATCCCCAAGATTTGAACCGACGCGAGTTTTCGAGAAGGCAAGCCATGACCGATCCGAACCGGGCCAATGACAACACCGAGAATTCGGCGCCGACGGGTGAGCCCGTGGTCTCGAAGCCCTACATCATGCCTGACGATCCCGAGGTGGGATCGGTCGAGGCGCTGACCAAGGAACTCGCCGAGGCGCGCGACCGGACGCTACGCACGCTGGCCGAGATGGAGAACCTCCGTCAGCGCACCCGCCGCGAGGTTGCCGACGCCAAGACCTATGGCATCACCGGCTTCGCCCGTGACGTGCTCGACATCGCCGACAATCTGCAGCGCGCGCTCGACGCAGTGCCGGCCGAGACCAAGGAAGCGGCCGATCCCGGCCTGAAGGCGCTGCTCGAAGGCGTCGAGCTGACCGAGCGCTCGCTGCTCAACACGCTGGAAAAGAACGGCGTCAAGAAGTTCGACCCGATCGGCGAGAAGTTCGATCCGAACTTCCAGCAGGCGATGTTCGAAGTGCCGGACACGTCGGTGCCGTCGGGCACCGTGGTGCAGGTCGTGCAGGCCGGCTACATGATCGGCGAGCGCATCCTGCGTCCGGCACTGGTCGGTGTCTCCAAGGGCGGCGCCAAGGCCGCCCCAGGCGCCGACATCACCGCCTGATCCAATGTCTCACGCGATATCCGACGACTGGATCCGCTTGACGCCGGCCTTGTCCATATCGGCCCAGGCCTTGGCCAACGATCCCTGGGTGTCGATGCCGCGGCAGGCATCCTCCACCACATAAGTTTCGAAGTCGGCCTTGCGCGCATCGAGCGCGGTCCAGGCCACGCAGAAATCGGTGGCGAGCCCGGCGACGAACACGCGATTGATCTTGCGCGCCGTCAGGTAGGCGCCAAGCCCGGTGGTGGTCTTGCCGTCGGCCTCGGTGAAGGCGGAGTAGCTGTCGACGTCCTTGTGAAATCCCTTGCGGATGATCAGCCCGGCCTGCGGGATCGCGAGTTCCTTCGACAGCGAGGCGCCGTCGGTGCCCTGCACGCAGTGATCGGGCCACAGCACCTGCTTGCCATAAGCGAGGTCGATGGTCTCGAACGGCTTCTTGCCGGAGTGGGTTGAGGCAAAGGAGACGTGTCCGGGCGTGTGCCAGTCCTGCGTCATCACCACATTGGCAAAGCTCTTGGCGATCTTGTTGATCACCGGCACCACCTGCTCGCCGTCCTTCACCGCGAGGCTGCCGCCGGGCAGAAAGCAGTTCTGCACGTCGATCACGAGCAGCGCGGAGCCGTCGTCGGGCTTGATCGCGGCGGCCCAGAGATTCCTGGGAACCAGCGTCGCGAGCGCCATCGTGCCAAAGCCTGCAACAATCCGTCGTCGATCCAACATCGCGCCCTCCTCGCTTTGTGTGATATCGCGCGAGGAGGCTAGTTCCGTTCGTGGAGCTGCGAAAGTCCGATTTTTCGGAGGGCTCTACGAAAGAGATCAGCCGCGCGGCTGGATGCCGTCGCGCACCGCGCGGAAGCGCGGGAAGGCCTTCTCCCAATCGGTACGCGGCGAGCTGCCGATGATGCGCATCGAGGTTTGCGCGCCGAACCGCAGCCACTGCACGATGGTCACCGGGGTGTTGTCCTTGCCGCTGACGGCGTCGATCCGGGTCTCGAAGCCGGCCTGGCCGTCGATCCGGATCGGCTCGGACATGGTGATCCGCCCGTCGCGCACGCCGGGGATGGTGGTCGCGATCTGCTGGGCGAAGCGGCCGCGATCATCGGGTGTGGCCGGGGCCGAGCCGATGATGCCAAGCAGCAAGAAGGGCTTGGTCTCGAGGGCCTTCTCGTCGCCGTCGGCCATCAGCAGTGCCGCGCCCGGCGCCAGCATGCGGATATTCTTGAAACCACTGAGCTCGGTGACCTTGAACGGCATCATGCCGAGCTGCTCGTCGACCGGCACCTCGTTGCGGATCTGGGCGGTGGCGAACATCTGCCGCACGGCGTCGTCGGTGTAGATCTTGCTCGCGTTCTCCGGCACCTGCACCGCGACATAGCCGGAGAAGGTCGGCCCCGGCAGGATCATGGAATAGCGCCGCACATTGCTGGCGCCGTCGCGCGCACTCTCCACGGTGTAGTAGGCGAGGCCGGCCGGCGTATCGAGGCTCTCGGGCTTGATATTCCCGGTGCCGGCGGGATTGGCCTTGAACGCGTTCACGACCTCGGCGTAGGCGTCCGCGGGCAGGTCGGCGATCAGGACCTTCACGCCCTGGTCCTCGGTCTCGAAGCCGATGAACGACTTGGCCCGGTTGAGGCCCACCAGCGGCTTCATTCCGACATGCGCGCCCGGCGGAAACACCACGTCGGCGGCGAAGCCACGACAGGTGGCAGCAATCAGCAAGGCAACCGCAACGAGAACTCGAAAAGGCGTCATGGGGGGATCTACCGGTTTTGCTTGGTGGCCGCGCAACGGGCCCGGTGCAGGGCTGGGTGGCCTCTTTCAGTCGGACCGCTTTTAGCGGTTTTGATGACCCTGCAACAGGCCACCAAATCTCCGCTCAGGGCCCGCGGGCTCGATTCCATGGGCTTTTCGCCCTGATTGGCTGGCACTTTTCAGCTTCCCGACGTTTCCGCGAGCCCACCGCCTGCGGCGGGCCAGCGGCCAAACAGCGCGCCTCGGCCGTGCGCCGGTCTCGCATACGACGTTTGTGAGTGTTCACTCAACAGCGGTGACGTCGCGCGGCGGACGTTGGCGACCTAAATCATTGCCGATTTGTTAACTTGGCTTGGGCGTAGCTTGGGCCTGTCTCGGGGCTTGCTTCGGGCCTGAACCGGCGCCGCAGTCGGGCTGACACAATCTTTCAAACGTCAGTCTTTTCAGGCCTCAACGTTGCGTCCAGTCCTTGCGGGCAGGACCCTCTCTCCTATATCAGGCTCACCGTCGCAATATCGCGAGTATGTGAACGTCTGGGGGTTCGGTACGGAGCGCCGTCAGGGCCCAACCAACCTGCCGCAACAAATGAGGATATCAAAACCATGGGTAAGGTCATTGGGATCGACCTCGGCACGACGAATTCGTGCGTTGCCGTTATGGATGGCAAAAACGCCAAGGTGATCGAGAACGCGGAAGGCATGCGGACGACGCCGTCAATCGTTGCTTTCACTGACGATGGCGAGCGCCTCGTCGGCCAGCCGGCGAAGCGCCAGGCGGTGACTAATCCCGAGCGTACGTTCTTTGCGGTGAAGCGCCTCATCGGCCGCCGCTATGACGACCCGATGGTCGAGAAGGACAAGAAGCTCGTTCCCTACAAGATCGTCAAGGCATCGAACGGCGACGCTTGGGTCGAAGCCGATGGCAAGACCTATTCGCCCTCGCAGGTCTCGGCCTTCATCCTGCAGAAGATGAAGGAGACCGCTGAGGCGCATCTCGGCCAGAAGGTCGAGCAGGCCGTTATCACGGTGCCCGCTTATTTCAACGACGCGCAGCGTCAGGCCACCAAGGACGCCGGCAAGATCGCCGGCCTTGAAGTGCTGCGCATCATCAACGAGCCGACCGCTGCCGCGCTCGCCTACGGTCTCGACAAGTCGAAGACCGGCACGATCGCCGTGTACGATCTCGGCGGCGGCACCTTCGACGTCTCGATCCTCGAGATCGGCGACGGCGTGTTCGAGGTGAAGTCGACCAACGGCGACACCTTCCTCGGCGGTGAAGATTTCGACATGCGCCTTGTTGGTTATCTGGCCGACGAGTTCCAGAAGGAGCAGGGCATCAACCTGCGCAACGACAAGCTCGCTTTGCAGCGCCTGAAGGAGGCCGCTGAAAAGGCCAAGATCGAGCTGTCGTCGACCACGCAGACCGAAATCAACCTGCCGTTCATCACGGCTGACCAGACCGGTCCGAAGCATCTGACGATGAAGCTGACCCGCGCCAAGTTCGAGGCGCTGGTGGCCGACCTGGTCGAGAAGACCATCGAGCCGTGCCGCAAGGCGCTGAAGGATGCCGGCCTGACCGCCGGCGAGATCGGCGAAGTGGTGCTGGTCGGCGGCATGACCCGCATGCCGAAGATCCAGGAAGTGGTGAAGCAGTTCTTCGGCAAGGAGCCGCACAAGGGCGTCAACCCCGACGAAGTCGTCGCGATCGGCGCTGCGATCCAGGCTGGCGTGCTGCAGGGCGACGTCAAGGACGTGCTGCTGCTCGACGTGACCCCGCTGTCGCTGGGCATCGAGACGCTGGGCGGCGTGTTCACCCGCATCATCGACCGCAACACCACGATCCCGACCAAGAAGAGCCAGGTGTTCTCGACGGCCGAAGACAATCAGGGCGCCGTCACCATCCGCGTCTTCCAGGGCGAGCGTGAAATGGCGGCCGACAACAAGATGCTCGGCCAGTTCGACCTGATGGGCATTCCGCCGGCTCCGCGCGGCATGCCGCAGATCGAGGTGACCTTCGACATCGACGCCAACGGCATCGTCAACGTCTCGGCCAAGGACAAGGCGACCGGCAAGGAACAGCAGATCCGGATCCAGGCATCCGGCGGTCTGTCCGAAGCCGACATCGACAAGATGGTCAAGGACGCCGAGGCCAATGCGGCCGAGGACAAGAAGCGCCGCGAGGCAGTCGACGCCAAGAACCATGCCGACGGCCTGGTTCATTCGACCGAGAAGGCTTTGGCCGAGCACGGCTCGAAGATCCCGGACACCGACCGCCGCGCAATCGAGGACGCCGTCAGCGACCTCAAGGAAGCGCTGAAGGGCGACGACGCCGAGGCAATCAAGGCCAAGACCAACACGCTGGCGCAGGCTTCGATGAAGCTCGGCGAGGCCATGTACAAGCAGCAGGCCGAGGCCGATGCGGCCAAGGACGCTGCCAAGGATGACGTCGTCGACGCGGAGTTCACCGAGGTCGACGACGACAAGAACAACAAGAAATCTGCTTAAGCGGGTTTGAGATGATGACCCTCGCACCAAAGAGCACGCGATGCGTCTCGGAGGAGTGGGGGTCATTTTTCTTTAAGGCGATCGCTGCATCTTCCAGACAGGCGCAATCCTTGCAGGCGCAATCCTTGGCGATGGCGATGAACTCCGGACGGAATTGAAGGATGTCGACCAAGCGCTGCTATTACGAGACCCTCGAGGTCGAGCGGAACGCGGACGAGACCAAGCTGAAAACGGCTTTCCGCAAGCTCGCGATGAAGTGGCATCCGGACAAGAATCCGGGCGACTCCAGCAGCGAGGTCCGGTTCAAGGAAATCAACGAAGCCTATGAGGTGTTGAAGGACGGCGACAAGCGCGCCGCCTATGACCGCTTCGGCCATGCCGCCTTCGAGCAGGGCATGGGCGGCGGCGGTCCCGGCTTCGGCGCCGGCTTCGCCTCGTCCTTCTCCGACATTTTCGAGGACCTGTTCGGCATGGCCGGGCAACGCCGCGGCGGCGGCGGCCGCGAGCGTGGCGCCGACCTGCGCTACAACATGGAGATCACGCTCGAGGACGCTTTCCAGGGCAAGACCGCGCAGATCGAGATCCCGGTCTCGGTCACCTGCGAATCCTGCTCGGGCACCGGCGCCAAGGCCGGCACCAAGCCGAAGACCTGCTCGCATTGTGGTGGCGCCGGCCGTATCCGGCAGGCCCAGGGCTTCTTCACGCTGGAGCGGACCTGCCCCGGCTGCCAGGGCCGCGGTCAGATGATCGAGGACGCCTGCACCTCCTGCGCCGGTTCCGGCCGGGTGACGC
Organism: Bradyrhizobium sp. th-b2; assembly: GCF_000426785.1. Taxonomy (NCBI): domain Bacteria; kingdom Pseudomonadati; phylum Pseudomonadota; class Alphaproteobacteria; order Hyphomicrobiales; family Nitrobacteraceae; genus Bradyrhizobium; species Bradyrhizobium sp. th-b2. Next base: position 140,316 of record NZ_AUGA01000016.1, read on the forward strand.
GCGACCGCGCGCTGTCGGTCAACATTCCCCCGGGAGTCGAGGATGGCACCCGCATTCGTCTCGCCGGCGAAGGCGAGGCCGGTGTCCGCGGTGGCCCGCCCGGCGACCTCTACATCTTCCTGTCGCTGACCACGCATCAGTTCTTCCAGCGCGATGGCGCCGACCTGCACTGCCGCGTGCCGATCTCGATGGTCACTGCAGCACTCGGCGGCGAGTTCGAGGTGCCGACCATCGACAAGGGCAAGACCAAGGTGAAGGTGCCCTCCGGCACCCAGTCGGGTCGGCGATTCCGCATCGCATCAAAGGGTATGCCGGTGCTCCGCTCGCGCCAGACCGGCGATATGTATGTCCAGGTCGTGGTCGAAACGCCGCAGAATCTGACGAAGAAGCAGCAGGAATTGCTGATGGAGTTCGAAAAGCTGTCGTCCGGTGCAACCCAGCCGGAGGCAGCGGGTTTCTTCTCTAAGGTCAAGGACTTCTTCGGAAACCGCACCACCCAGTAGTTGTCGTCGCGCTTGACCGTAACGGCTTCGATCTATACGTCTTTATGACCGTTTTCTGACAACCGCTCGATTGTGCGGTCCCGCCTGGTAGCGACATGCCCCTGCAATCGTCCGTGCGTGCGTCGAAGAAGCCCCTCCGTCTCGACGACGAGGTTCGTTTTCTCCGTTCATGGATCGAGAAGCCGCTGCATATGGGCGCGGTGATGCCGTCAGGACGGCTGCTTGCTCGCACCATGGCGCAATATGTCGATCCTGATGCGGAAGGGCCGGTGGTCGAACTCGGACCCGGCACCGGGGCGATCACCAACGCGCTGATCGAGCATGGCGTCGATCAAAAGCGGCTCGTGCTGGTCGAATACAATCCCGGTTTCTGCGCATTGCTGCGCGAACGCTATCCGCAGGCCAGGGTGGTCCAGGGTGACGCCTACAGGCTTCGCGATACGCTGTGGGAGGTGCTGAAGTCTCCTGCCTCCGCGATGGTCTCCGGCCTGCCGCTGGTCACCAAGCCGATGCTGACCCGCCTCAGGCTGGTCCGCGACGCCTTCCTGGCGCTTGCCCCCGGTGCGCCCTTCGTGCAGTTCACCTATTCGGTGGTGCCCCCGATTCCGAAGTCGCTGCCCGGCGTGTCCACAGAGGCGTCCGAGCGGATCTGGATGAACCTTCCGCCCGCGCGGGTCTGGGTGTATCGCAAGGGCTGATCGCCCTGCGGTGTCGCGCCGGGCGGCGCGCGCCCTAACCGCGATTTCGAAAATGTCCGCGCTGAAAATCCTCGTGATCCCGGGATCGCTTCGATCCGGCTCGCTCAATACGAAGCTCGCTGCCGTGCTGGCGCAGGAGCTCGCGCAGCTGGGGGTCGACGTCACGCGCATCTCGCTCGGCGATTTTCCGCTGCCGATCTACGACGGCGACCTGCAGGCGAAATCGGGCGTGCCGCAGCACGCCGTCAATTTGAAGCGGATGATCGGCGCCCATCATGGCGTCTTGATCGTGACGCCGGAATACAATTCCTCGGTGCCGGCGCTGGTGAAGAACACGATCGACTGGGTGAGCCGCGTGCAGGATCCGCACGAGGCCCGCGGCCAGGTGTTCCATGGCCGCGCCTTCGCGATCGCAGCGGCATCCGGTAACCGGCTCGGCGGCACGCGCGCGCTGGCGGCGCTGCGCCTGATCCTGACGGCATGCCACGCGACCGTGATCCCGAGCCAGCTCGCGCTGTCATTCGCCGAGCAGGCCTATGACGATATGGATCATCTGAAGCACCAGGCCGACATCGACGCGATGCGCGCGCTGGTGCGGCAGCTGGTCGACCATTCCCAACGCATGATGTGAGGTGACATGCAGCCAGCCAAGATCGCTCCAAGAGACCGGTTGATTGCGGCGCTCGATCTGCCGTCCGTCGCTAGCGCCGAGGCGATGATCGACAGGCTCGGCGACAGCGTCACGTTCTACAAGATTGGTTATCAGCTCGGTTATGCCGGCGGCCTCACGCTCGCGAAGCAGCTCGCAGGCGGCGGCAAGAAGGTGTTTCTCGACCTCAAGCTGCACGACATCGGCAATACGGTCGCGCGCGGGGTCGAAAGCGTCGCCGGTCTCGGCGCCACCTTCCTCACCGTGCATGCCTATCCGCAGACCATGAAGGCGGCAGTCGAGGCACGCGCCGGCTCTACCCTGAAGATCCTCGCGGTGACGGTGCTGACCTCCTACGACGACAACGATCTTCAGGCCGCGGGCTACGGCCTCAGCGTCTCCGATCTCGTCGAAGCGCGCGCCAGGCAGGCGCAGGCGCTCGGTGTCGACGGCCTTGTCAGCTCGCCCGAGGAAGCCGCAGCCTTGCGCAAGATCGTCGGCGATCGGATGAACCTGGTGACGCCGGGCATCCGCCCCGCCGGCTCCGCGACAGGCGACCAGAAGCGCATCATGACGCCGGCCCGTGCGATCGCCGCCGGCGCTGACTATCTGGTAGTCGGGCGTCCGGTGATGGAAGCCGCCGATCCGAAGGCCGCCGCCGAAGCCATTCACGCCGAAATCGCCGAGGCGCTCGCCTGAACAACAACGAGGGAGAACAGAGATGGCGAAGGGATACTGGATTGGACGCGTCGACGTTCACAATGAGGAGGGCTACAAGCCCTATATGGCGGCCAACCCGGCGATCTTCCAGAAATTCGGCGGCAAGTTCATTGTTCGCGGCGGCAAGTTCACCGGCGTCGAGGGCCAGAGCCGCTCGCGCAACGTCGTGATCGAATTCGCGGATTATCAGACCGCGCTCGCCTGCTACAACTCGCCGGAATACCAGGCCAACCTCAAGGTGCGGCAGCCGCATTCGATCGCCGACCTCATCATCATCGAGGGGCACGACAGCCCGTAGCCCGGACACCAAGCCGCCGGTTCGATTGCCGGGAACAGCCGTGGGATTCGTCCGTTGGAGCCATGATTTCGGCTCGGAAAAGCGGTTTCCCCTTTTCCGGATCATGCTTTATACGGCCTGCAGAGGTGAGCCATGGCTGACATGCGTCTGATTGTTGCGGGAGCGGGCGGCCGGATGGGCCGCACGCTGACGCGGGTGATTTCCGAAACCCCGGGGGCGGTGCTGGTCGGCGCGCTGGAAGCGCCGGGCTCGGAGCTGCTCGGCAAGGACGCCGGCGTGCTCGCAGGCCTTCCCGCCAATGGCGTCGCGCTGTCGGCCGATCTGTGGTCGATGTCGGCGGGCGCCGACGGCATCCTGGATTTCACCGTACCGGCCGCGACCATCGCCAATGTCGCGATCGCGGCCGAGCGCGGCCTTGTCCATGTCATCGGCACCACCGGCATGTCGCAGTCCGACGATGCGGTGATCCGGAGCGTCACGAACCGCGCCATCGTCGTGAAGTCGGGCAATATGAGCCTCGGCGTCAATCTGCTCGCCGCGCTGGTCAAGCGCGTCGCGCAGTCGCTCGACCAGAGTTTTGACATCGAAATTCTCGAGATGCACCACAAGTCCAAGATCGACGCGCCGTCGGGCACCGCCCTGATGCTCGGCGAAGCCGCCGCTGCCGGACGCAAGATCGCGCTCGATCAGCATTGGGCGCGCGGCCGCGATGGCCTGACCGGTGCGCGGCGTGCGGGCGATATCGGCTTTGCCTCGTTGCGCGGCGGCACCGTGGCCGGCGATCACAGCGTGATCTTTGCCGGTCCCTCGGAGCGCATCACACTGTCGCATCATGCCGAGGACCGCGCGCTGTTCGCACAGGGCGCGCTGAAGGCAGCGCTGTGGGCGCATGGCAAGAAGCCCGGCATGTACTCGATGGCCGACGTGCTCGGGTTGAGCGACTGAGATCGCCCGACGAGATCAAATCCAGCTTAGCGAAACGGAATCTGAAATGAGTGATCGTCTTCTTGTGCTCGTTCGTCACGGTCAGAGCGAATGGAATCTGAAGAACCTGTTCACCGGGTGGAAGGACCCTGATCTCACCGAGCAGGGCATCGCCGAGGCCAAGGACGCCGGACGCAAGCTGAAGGCGCAGGACCTGTCGTTCGATGTCGCCTTCACCTCCGACCTGACGCGCGCGCAGCACACGCTGAAGCTGATGCTCGCCGAGATCGGCCAGACCGACCTGCCGACCACGGAGAATCTGGCGCTCAATGAACGCGATTACGGCGATCTCTCTGGCCTCAACAAGGATGATGCCCGCAAGAAGTGGGGCGAGGATCAGGTCCTGATCTGGCGCCGTTCCTACGACGTGCCGCCGCCCGGCGGCGAAAGCCTGAAGGATACGCTGGCGCGCACGCTGCCCTATTACGTGCAGGAGATCCTGCCCGGCGTGCTGCGCGGCCAGCGCACGCTGGTCGCCGCCCACGGCAATTCGCTGCGCGCGCTGATCATGGTGCTGGAGAAGCTTTCGCCGGAGCAGATCCTCAAGCGCGAGCTCGCGACCGGCGCTCCGGTGGTCTATCGGCTCAACGCCGATTCCACCGTTGCATCCAAGGTCGATCTGGCGGGTAGCTGAAGCGATCAATCCGCTCGTCCCGTCATCCTGAGGAGCCGCGTAGCGGCGTCGCGAAGGATGCACGGCCACCAGTCGGGCCGTCGACCCTTCGAGACGCGATTCGCGCTCCTCAGGGTGACGGGACCGGGAACGGCTTACCTTAGTGCAACCCCACCTGGCCGGCTTCCCAGCCGAGCATTGCCTGCTTGCGGGTGATGCCCCAGTGATAGCCGGTCAGCGCGCCGCTCTTGCCGAGTGCGCGATGGCAGGGCACCACGAACGACACCGGGTTGCGGCCGACCGCGGCGCCGACGGCGCGCGAGGCCTTCGGGTTGCTGATCTTGCAGGCGATGTCGGAATAGCTCACCGCGCGCCCCATCGGCACCTTGAGCAGCGTTTCCCACACCCGCACCTCGAAGTCGGTGCCGATCAGCACGACGCGCAGCGGCTGGTCCGCCCGCCACAACCTTGTATCGAACACGCGCTGCGCCAATGCGGTGGTGCCGTCGGTGTCCTCGACAAAGGTCGCGTTCGGCCAGCGCCGCTTCATGTCGGCAAAGGAGGTCTGCTCGTCGCCGGGATCGGCGAAGGCAAGCCCCGCGAGCCCGCGGTCCGTTGCGATCACGATCGCGGTGCCGAACGGCGAGGGATGGAAGCCGTAGCGCAGCGTCATGCCGCCGCCGCCGGTCTTCCATTCACCCGGCGACATCGCCTCATGCGTGACGAACAGATCGTGCAGCCGTCCCGGTCCCGACAAACCCGAGTCGAGCGCGGCGTCGAGCACGCTTGCGGAATCGCGCAGCAGGTTCTTGGCGTGATCCAGGGTCAGCGCCTGCATGAAAGCCTTTGGCGTCAGCCCGGCCCAGCGGCGGAACAGATGGTGCAATTCATCCGGCGTGACCGCGGCGGCATCGGCCATCGCTTCGATGGTCGGCTGTGTGCGCCAGTGCTCTGAGATGAACGCGATGGCGCGCCGCACCGAATCATAGTCGCGCAGCGCGGCGTTCTGGGGGCCCGGCTTGGCCAGGCGCTGGTCATGTATGGCGAGTGTCATCATGGTGTCTGATTTAGGAGCCATGGCGCATCCAAACCACCCGATTTCCGACAAGCATGATCCGGACCGGTACGGCCGCGTTAGCGCAAAGTGGGGACCGGTTTTCCGACAGGATCATGCTCAAATGAGCTTACTCAAGCGATGGGGTTGTAGGTCGGGCCGCGTTTCGCGGTGTTCAGCGCAGCCGTCAAGGCTTTGGAAAAGCTAGCCTTTTCATCGGGGCTGAGGAATCTGCCGATGCTGACCCGGCGGCCCCGGGACACCAGATAAAGCCGCTCGATGCCGAATTCTTGGTGCGAGATCTGCTCAAACCGCACCCAGAGCGGATTGAGCACCCATTCCGCCACATGGCCGCGGTGACTGATCCGGCGGACCCGCAGTTCCGACGGCGTCACCGTGATCTCCTCGCTGGCTCTGGCGGTACGGAAATTGACCTTGAACGCCCAGTAGATCACCAGCACGTCGAGCCCGAAGAAGCCGAAGATCGGCCAGGCGCCCAGCCACCAGAACACCACGCCGGCGATGAAGCTGACCACGGTGACGAACGACATCAGCACGATAAAGCCCGTGCGGTTCAGCGAGCGGTGCGGCGTCAGCAATGCCGAGAACAGCTTTGGCTCGGCCCCGACGTCATCAGCCTCGAGGTCACCAGTCTCAACGTTACTGGCCCTGAGGTCGTCGCTCGGATCAAAGTCGTTGCCTGCGGTCATGACGTATCAGTATATCCCGTTCATGGCCAAAATCATCCGCTCTCAACGCGCCAGCTCATCAAGCGTTCGGTCCGCACCGAAGAAGGCCGCGAAAACGCCAAAGCCGCTGCCCAACCGCGCGGCAAAGACGGCGGCCAAGAAGGCCGCCAAACCAAAGCCGTGGACGGCGGCGGAGGTCTACGAGGCCTTCGACCGGTTCCGCAAAGCCAATCCCGAGCCGAAGGGCGAGCTCGAGCATCTCAACCCCTACACGCTGCTGGTTGCGGTGGTGCTGTCGGCACAGGCGACCGACGCCGGCGTCAACAAGGCGACACGGGCGCTGTTTGCGATCGCCGACACGCCGGAGAAGATGCTTGCGCTCGGCGAAGACAAAGTCCGCGAGTACATCAAGACCATCGGGCTCTATCGCAACAAGGCCAAGAACGTCATCGCGCTTTCTGAGAAGTTGATCGCCGAATTCGGCAGCGAGGTGCCGCGCACGCGCGCCGAGATCGAGTCATTGCCCGGTGCCGGTCGCAAGACCGCGAATGTCGTGCTCAACATGGCATTCGGCGAACACACGATGGCGGTCGACACCCATGTGTTTCGCGTCGGCAACCGCACCGGGCTCGCGCCCGGCAAGACGCCGCTCGAGGTCGAGCTCGGACTCGAGAAGGTGATCCCGGCGGAGTTCTTGCTGCACGCCCATCACTGGCTGATCCTGCATGGCCGCTATACCTGCCTCGCGCGCGGGCCGCGTTGCGATGTATGTCTGATCAATGATCTTTGCCGGTGGCCGGAAAAGACCGTCTGAGCCATGATCGTCATCATGTGCTAACCGGTTGTCTCGCGTTCCGGCGTAACCGAGGGAGTGAGGTGTGACAGAGCAGGTTCAGGGCGGTCCGTCGCAAGCCAGCCAGACCGCGCCCGCACCGGTACCGGCGCCAGCCAAGCCGCAGCCTGCGGCGAACAGTTTCTGGGGCCGCTTCGCCATTCCGCTGTTTGCGGTGCTCGCCGCGCTCACCTTCGTCGCGGTGGCGACCACGCGCTGGGACGCGTGGGTCGGCAGCGCCACGATCCAGACCACCGATGATGCCTATGTGCGGGCCGAGTTGACCCAGCTCTCCAGCCGCGTGTCCGGCGAAGTCCTGACCGTCGCTATCTCCGATTTCCAGCGCGTCAAGGCCGGCGATCTCCTGGTGCAGATCGATCCCGCCGACTACCAGGCGCAGGTAGCGCAGGCCGAGGCCGGCGTGGTCGGCGCGCAGGCCGCGCTCGACAACCTCAACAATCAGGTCGAGCTGCAATACGCGACCATCGCGCAGGCCGAGGCCTCGCGATTATCCGCGGAAGCGCAGCAGACGCTGGCTCGCCAGGAGGAAGAGCGTCAGCAGTCGCTGTCGCAAACCGATGCCGGCACGCGGCAGCGGCTCGAGCAGGCAACCGCATCCTATGCCAAGTCGGAGGCCGACGTGCAGGCCAGCCGCGCGGTGATCGCGGCGCAGCGCCATCAGCTCGAGGTCCTGCAGGGCACCAAGAAGCAGCGCGCCGCCGATCTCGATGCCGCCAAGGCGCTGCTCGCGTCGGCCAGGCTCAAGCTCGGATACACCAAGATCGTCGCGCCGTTCGACGGCGTCACCGGCGAGCGCCAGGTGCAGCCGGGCGACTATGTCAACATCGGCACCAATCTGATCAATGTCGTGCCGCTGCCGAACGTCTACGTGATCGCCAATTACAAGGAAACCCAGCTGACCAACGTCAGACCGGGGCAGCCGGTCGAGGTCACCGTGGATACATTCGCCGGTGAGAGGTTGCGCGGCGTCGTCGAGCGGATCGCGCCGGCGAGCGGATCGCAATTCGCGCTGCTGCCGCCCGACAACGCCACCGGTAACTTCACCAAGGTGGTGCAGCGCATCCCGGTGCGTATCCAGTTCGAGAAGAACCAGCCATTGCTCGAGCGCCTGCTGCCGGGCATGTCGGTCGTGACGCGGATCAACACCGGCGAGGCGGTCGCCAATGGCGGAAAGTGACGACCGCGGTCATGGTCCGGTCTCGCGGGGCGACGTCGCGCGCTATCCGCTGTTCGCCGTGGTCGCGGTGCTGCTCGGCGCGTTCCTGGCGAACTTCGACAGCCGCCTGACCACAGTCGGGTTGCCCGACCTGCGCGGCGCGTTCTCGCTCAGCTTCGACGAGGGTGCCTGGCTCTCGACCGCCGCGATCGGCTCGCAGATCTTCGTCGCACCCGCAGTGGCCTGGCTCGCCACCGCGTTCGGGCTGCGGCGCGTGCTCGGGATCCCGAGCCTGATCTACGCCGTGGTCTCGCTGATCATTCCGTTCGTGCGCGACTACACGACGTTGATCGCGCTCAGCGTCGCGCACGGCATGTTGCTCGGCACCTTCGTGCCGGCGACCCTGATGATCATCCTGCGCAACCTGCCGATCCGCTGGTGGCTGCCGGCGATCGCGATGTATTCGATCCGTGTCGGTTTCGCGCTGGACTCGTCGAGCTCGCTGGTCGGCTATTATGTCGAGCACCTCGGCTGGCAATGGCTGTATTGGCAGGGCGCGGTGGTCGCGCCGCTGATGGGCCTGATGGTCTATCTCGGCACGCCGAACGAGCCCGTCAATCGTGACCTGGTGCGCGATGCCGATTGGGGCGGCATGCTGCTGCTCGGCGCCGGGGTCTCGATGGTCTATGCCGGGCTCGATCAGGGCAACCGGCTGGACTGGCTGGAGTCCGGCACCGTGATGGCGCTCCTGATCGGCGGCGGGCTATTGATCGTCGGCTTCATGATTAACGAGACATTGGTACGCCAGCCCTGGGCGCATTTCAACATCCTATTCTCGCGCAACATCGGGCTCTCACTGATTGTCATCATCTTGTACACTCTGACGAGCCTGTCCAACTCGTCGCTGGTGCCGAATTTTCTCGGCACCATCACGGCGCTGCGGCCGGAGCAGTCGGGCGTGCTGCTGTTCACCTACGGCGCGCTGCCGATGTTCGTGCTGGTGCCGGTTTCGATTGTCCTGCTTCGCCACCTCGATCCGCGCGTCGTCGTGGTGCTCGGCTTCTCGGCGTTCGCGGCCGCCAATCTCTGGGGCACCCAGCTGAGCCACGTCTGGGCGCGGGAGGATTTTGTCGGCATCGTGCTGTTGCTGTCGGTCGGGCAGGCGCTCACGCTGCTGCCGATCATCATGATGGCGCTGTCGAACTCCGATCCGTCACGGGCGACGGCGTTCGCGGCCTATATCCAGATCTGCCGGCTCGGCGGCGCCGAGATCGGCATCGCGCTGATGGGCACCTGGCTGCGGGTTCGCGAGCAGATCCACTCGAACTATCTGGGGCAATACGTTCAGAGCGGCGATGCAGACGTCGTGCACCGGCTGCAGCGGTTGACCGAGGAATTTTCCGGCCACGGCATCGGAGCGGCGACGGGCCGCGCTGTAGGCACGCTCGCGGCGCTGGTGCAGCGCGAGGCCAACACGCTCGCCTATATTGACGGCTTCTGGCTCTGCTTCTGGCTCGCGATGCTGGCGCTGTTCCTGGTCGCCCTGATCAAGCGCGCACCGCCTGGCCCGCTGTCGCCGGTGCCGTTCGGCTTCGTGAAGAACGTGATGCGCAAGTTCGGCACAGCCGCTTCCTGATCGACGTCGGCGCAGTCTTGATTGCGAAAGCGCGGCGCAGACCTCGCAGCGGATGGCGCCGCAGGGTTCAATTTATAGTGAATGCAGTGCATCCACCTGTGTCGTAGGCGCATGAAATATTTTGCTAATCGCGTGGTTCCACAAGCGGGGGGAACTGGAGCCACGATGACCGAGAGACTGCAGACGGCCGCGCTTGTTGCCATGGCGACCGCGGTTCCACCACATCGATTCCACCAGGGACAAGTCCTGCAGGCCGCGCGAAACCTTCTGGCCGACCGCTATCCCGAATTCGAGACGCTCTCCAGCCTGTTCGCCAACACCGGCATTCAGCGTCGCTATGGCGTGAAGCCGATCGAATGGTATCTCGAACGGCGCAGTTGGCCGGAGCGGACGCAAGCCTTTCTCGAGGGGGCGGAGGCGCTGTATGTCGACGTCGCCCGCAAGGCGATCACCCGCGCCGACCTGACCGGCAGCGACATCGATATCGTGGTCACGGTGTGTTCGACCGGCATCGCCACGCCGACGCTGGATGCGCGCGTCGCCGGCAAGCTCGGGCTACGAACGGATGTGTCGCGCGTGCCGGTGTTTGGCCTCGGCTGCGCCGGCGGCGTGTCGGGCCTGTCGATCGCATCGAGGCTGGCGGAAGCGCGGCCGGGTGCCAACGTGCTGCTGGTCGCGCTCGAGCTCTGCACGCTCGCGGTTCGGCACGACGAACTCACCAAGGCGAATATCGTGGCCGCCAGCCTGTTCGGCGATGGCGCCGCCGCGATCGTGCTGCGCGCCGGCGACGGCGGGGCGACGCGGATCGAGGCGACCGGCGAAAAGCTGTGGCCTGATACGCTCGACATCATGGGCTGGACGGTCGATCCGGAAGGATTCGGCGTCGTCTTTCAGCGCACCATTCCGGATTTTGTCCGCGACAACCTTGGGCCGGCCGTTGCCGAAATTCTGGCGCGGATGCAGCTGACGGCCGACGATATCGATCGCTTCCTCTGCCATCCCGGCGGCACCAAGGTCATCGCCGCGCTGGAGCGGGCGCTGAAGCTCGATCAGGGGTGCCTCGATCACGAGCGCGACGTCATCGCCGCATGCGGCAACATGTCGGCCCCGACGGCTCTCTTTGTCCTCGAACGCGCCCGCGCCAAGGGATTGCCGCCCCGCTCGCTGCTCACGGCGCTCGGGCCGGGCTTCACCCTCAGCTGCGTTGCGCTCAGGCACGCGGCGTGAGTTTCGCTTCGATCATCCTTGTCCTGGTCACCTTGCAACGTCTCGGCGAGCTGGTCCTGGCGCGTCGCAACACGGCGCGGCTGCTGGCGCAAGGCGCGATCGAGGTCGGCGCCAATCACTACCCGCTCATTGTGCTGCTTCATGCCGGCTGGCTGATCGCGCTGTGGATCTGGGGCCGCGACCAGGACGTCAATCTGGCCGCGCTCGCGGCCTTTCTGCTGCTGCAAGGTCTGCGGCTGTGGGTGCTAGCCGCGCTCGGGCCGCGATGGACCACGCGGATCATCGTGCTGCCGGGCGCGCCGCTGGTCGCGTCCGGGCCTTATCGGCTTTTCCCGCATCCAAACTATGCCGTCGTCGTCGGTGAAATCGCGCTGCTGCCACTCGCGCTGCATCTGCCGGTGGTGGCGTTGATTTTCACCGCCCTCAATCTCGCGGTGCTTGCCATCCGGATTCGCGCCGAGAGCCGCGCGCTCTTCGTATCGGACTGGCCGCGCCCAGGCACGCCATGAGCGGCCGGGCGGAGCACTGCACCGACAGCCCATCGGCTGCGACCTGGGCCGGCTTTCTGCTGATGTGCCTCGGCATGTTCATGGCGATCCTCGACATCCAGGTCGTCGCGACCTCGTTGCCGACGATCCAGCGCGCGCTTGCGATCTCGCCGGCCGCGATGAGCTGGATCCAGACCGCCTATCTGATCGCGGAGGTGATCGCGATTCCGCTGACCGGATTGTTCACGCATGCGCTGTCGTTGCGATGGCTGTTCGTCATCGCCGTCAGCCTGTTCACCGTCGCGTCCGTCGGCTGCGCCTTCAGCGGCGGCTTTGCCGTGCTGCTGGTATTTCGCGTGCTGCAGGGATTTTCCGGCGGCGTGCTGATCCCCGCGGTGTTCTCCGCCGTGTTCATGCTGTTCCCGGTGCGCCTTCATGCGGTGGCCACCACGATCGGCGGCGTCGTCGCGGTGCTTGCACCGACCATTGGGCCCGTCGTCGGCGGCTGGATCACGCAGACCTGGTCGTGGCCGTGGCTGTTCCTGATCAATGTTGTCCCCGGAATAATTGCGGCTTCGGTCACATCGTTGCTGCTCCCGAAGCAGGGCATGCAGCTCCGCACGTTCTCCAGGCTGGACGAAGGGGCGCTTGTCCTGCTCGCGGCGGCGCTCGCAAGCTTCATGATCGGTCTGAAGGAAGCGCCGCAACGCGGCTGGCTCTCGATGCTTTGCGTGAGCTTGCTGATCGGAAGCATTGCCGGGATGGCGCTGCTGATCCGACGCACGCTCCGCGCAGCGTATCCGATTGCACAATTGACCCTATTCAAGCGGCGTTCGTTCGCGGTCGGTTGCGCCCTGAGCTTCTGTCTCGGCATCGGCCTCTATGGATCGACCTATCTGATGCCGGTGTTTCTCGGCTTCGTCCGCCGCCATGATGCCTTCGAGATCGGCACGATCATGCTGGTCACCGGAGTTGCGCAGCTGATCGCAGCGCCGCTCGCGGCAATCCTCGAAAGCCGCATCGGCGCGCGGTGGTTGACCGGCGCGGGCTTCGCCTTGTTCGCGCTCGGTCTCGGCCTCAGCGCGTTTCAGCCCCGCACGGCGGATTTCGACGAGATGTTCTGGCCGCAGATCGTGCGCGGCGTCGCGATCATGTTCTGCCTGCTGCCGCCGACGCGTATTGCGTTGGGCGCCCTGCCGGAGGCGGAAGTCGCAGACGCCAGCGGACTGTTCAACCTGATGCGCAATCTGGGTGGCGCGATCGGGATCGCCCTGATCGACACCATCCTCTACGGGCGAAGCTCGATCTATGGCGAGGACTTCCGTGCGCGGTTGCTGGCAGGCGATGTCAGCGCGGCGCAGGCGATCGGGCTCGATCCGAAGTTGTTGATCGACCGTCTGCCGGGGCCGCCGGATGAAGCGACAATCGCGTTCATCCGGCCGTTGGTCGAGCGGGCATCGCTGGCGCTCACCGTCAACGAGGCATGGGCGATGCTCGCCGGCGTGGCGATCGTGGGGCTGCTGCTGGTGCCATTGGCGCGCGATCGGACACCCGCATCACTGCAGGTGCCTCCGGATGCGGCCTAGATGGAGGGCACGTTGCTTCGCCGTGCCGGCTCGATCACCTCGCGCCGGGGACCTGACAGCCGCTTGTACATGTGCACCATGAACGCCATGCCGAACAGCGGTGTCGCCAGATTGACGATCGGGATCGAGACGAAGGCCGCAATGAACAGGCCGGCGGTGAACACCGTCGCCGCGTTCTCCTTGCGCATCGCCTTGGCGTCATCAGGCGAGCGGAACCGCATCGCCGCAAGCTCGAAATATTCGCGACCCAGCAGCCAAGCGGTCGCGATGAAGAAGATGATGAAGCCCGCGCCCGCGAACAGCACGAACGGCAGCGCGACCAGGTAGACCAAAATCGTCAGCAGCGCCGTCTTGACGCCCTCGATCGTTGCGACCGTGACCGGCAGCGCCGTGCCGGGATGGTCGGCCGGATAGTGCTCGCGCTCGACATGGTCGGCGACGCCGTCGACAAACAGGCTCGCCACCAGCGAGGTGATCGCGGGCATCAGGAAGATGCCGCCGAGCACGACGCCGAGCCCTGCCGAGATCGAGATGATCCAGGACAGCACGTGCAGCGTGGAATGGAAGTTGGGGCCGAGTATGCCTTCGGCCCAGAGCTCGCCAGTATCGGCAAACCAGCTCAGCAGCCGCTGCAAGCCGATCGCCAGCACGGTGATCAGCACCAGCGCAAGCCCGATCGAACGCCACAGGATCGTGCGCATCGGCGGCGACAGGATTTGCGAAAGCGCCTTGACGGCGGCGTCCAACATGACTGGGTTACCTCTGCAGAATGACGAGCGCAGAGGTAGACACCCAATATGGCTTCGGCAAGTGCCGTTTATGTCGCGATCAGGCGTCGAGCGGCTTGCCGCGGACGTTGGGTCCCCAGACACCGACAGCAACGATCACGATGAGCATCGCCGCGGTGATCAGGCCGAACACCCCGCTGACGCCGGCCTCCTTCAACATGAACGCCACGATGAAGCCGGAGAAGGTCGCGCTGAGCCGGCTCATCGAATAGACCAGCCCCGCGGCGCGGGCCCGGATCGCGGTCGGGAATACCTCGGTCTGATAGGCGTGGTAAGCGTAGGACAGCGTCATGTTGGCCCCCGTCACCAGCACGCCGCTGGCGATCAGCAGCACCGGCTCGGTGAGCTGCGCGAACGCAAGGCCGAACACCGAGATTGCGGCGGCCGCGCCGCAAATGATCCATTTGCGCTCGAAGCGGTCGGCAAAGGTCGCGGCCAAGAGCGGCGCCAGCGGATAGGCGAAGGCGATGATGAAGGAATATTGCAGGCTCTTGGTGACGTTGATGCCCTTCTCGACCAGCAGCGCCGGAACCCAGTTGGAAAAGCCGTAGACGCCGAACGCCTGGCAGAAATTGAAGATCATGAACAGCACGACGAGCGAGGCGTAAGGCGGCCTGAACAGGTCGGCGTAGCCGGTCCTGCCCGGCGCACGTGCCGGCACCATCGCGACCGTGGGGGCGGGGCGCGGAGCAGCCGCACCCGATGAGGCCTCGAGCGTCCGCATGATCCTCTCTGCCTCGGCAACGCGGCCGTGGCTGGCCAGCCAGAGCGGGCTTTCCGGCACGTAGAGCCGCAGCACCCAGATCACCATGCTGGCGGCCGCGCCGATCAGCACGACCCAGCGCCAGCCGTCGATGCCATAAGGCGTGAGCGGCACCAGCCACCATGCAAGTGCGGCGACGATCGGCACCGCCGACAGCATCACCGCCTGGTTGATCGCAAAGGCCCGGCCGCGCATCCAGCTCGGCACCAGCTCGGTGATGTAGGCGTCGATGGTGATGATCTCGATGCCGATCCCGATTCCGGCGACGAAGCGCCACAGCAACAGGCCGCCCGGCGTGGTCTGGCACGCCATGATGATCGAGGCCGCGCTGTAGAACAGCAGTGAATAGGTGAAGACGGCCTTGCGGCCGTAACGATCGGCGAGGAAGCCGAGGCAGAAGGTGCCGATGAAGAGACCGGCGAAGGTCGCGGCGACGAACGCGCCGATGCCGGAGAAGCCGAAGAAGGCCTGCGTCGTTGTGGTCATCAGCCCGCTGCGGGCGAGGCCCGGCGCAATGTAGCCGGTGAAGAACAGGTCATAGATCTCGAAGCAGCCGCCGAGCGAGAGCAGGATCACCAGCCGCCAGACATAGGCGGAGGTGGGCAGCACCTCGAGCCGCCGCGAAATCTCGTCGGGCCCGACTGTCGTGTTGGCGAGATCGGCAACCGAGCCGAGTTCGACGGCGCTCATGATGATCCTCCCGTATGGTCGACGGCCGCCCTTCTTGTGAGGTCGTGCCGGTCACGCATGTTTGGCAGCCGGAAGCCAGAAATCCAGACGAACATATCGAAGGAATCGTTCGATATTTTCGATAGCGCTGTTTCTGACGCGCTTTCCTCACGCGAACCGGTGCCGACTGCTCTCGAAAGCGCTTTAGATCAGGAGCGTGGCCTCCCAGGCGCCGCGCCCGACCTGTTCGGCGATCAGGGAGCGGATCAGCCGGCACATCTCCTCCATGACATAGGTCATCGGCCGGTTGCGCAGGCGGCACAGATAGAGCGTGCGGCTCAGCTTGGGTTCGATCACCTCGCGTGCGACCAGCGCCCCCGCCTGCAACGGCTCCCGCACGAAGTGCGTCGTCGCGATCGTGCAGCCGAGGCCCGCGGTCAAGGCGCCGATCATGCCGCTGGTCGAATTGAGATGCAGGATGGCGTTGGCCTCCAGCCGCTTCAGCGGCACGGGGTCGTCCAGCAGGGCGCGGGCCGACAGCCCATGCCGGAGCAGGATCAGCGGCAGCTGGGCCACCTGCTCGAACGTGATCGGTCCCTTCTTGCCGATCAATTTCTCGGTACCGACGCAGAACATCTGCTCCTCCAGCACCGGCTCGGCGATCAGATCCTTTTCCGAGGGCGGATTGTAGACCAGCGCCAGGTCGACCTCCGAGCTCATCAAATGCAGCAGTGTCGCGCCCGAGAGACTTTCGGTCAGCGCCAGCTTCAGGTTCGGATACTTCGTCAGCACCGTCCGCATCAACGGCACGCCGATCGCCTTCATCCCGGAATTGGCCATGCCGATCGAGATCTCACCGGCAATCGCGCTGCCGCCTTCCTTGATCTCGCGCTCGGCCGCCGCCATCGCTCGCAGGATGATGCGGGCATGCTCATAGAGCCGCTCGCCCGCCGCGGTTGGTTCCATGCCGCGCGGCTTGCGCTCGAACAGCGGCGTGGCGAATTCCGCCTCGAGATTGGCGATGTGATGGCTCAGCGCGGATTGCGCGACATTGGCCTGATCCGCCGCCCGCGACAGGTTGCGCTGCTCGTAAACCGCGATGAAATAGCGAAGCTGGCGCGAATCCATGAGGGCTCAGCGTTCTAGAACCGCGAATACACTATTCGACAGATTATATTTTTCAGATAGCGTGCGGAAGCCTAACCTGCGCCGATAGCAAAGCGTTTTCGAGCGAAGTGGACACCGGTTCGCGTGAAGAAAACGCGTCAGAACAAGAGCGCAACGAGCACGGAGAAACCGATGACCAGGAGCGGACTGCCGCTGGAGGGCGTGAGGGTCGTCGAGATGACCCACATGGTGATGGGGCCGACCTGCGGGATGATCCTTGCGCAACTCGGCGCCGAGGTGATCAAGGTCGAACCCCCCGCCGGCGACAAGACCCGCTCGCTTGGCGGCATGGGCGTGTCGTTCTTCCCGCTGTTCAACCGCGGCAAGCGCAGCGTCGTGCTGGATTTCGCAAAGCCCGAGGACCGCGACACGATGCACCGGCTGCTCGCCGGCGCCGACGTGTTCCTGGAGAATTTTCGCGACGGCCAGCTCGACAAGCAGGGTCTTGGCGCCGAGGAGCTGCGCGCGAAATATCCGCAGCTGATCATCGCCGGCCACAAGGGCTTTCTGTCCGGCCCTTACGATCATCGCCCGGCGCTCGACGAGGTCGTGCAGATGATGTCGGGCCTCGCGGCGATGACCGGCACACGCGACAAACCGCAGCGCGTCGGTTCCTCCGCCAACGACATCATGGGCGGCATGTTCGGTGTGATCTCGATCCTGGCCGCGCTCTACCAGAAGCGGGGCGGCAACAGGAACGGCGCGGATATTCGCATCGGCCTGTTCGAGAACTGCCTGTTCTTGGTCGCCCAGCACATGGTCGAGTACGAGATGACCGGGCGTAAGCCGCGCTCGATGCCGGAGCGCGAGCATGCCTGGCCGATCTACGACATCTTCGATGCCGCCGGCGGCGATCGCATCTTCATCGGGGTCGTCACCGAAGGTCATTGGCAGAGCTTCTGCCGCGAGTTTGGCCTGACGGAATTCGCCGACGATCCGACGCTGCGCTCCACTACGGACCGCATCATGGCGCGCGACCGGATCATTCCGCGTGTCGCCGAGGTGATCAAAGGCTGGAACGTGGCCGATCTGTCGGCGAGGCTCGACGCGCTCAACATCTGCTTCTCGCCGATCAACCGGCCCGAAGATTTGTTGCAGGACCCGCATGTGCTGCGGCCCGGCGGCCTCGTCAACAACGTGAACGCCGACAACAAGCCGTTCCGCGTCCCCGCG
Organism: Bradyrhizobium sp. th-b2; assembly: GCF_000426785.1. Classification (NCBI taxonomy): domain Bacteria; kingdom Pseudomonadati; phylum Pseudomonadota; class Alphaproteobacteria; order Hyphomicrobiales; family Nitrobacteraceae; genus Bradyrhizobium; species Bradyrhizobium sp. th-b2. The sequence goes on from NZ_AUGA01000016.1 coordinate 158,030, forward strand.
CTGCCGGTCGAATGGAACGGTAGCAATATCGGCGAAGGATTGAGAGTGCCGGTGCTTGGCGCCGATACCGACGCGGTCCGCGCCGAGCTCGCACAACAAAAGATTTCATCAACCGGAAACGCTGCGTGAGGCTGACATGACCCGCGTCCACGATATCTATCCCAACGACAAGGTAACCTTGCGGGAAGTCGGCCTGCGCGACGGCTTGCAGCTCGTCAAGACATTCCCGTCGACCGCGGCGAAGCAGCGCTGGGTGCGCGACGAATATGCCGCGGGCGTCCGGCATTTCGAGGTCGGTTCGTTCCTGCCGGCAAAAACCTTTCCGCAGTTCGTCGATGTCCGCGACGTCGTCACGACCATTGCCGCGCTGCCTGGCGCGCACGGCGTCGCGCTGGCGCTGAACGAGCGCGGCGTCAACGAGGCGCTGGCCTCCGGCGTCGCCGAGATCGCCTCCGTGGCGTCGGCGACCGAGGAGCACAGCCAGGCCAATGCCAACCGCTCGCGCGAGTCCGCGATCGAGAACATCAAGCGGCTCTGCGAGCTGCGCGACGCCAGCGCGCACAAGCCCGTGGTCAATGCCGCGATCTCGATGGCGCTGGGCTGCTCGATCGTCGGTGCCGTCGATCCTAGGGAGGTGCTGCGCCTCACCGAGAAGCTGTACGAGGCCGGCGTCGACATGGTCGCAATCGCCGATACCGTCGGCTATGCGGGGCCGAAGCAGGTCGGCGAGCTGACGCGGGGCGCGGTCAAGATCGCCGGATCGAAGCCGGTCTGTGTCCATCTGCACGACACCCGCGGCATGGGCATCGCCAACGCCTCCGCCGCGCTCGACGAGGGCGCCCGCGTGCTCGACGGTTCGCTCGGCGGCCTCGGCGGCTGCCCGTTCGCACCGGGTGCCACCGGCAATGTCGTGTTCGAGGATCTCGTCTTCCTCTGCGAGAGCAAGGGATTTTCGACCGGCATCGATCTCGACCGGCTGATCGCGGTGCGCGCGATCCTGAAATCCGAGATGCCGGGCGAAGCGCTCTATGGCGGCCTCGCCCGCGCCGGTCTGCCGAGCGGCACCAAGGCGAGGGCGGCGTAGCAAATTCATTGCGTAGCCCGGATGGAGCGAAGCGAAATCCGGGACGGTCCATCCGCGGACGCAAGGCCCCGGATTGCGCTGCGCTCCATCCGGGCTACGAAGTTCAATCATGCCGATGCCCGCGCTTGCGCGGCTTCTTGTCCGGGGCGGTCGGGATCATCACGACGTGGCCGTAACGCACGCCGCGTTCGGCGATGATGTGATCGGCGAAATGCCGGACCTCGCCGCTGGCGCCCTTCAGCGCCGTCACCTCCAGGCAGCTGTCGTCGTCGAGATGGACGTGCAGCGTCGCCAGCGACAGGTCGTGATGGCCGTGAAAATTCTGCACCAGCCGCTTCGACAGGTCGCGCGCGGCGTGATCATAGACATAGACCAGCGCCGCGACGCATTGCCCTGACGGCGTTTCCTCCGCGCTCTGCTGCAGGCCGGCGCGCGCCAGGTCGCGGATGATCTCGGAGCGGTTCTGATAGCCGCGCGCCGCGGCGGCGGCGTCGATCTCCGCGAGCAGATCATCCTCGATGGTGATGGTGATGCGTTGCATGGACTATCCGTGTTGGCAGGCCGCCGCGGCGGTATGACATTTTTCTTGTAACGTCATACCGTGCTTGCTAGCGTCGCGTCGCCGGGTTGGTTGGGCTGGTGCGGTCGTCGCGTGACTGTAGCAGGTATCATGCGGGGGCACGGGCGTTGCGTCGGACTGTATGGCGGATATTTCCCGCCGCCGCATCCATTGCAGCCTTTGCGCCCGCTGCCGAAGCGCAAACCGTCGACGCGCCCGGCCAGCTGCCACCGGTGACGGTGACGTCGCCCGATCAGGCGAAGCCCAAACACGCCAAGCCGTCCCAGCGTCCGCACCATGTCGCCGCCGGCGGCCGCGTGCCAGCCGCGCCGCAACCGAGCCAGTCCACCTCTGCGACCAACGGAATCACCGGCGGCTCCGCAACGGTGTCTTCCAGCCTGCAGCCGACGGCAGCCAGTGCGCGGCAGATCAGCGGCGACGAAGTGAATGCACGGCCGGTCTCGCGCGTCGGCGAAGTTCTGGAGGCGGTGCCGGGCCTGATCGTCACCCAGCATTCCGGCGAAGGCAAAGCCAACCAGTATTTCCTGCGCGGCTTCAATCTCGACCACGGCACCGATCTCGCCATCACCGTCGACGGCATGCCGGTCAACATGCCGACCCATGGTCACGGCCAGGGCTACGCGGACATCAACTTCCTCATCCCGGAGCTGATCCAGTCGATGGATGTCCGCAAGGGTCCGTACTACGCCGACAAAGGCGACTTCGCCTCCGCCGGCGCCGTCGACATCAACTATCTGAGCAGGCTGCCGAAGAACATCGTGGAGCTGACCGCCGGCAGCTTCGGCTATCAGCGCGCGATGGCCGCGGGCTCGACCAAGGTCGGTGACGGCACGATGCTCGCAGCCTTCGAGGCCAACAAATATAACGGCCCGTGGGACGTGCCCGACGACATCCGCAAGCTGAACGGCGTGCTGCGCTACAGCCGGGGTACCGCGACCGACGGCTTCTCGCTGACCGCGATGGCCTATTCCAATGGCTGGAATTCGACCGACCAGGTGGCGCAGCGCGCGATCGACCAGGGCCTGATCGACCGCTACGGCTCGCTCAATCCGACCGACGGCGGCACCTCCAGCCGCTTCAGCCTGTCGGGCAATTGGGCGCAGGCGAGCGAGTACGGGCAGACCAAACTCAACGCCTATGTGATCCGCTCCTCGCTGCAGCTCTACAACGACTTCACCTATTTTCTCGACGATCCCGTCAATGGCGACCAGTTCAGCCAGACCGACAGGCGCACCGTCTATGGCATCGACGCCAGCCACGCCGTTGATATCAGTGTCGCCGGCATCGACACCCAGACGCGGGTCGGGGTGCAGACCCGCTACGACGACATCAATGTCGGCCTGTTCAAGACCGCGCAGCGCGAGATCCTCTCCACCGTGCGCAACGACCAGGTCCAGGAGGGCAGCGTCGGGCTGTGGGCCGATACGACCGCGCGCTGGACCGACTGGCTGCGCACCACCGTCGGCATCCGCGAGGATTATTTCGCCGGCCACGTGCTGAGCGACACGCCGCAGAATTCCGGCAACGCGCAGGCGGCGATGACGAGCCCGAAGGCCGGCATCGTGCTCGGTCCCTGGGGCAAGACCGAGTTCTACGGCAATGCCGGCTTCGGCCTGCACTCCAATGACATCAGGGGCGCGACCATCACGGTCGATCCCAACGACAAGGTCACGCCGCTCGATCGCGTGCCGCTTTTGGTGCGCTCGAAGGGCGCCGAGCTCGGCATCCGCACCAAGGCGATCGAAGGCCTGACCTCGTCGCTCGCGGTGTTCGTGCTCGACTTCGATTCCGAGCTGCTGTTCGTCGGCGATGCCGGCACCACCGAGCCGAGCCGGCCGAGCCGGCGGGTCGGCGTCGAGTGGACCAATCAGTACAAGCTCTCGCCGTGGATGAGCCTCGATTTCGACCTCGCCTATACCCGCGCCCGTTTTACCGATTTCGATCCGGTCGGCAATTTCATTCCCGGCGCACCAGCATGGGTCGCCAGCGGCGGCGTCACTTTCGGCCGGGAGAGCGGCTGGTTCGGCAGCCTGCGCGCCCGCTATTTCGGCCCGCGCCCGCTGATCGAGGATGATCGCGTCCGCTCGCTGTCGTCGTTCATCGTCAACGCCCGCGCCGGCTACAAATTCGACAACGGGATGCGGCTGCAGCTCGACGTCCTCAATCTCTTCAACGCACAGACCAACCAGATCGAATATTACTATCTGTCGCGGCTGCCGGGCGAACCGATCGACGGCGTCGCCGACCGCCATGTGCATCCCGCCGAACCGCTTGCCGTGAGGCTGACGCTGGCGGCGACGTTTTGAACGCTCACCCCGGCGCGGCCTCTGCCGCAGTCACTTCCGCAGCCGGAAGCGCCGTCTCTTCGTCAATCGCTTCAGGAACAAGCGGCGGCGACTTAGATTCTGGAAACACACTGAATTCGCCCGCTACCTCCTGGAGCGGCTTCTGCTTGTCGGCCCAGTGCAGGGCCGTGTAGTCGAAACCGTGCACGATGGTGGGTTTGACGACTTCGAAATAGGGCGAGATGTCGAAGTCGCGGGGCATGTAGAGCGAGGAATCGCGGATATGCAGGATCTCGCGGCGCGCCTTGCGGCTGGCGGCGCGCGTGATCTTGGGCAGGATCGGATAGCGCACGGCGTCGAACGCCTGCGCGATCAGCGCCGAGCAGATGATCTTGGTCGGATCGCCGGAGCCGAACGCGATCATGCGGCGGCGCCAGCGCTGCGGGATCGGCAGCGGAAACAGGAAGCGCGCGAGATCGACGATGTTCTTTGTGTCGTAGCCGAAGCCGATCCGGTTGATGGCGTAGCGGCACACCGTGGTGCGGTCCTCGAACGACAGGCCGACCGGACGGCAGAGGCGGGTGTGATAGGACAGATATTTCGACAGTGGCGCCGAGGTCACGCCCTCGCCGATATTGGCCTCGATCAGCACATGCTGCTCGCCGTCAGGCTCGAACGCACCGTCGATCGGTCCGACAAAGAGTGCAGCGTGCGACCAGGTCGATTGCGTGAGGTATTTGATGATGCCGGAAATCCGGTTGTTGCCTTCGACCAGCAGCACATCGCCGGGCTGCATGATGCCCCGCAGATGGTCCGGGTCGCTCGGCGTGAACGGCTCGTAACCGGGGACTTCCTTCTGCAGGTACCCCGCGATCCATTTACCGACGGTATCGAGCATTAAGCCCATGGATTCCCCCCAGCGGTTCTACGACCGCTTGTGTTGACCTAATCATGATCGCAAGCCGTTGCAATTTAGTTCATGCCATCAGCGGATCAATCATGATTGATTTACCATGATGGTTGCTGCGGTCGGTGAGATGCGGCACAGTTCGCGAAGCGTTCCCGTTTTCTGCAAGTCCCCGGAAACCATGCCAGAAGCTATGTCATGACAGTGACCCGCCGCGATTTCCTGTCGGCGTCCGCAGGTATCGCGCTGGCGCCTGTGCTGGGCGGCCGGGTGCTTGCCGCGCCGCCGCCGCGCGAGGCTGACATCGTCGTGATCGGCGCGGGTGCCGCGGGCATTGCCGCGGCGCGGAGGATCGTCGCCGCCAACCGCAAGGTGATCGTGGTGGAGGCGGCGGGCCAGGTCGGCGGCCGCTGCCAGACCGATGCATCGACATTCGGCGTGCCGTTCGACCGTGGCGCGCGCTGGATGCACAATCCCGAGACCAATCCGATGATCCGGCTGGCCCGCTCCGCGGGCCTCGACATCGTCACGGCGCCCGCAGGCCAGAAGATTCGCATCGGCCGGCGCTACGCCCGCCCGGGCGAGACCGAGGAATTCCTGGCGGCGCTGGTGCGCGCCAACCGCGCCGTCGACGACGCGTCGCGCAAGGCCGATATCGCCTGCGCCGCGGCGATGCCGAAGGATCTCGGCGATTGGGCCGGAACCGCGGAATTCCTGCTTGGCGCCAATTTCAGCGGCAAGGATCTGAAGGACCTCTCCGCCGTCGACAAGGTGCGCGCGCAGGATCGCAACACCGCGATCGCCTGCCGACAGGGGCTCGGCACGCTGATCGCCAAGCTTGCCGAGCAGCTGCCGACGGTGCTCTCGACGCCGGCGCAGCGCATGCTGTGGAGCAATCGCGACGTGATGGTCGAGACGCCCACAGGCAAGATCACCGCGCGCGCCGCCATCGTCACCGTCTCGAGCAATGTGCTCGCGAGCGGCAATATCAAGTTCGTGCCGGAGCTCCCGAAGCGTGCGCTCGATGCCGCAGCTAAGCTCAGCCTCGGCAGCTACGACCGCATCGCGTTGCAGCTCCCTGGCAATCCGCTCGGACTGTCGCGCGACGACGTCATTATCGAGCAGAGCAATTCGACCAGGACGGCGCTGCTCTACGGCAATATCGCCGGCTCCTCGCTGTGCACGATCGACGTCGCTGGGTCCTTCGGCCGCGATCTGTCGGCGCAGGGCGAGAAGGCAATGTCCGCGTTCGCGGTGGAATGGCTGACCAAGCTCTATGGCAGCGAGGTCGGCGCTGCGGTGAAGCAGACCAGCGCGACGCGCTGGAATGCATCGCCCTTCATCCTCGGCGCGATGTCGGCAGCAGTGCCCGGCGCACAGTTCTCCCGCAAGATCCTGACCGAGCCGATCGGCGCGATGTATCTCGCCGGCGAAGCCACCCATGAGACGCTGTGGGGCACCGTCGATGGCGCCTGGGACAGCGGCGAGCGCGCCGCCGATGCCGCGCTGCGCCGGATCGGCGCACTGAAGGATGCGGCGCCGGAGCCAGCAGCGCCGGCGCCAAAGCAGCGGAAGCGCGCGCCGCATCGCTCCGCCGGGCCGATGAATTGATCTTTCGATGAGATCAGGCATCGCGAGCGGAAGTTGAAGTAGAGAGAGCTGCCGCAATAACCAGTGTCGTCCTGGCGAAAGCCAGGACCCATAGCCACCGAATTTGGTGATGAACGGGATCGTTGCCCCAGCATCGTGCAACTATTCTCATTTGGAGTAATGGGTCCTGGCTTTCGCCAGGACGACAGCGAATGTGTTGAATGAGCATACATCCGCATCCTCGCGACATGATTTGCCCGAGTTTTGCCGCTCGTTTCGCCGCTCTTCGATCAGAGGGCGCAGGGAAAGCCGGGCGCCGATCGCACCCATGTTCCCCGCGCAACAAAAAAAGCACGGGGGTAGGACCACAGGTGTAGCCGGAAACGACCCGGCTTCCCCTGCGCGATGGTTCTACGGCTTACTTCGTGCTCTCCCCGGCGAGACTTGGCTTTTTGTCACCGTCCCCGCAGAAGCGCCTTCGCGTTTTGCGGGGAGACACCGGCCGCCCTTCACACCGGCAGCTTCAGCTCCATCAGATCCTTTGCCACCACGATCCGGCCCTTGAAATTCGTCGTCACGTCCCGCGTCCAGTCGTCGTCGGTGACGAGCGGATCGTCGCCGGGGACGAGTGGCTCAGCACCAGCGTCTTGACGCCGGCGGCGGCTGCGATGCGGCCGACGTCTTCGGTCGAGGTGTGGCTGTCGAGCAGATGCTTCTTCAGCGTCGCGCCGTTTTTGGTCTTGGCGACCAGCCGATCGACCGCGGGGATGTAGAGGCATTCGTGCACCAGCACGTCGGCACCCCTGGCGAACTCGGCGAGCTTTGGATTGTAGGCGGTGTCGCTGGAGAACACGATCGTGCCGTCCGGGGTCTCGAACTTGTAGGCGAAATTGTCCGTGATCGGCGGATGCGGCGTGCGGAACGCGGTGACGGTAACATCAGGCGTTTTCAGCACCACGCCATCGTCGGTGATGTCTTTCGCGATCAGCAGTTTTCGCGGATCGGGCCGGCCTTCGTCCTCGATCCGGGTCTCGACGTCGAACTTGTTCAGCTCCCAATAGTGCCTGGTCATCGCCTCGATGCCCTTGGGGCCGAACGAATGGATCGGCGTCGAGAGGCCGGCCGCCCAGGCGTTGTAGAACAGATTGCCGTATTCCAGATTGTGATCGGAATGATGGTGGCTGATGAAGATGTACTTCACGGACGGGATCGGCACGCCGGCACTGACCATCTGACGGCTGACGCCCATGCCGCAATCGATCACGAACGGGGTGTCGTTGACGACGACCAGATTGGCCGGATTGGAGGCGCCGTTGCCGACGCGGGGGCCGCCCTTGGTGCCGAGGAACACGATGCGGGTGTGCGGCTTTGTACCCTGCGCGCGCACGGGCGACGCGAGCATGGCGGCGCTGCCGAGCGCCAGTTTCAATGCATTGCGGCGATCGATCATCGTTTCCTCCTCGGTCTTTTCTGAATTCGAGCCTAGCCGCCGCGCAAGATGCCATCAAGCGCAGGCAGGCCGACGATGACGGCCGCCGCGATCAGCGCGTAGCAGATGGCGCGAAACACCTGCTCGCTTGCCTTGCCGAACAGCGAGGCGCCGAACCAGACGCCGATGCCGTAAACGGGACCGACGATCAGCGAGAATTTGATCGACTCGATCGTGATCAGTCCGGTGAACCAGTAGCTCACCAGCGAGAAGAGATCCGAGGCGCCGAAGAACAGCACGATGTTGGCGCGGGAGATCACCGACGAGATCGGGCGGCCCAGCCAGTAGGCGACGATCGGCGGGCCGCCGGTCTGCGCAAGTCCGCTGCAAAAGCCCGAGAGGCCGCCGACGCCGACCGACAGCGCGGCGTGATCCTTGCCGTGGTAGCGCCAGCCCGACAGCAGCAGCGCGAGCAGTGCCGCGACGAAGCCGGAGATGATCCAGCGCGTGGTCACGGGCTCGAGCACCGTCAGGAAGTACGTACCGATCGGAACGCCGACCAGCGCGCCGGCGACCATCACCGCGGTTGCCTTGCGGTCGGCATGGGTCCAGGCATTCGGCAGCAGCGGCGCGGCAGCGACGAAATCGATGATGAGCAGGAGCGCCGCCACCAGCCGCGGCCCCGCGACGCTGCTTGCGAGCGGCATGAAGATCAGCGCCGAGCCGAACCCGGAGAAGCCGCGCGCCGTGCCCGACACGAACGCGATCGCGCAGATCGCGAGCGCGATGCTGGTCGAGATGTCGGAGGGGAGGAGGGTGAAGGGGGTCATGTGGAACGTGAGGGGTACAATCGGTTGCCTGGCTTGCGCGCGCATCGAGCGATACAAATACAGCTTCAGCTCTGTGAGAACCGTCATCCCCGCGCAAAGGCTTCGCCTTTGTCGCTGGAGGTGCGAGCGGAGCGAGCCTCGAAGGATGAATCGGCCACAGTCGGGCCGTCGACCCTTCGAGACGGCCGCTACGCGGCCTCCTCAGGGTGACGGTGATAGGTCCGCGTACATTCCCGATCCACCTCCCCCGCAAGCGGGAGAGGGGGTCGCGCAGCCTGCCTTGCGGCATCACGCCCGCAGCGTGCCGCCGGTCTTCTTGGTCACCTCGGCGACGACCTTGGCGGCGACGGCGTCGATCTCCTGGTCGGTCATGGTCTTCTCGCGCGGCTGGATCGTCACTGCGATCGCGATCGACTTCTTGTCGGGATCGATGCCCTTGCCTTCATAGACGTCGAACACGGTGACGGCCGTGATCAGCTTCTTGTCGACATTTTGCGCCGCGCGGACGATGTCGCCCGCCTTGACGCTGCGGTCGACGATGAAGGCGAAGTCGCGCGACACCGGCTGGAAGGCCGAGAACTCCAGCAGCGGCTTGGCGCGCGTTGCCCTCTGCTTGCCTTCCGGGATGCGCTCGAGGATCACCTCGAACACGATCATCGGACCATCGGCGCCAAGCGCCTCGGCCGCACGCGGATGCAGCTCGCCGAAGGTGCCGAGCACGTTCTGCGGGCCGATCTGGATGGTGCCGGAGCGTCCTGGATGCAGCCAGGCGGGGCCGCCGGGGACGATCTGCAGCGCCTGCATCGGCGCGCCGGCGGCCGCCAGCACGGCGAAGGCGTCGGCCTTGCCGTCCATTGCGTCCGCTGTCGCCGAGCCGGTCCAGGAACGGCCCGCTCCCTTTGTCGAGGCATAGCCATGGCGCACGCCGGAGGCGGCCACCAGCTGGTCTTCCGGCCGGTCGCCGCGGAACACCTGGCCGACCTCGAACAGCGCGACGTCGGGATAGCCGCGGTTGATGTTGGCCTGAACCGCGGCGACGAGGCCGGGCAGCAGGCTCGGCCGCATGTCGGAGAGATCGGCTGCGATCGGGTTGGCGAGCACGAGCTCGCTCTGGCCGCCGCCGAACAGCTTTGCCGCGTCATTGGTGATGAACGACCAGGTCACGGCCTCCACCATGCCGCGCGCGCCGAGCGCGCGCTTGGCGCGGCGGGTGCGCAGCTGCATCGGCGTCAGCACCGGCTTGCGCGGCTCCTCGCCACGCTCGAACGGCGTCATCGGCACCTTGTCGACGCCGACGATGCGCACGATCTCCTCGACGATGTCGGCCTTGCCGTGCACATCGGTGCGCCAGGACGGAACCGCGACCTTCACCACGGGGCCGTTGCCGGCCAGCATGAAGCCGAGCCGGGTGAGGATCAGCTTCACCTCGACCAGCGGCACCTCGATGCCGGCAAGGCGCTTCACCTCGCTGAGCGGGAAGTCGATGACGCGGTCCTCGCCGAACTGCTTGCCGACCACGACGTTCTCGGACGGCGTGCCGCCGCACAGCTCCAGCACCAGTTTGGTGGCGAGCTCGAGCCCGGGCACCATGAAGGCCGGATCGACGCCGCGCTCGAAGCGATAGCGCGCATCCGAATTGATGCCGAGCTTGCGGCCGGTCTGCGCGATGTTGATCTCGTTCCACAGCGCCGATTCGATCAGCACGTCGGTGGTATTGTCGTCGCAGCCGGATGCCTCGCCGCCCATGATGCCGGCGAGCGATTCGACGCCGTGCTCGTCCGCGATCACGCAGACATTGTTGTCGAGCGTGTAGGTCCGGCCGTCGAGCGCGAGCAGCGTCTCGCCGTCCTTGGCGCGGCGGACGGTGAGGTTGCCCGTCACCTTCTTGGCGTCGAATACGTGCAGCGGGCGGGCGCGGTCGTAGGTCATGAAGTTGGTGATGTCGACCAGCGCGTTGATCGGACGCAGGCCGATCGAGGTCAGCCGCTTCTGCAGCCATTCCGGCGACGGGCCGTTCTTCACCCCGCGCACCAGCCGCAGCGCGAAGCCCGGGCACAGCGTGGTGTCTTCCACCTTCACCTGGACGGGGCAGGGGAATTCGCCCTTGATCTGCCTGATGCCCTGGTCCTTGAACTTGCCCATGTCGGCGGCGGACAGGTCGCGCGCGATGCCGTGCACGCCGGCGCAGTCCTGCCGGTTCGGCGTCAGGTTGATCTCGATGGTGGGATCGCCGAGCCCTGCCCAGTCGGCATAGCCCTTGCCGAGCGGTGCGTCGGCCGGCAGCTCCATGATGCCGTCGTGATCCTCGGAGATCTGCAACTCGGCCGCCGAGCACAGCATGCCACGGCTCTCGACGCCTCGGATGGTACCGACGCCGAGCGTGATGTTCTTGCCCGGGATATAGGTGCCGGGGGCTGAGAACACGCTGATCAGCCCGGCCCGCGCATTCGGCGCGCCGCACACCACCTGCACCGGCGCACCGCCGTCGCCGGTGTCTACCATGCACACCCGCAGCCGGTCGGCATTCGGATGCTGCTCGGCCGAGATCACGCGCGCGATGGTGAACGGAGCGAGCGCCTTCGCCTTGTCCTCGATGTTCTCGACCTCGAGCCCGATCATGGTGAGCTTGTCGGCGAGCTTGTCGAGCGGCTCGTCGGTCTCGAGATGTTCCTTCAGCCAGGAGAGGGTGAACTTCACGGCTGCATGCCTCGGTTCTTGTTGGTGGTGACTGTGATGCTAGCGCCGGCGCCAGAGCTCCCTCCCCCCTTACGGGGGAGGGTTGGGGAGAGGGGTAAGCCGCTTGCTCGGAAAGACGTCGTTCTGCGGGTTGCCTCTGCAGCAGCGAAGCGAAAAGAGCTCGCGGAGATGTCCAGGTCAGCGAGTCCGTTCAGCGCCCGCGGCCACCCCTCTCCCTGACCCTCCCCCACAAGGGGGGAGGGAACGGAGAGAGCCGTTGCTGGGCCAAAGAGAACGAGACTCACGAACTCAATCCCCCCGCAAACGTCGGGATGTCGAGCGGCTTGAAGCCGTAGTGGTTGAGCCAGCGGACGTCGTTCTCGAACAGCTGGCGCAAATCGGCGATGCCGTATTTCAGCATCGTGATGCGGTCGATGCCCATGCCCCAGGCAAAACCCTGGTAGACGTCGGGATCGCTGCCGCAGGCGCGCAGCACGTTCGGGTGCACCATGCCGCAGCCGAGAATCTCCATCCAGTCCTCGCCCTCGCCGAAGCGGATCTCGCCCTTGTCGCGGCGGCACTGGATGTCGACCTCGAGCGACGGCTCGGTGAACGGGAAGAACGACGGCCGGAACCGCATGTTGATGTGGTCGACCTCGAAGAACGCCTTGCAGAACTCGTGCAGGATCCATTTGAGGTGGCCGAGATGCGAGCCCTTGTCGATCACGAGGCCCTCGACCTGATGGAATTGCGGCGTGTGGGTCGCGTCCGAGTCGATGCGATAGGTGCGGCCGGGGCAGATCACGCGGATCGGCGGCTTCTGGGTCAGCATCGTGCGCACCTGCACCGGCGAGGTGTGGGTCCGCAGCAGCATGCGCGAGCCGTCCTCCTTCGGATTGAAGAAGAAGGTGTCGTGCATCTCGCGCGCCGGATGGCCGATCGGGAAGTTCAGCTTGGTGAAGTTGTAGTCGTCGGTCTCGATGTCGGGACCGTCGGCGATGGCGAATCCCATGTCGGCGAAGATGGTGTTGACCTCTTCGAACACCTGGCTCAGCGGATGGATACGGCCGGTCTCCGCCGGCGCCTCGCGCAGCGGCAGCGTGACGTCGATGGTCTCGGCGGCGAGGCGCGCATCGAGCGCGGCCGCTTTTAGTACGTCGCGCCTGGCTGCGAGCGCCTGGGTCACCGCATCCTTGGCGAGGTTGATCCTGGCGCCTTCGGTCTTGCGCTCCTCCGGCGACATCTTGCCAAGAGTGGCGAGCAAGGCCGAGATCGAGCCCTTCTTGCCGAGGGCTGAGACGCGCACCGCCTCGAGGGCGGCTTCGTCACCGGCTGCGGTGATCTGGTCGAGAATGGACTTTTCGAGCGTTGCGAGGTCGGACACGGTCAATTCCTGCGCTTGAGCGGCGCATGATCTGGCGGGACAAACCGGTACCCGAACCGGTGCTCGCCACTGCGGACCATGCGCCAAAAATTCGGCTGGGTTGTCGCCGCCCGAAGGCCGTAACGTCAAGCAAAAAGCCGGTCATTTCGGGCATATGACCGGCAGGGTTGAACCCCGCGCGCGGGGGAGGCTACCCAAGTGGGATGTGAGGAGACCGCCCGATGCCCTTGAGACCCCGCCTGACCGCTGCCCGAGTTGCCATGGCCACTTTGGCCGCCATCATGTCGATATCAGCCACACCGGTGCTGGCGGCGGTTTGCATGGACAAGTCGATGACCCAGGACGAGATCGTCGACACCATCAACGCCCAGCGCAGCTGTGACGGCGCGATGAAGGTGTTTCGGGTCTGCGAGTTCGGGGCGAGCGGCGACGTCCTGCTCGGCGCCGCCGTCGAGAAGAAATGCGAAGCGGACTTCCTGTCCGGCCTCAAGGGCGCGCCGAAGCGGGCGTACCAGCACAAGATGCAGGTCTGCGACCGCGAGTACCGGAATCAATCCGGCACCATGTACATCTCGTTCACAGCGTTCTGCCGGGCGGAAGTCGCCCAGCGCTATTCGCACAAGGCGCTAAACGCGGGCCCGAAAGCCCGCTAGGCCTTTCATTTGAGCATGATCTGATCGGAAAACCGGTACCCACTTTTCCGGATCATGCTCGGATCAGGCCGCCAGCGCGGCCTTGGCCTTCTCGGCGATCGCCTGGAACGCAACCGGCTCGTGGATCGCGAGATCCGACAGCACCTTGCGGTCGACGACGACGCCCGACTTGGACAGGCCGTTGATGAACACGCTGTAGGTCATGCCGAACGGACGGACCGCGGCGTTGATGCGCTGGATCCAGAGCGCGCGGAAGGTGCGCTTCTTGCGCTTGCGGTCGCGGAAGGCGTACTGGCCGGCCTTTTCGACGGCCTGCTTGGCCGTGCGGATCGTGTTCTTGCGGCGGCCGTAATAGCCCTTGGCGGCCTTGAAGACTTTCTTGTGCTTGGCGTGAGAGGTCACACCGCGTTTGACGCGAGACATGACGGAAATCCTTGAGATCTAAGAAGAGGTGACGGGGCGCCGCACAGTTGCGGCGGGGTTCAAGCGGATCAGCGATCAGGCGTTCGGCAAGAAGTACTTCTTGACGTTGTCGCCGTCGGTCTTGAACAGCACGCGGGTGCCGCGGAGCTGACGGATCTGCTTCTTCGTCCGCTTGATCATGCCGTGGCGCTTACCGCGCTGGGCGTGCATGACTTTGCCAGTGGCAGTCACCTTGAAGCGCTTTTTAGCGCCCGACTTGGTCTTCAACTTGGGCATTTGGCTCTCCTACTGCACAGCACGAAAATCGCCCCGAGAGGCGTCCGGCCGGCTAAAATGCTCGTTAGAGCGTTGGAAGTGCTATGGTTTTTTCCGAATTGAAAGAACCTGCACGATACGTCGCCACGGCAGCCCTTGATCAGCCGGGCGGCGAAGGCCCGGCTTATGCCAGAGGATCGGCGGTTTTGCAACGTTTTGCGGGATGGAACCGGCGGGTGGGAACTGGCGGCAAATCTATCGTCTCCTTTCCCCTGAAAGGGGGAAGGCCGGGATGGGGGTCCAGCCGCAGACGCCGCCGCTCGTGGAGAGAGCAGATCCCCACCCGCTTTGCTCTGACGAGCAAAGCGACCTCCACTTTTCAAGGGGAGGTTGGCACCATCGGGCAAAGCGTCGTAGCCCGGATGGAGCGGAGCGAAATCCGGGGCGGTGCGCCCGCGGATGCACTTCTCCCGGATTGTGCTTCGCTGCATCCGGGCTACGAAAGCCCGTCAAATGCGAAACAGCCCGCCGGGCGATCCCGACGGGCCGTTTCATTTCAACAAATCGATTAACTCGAACTAGCGCGGCGCCAGCACCATCACGACCTGGCGGCCCTCGAACCTCGCGTCCTGCTCGACCTTGGCGAACTCGGCCACGTCGGCCTTCACCTTGTCCAGAAGCTTGGTGCCAATCTCCTGGTGCGCCATCTCACGACCGCGGTAGCGCAAGGTGATCTTGACCTTGTCGCCTTCCTCGAAGAAGCGCTGCATGGCGCGCATCTTCACGTCATAGTCGTGATCGTCGATCATCGGGCGGAGCTTGATCTCCTTGATCTCGACGACCTTCTGCTTCTTGCGGGCTTCGGCGGCCTTCTTCTGCGCGGAATATTTGTACTTGCCGTAGTCCATGATCTTGCAGACCGGAGGACTGACATTCGGCGAAATCTCGACGAGGTCCATGCCGGCTTCCATGGCCATCTTGATGGCCACCATGGTTTCGACGGTGCCTTGGTTGACACCGGCGGCATCGATCAGCTGGATCTGCGCGTTGCGAATCTCATCATTGGTGCGCGGCCCGTCTTTGGCGACTGTGGGCGGGGCTCTATTGGGACGGCGAATGGGTAACTCTCCAAAGTTGTGAAAGGGAAGGCGGATATTTTGAAGCAAGATGCTGCAACGGGCAAGCGAACTCGCTTTCTAAGCGGCAAAACCGTCAATTGCGAGGCATTTTCGCCACGCCCGGCAGATATAGCGGGTGCATCGGCTCCGCAAGGCGGGCTTGCCGCCGTTGACCGGTGCCGCGCGACGATTGAAAAGCAGATGTCTGACACGCGAGTGACCGAACCATGAGCCAAACCGCCGCATCCGGGCAGGAACCCGCCTTTATCGAGGTCGGCGAGGGCAGTGGAGCACGCCGGATCGCGGTCCGCGCCCGTGCCGGTGCCGCTCCCGGCGGCGCAATTGGCGCGCCCGGGCTGTTCTGGCTCGGCGGCTTCAAGTCCGACATGACCGGCACCAAGGCGATCGCGCTCGACGCATGGGCGGCCGAGCACGGCCGCGGCTGCACCAGGTTCGACTATTCCGGCCATGGCGAATCCGGCGGCGATTTCGCCGACGGCACGATCGGCCGCTGGCTCGAGGAGAGCTTTGCTGTGTTCTCGCAGTTCTGCAGCGGGCCGCAGGTCGTGATCGGGTCCTCGATGGGCGGCTGGATGGCGCTGCTGCTGGCCCGCGAGATTGCAAGGCGCGGCGGCGGCCGTGCGTCGCTCGCCGGTCTCGTGCTGATCGCGCCGGCGCCCGACTTCACCGAGGAGCTGATGTGGAAGGCGTTCCCGCCGGAGATTCGCGCCGAGATCGAGACCAAGGGCCTGTGGCTGCGGCCGTCGGACTATGGCGACGGCTCGCCCTATCCGATCACCCGCAACCTGATCGAGGAGGGCCGCAATCATCTGCTGCTCGGCAGCAAGATCGACGTCGGCTGTCCGGTGCGCATCCTGCAGGGCGCGCAGGATCCCGACGTGCCGTGGAAGCACGCCTTCGCGCTCGTGCACCGCCTGCCGGCAGAGGACGTGGTGCTGACCATGATCCAGGACGGCGACCACCGCCTGTCGCGGCCGCAGGACATCGCGCGGATCATCGCCGCGGTGGCGGAGATCGGCTAAGGTTTTGCGTCTTGTACGATGTCATCATCCGCGAAAGCGGATGATCCAGTACGCTGCGGCCCCTCGATTCAAGGCAACTGCTCTGGAATACTGGATGCCCCGCCTGCGCGGGGCATGACAGATGTGGTTGGGAGAAACGCCAATGGACACAACGAACATGCTGCGCGCGTTCTGCGACGCGGTCGAGCAGCGCAACGGCGAGGCGTTTGCAAGCCTCTTCACCGAGGACGGCGTCTATCACGACGTGTTCTACGGCGCGTTCAAGGGCCACGCCAAAATCGCCGAGATGATCGATGACTGGTTCTACCGGACCGCGACCGATTTCCGCTGGGTCATGCACGATCCCGTCTCTGACGGCGCGACGCTCTATGCGCGCTACACGTTCAGCTATCGCTCGACCTTGCCGGAAGCCAAGGGGGCGCGGGCGATGTTCGAGGGCGTCGCGATCATGCGGCTGCACGACGGCAAGATCACCGAATATCACGAGGTCGCCAACACCGCGCCGGCCTTCGTCGACCTGAATTTTGCGCCGGAACGTATCGCCAAGATCGTCGGCAAGCAGGGTGCCGCGCTGAGGGCGCGGCCGGAGATGAAGCTACATTTGGCCTGAGTCAGGCCATCAGCAGTCATTGCGAGGAGCGAAGCGACGAAGCAATCCATGCCTCAGCAAGCGGAGCCATGGATTGCTTCGCTTCGCTCGCAATGACGGCGGTGAGAGCTTACGGCGGCGGCGGATTGGTCATCGGCTTGCGCTGCGCCAGCGCCGCCACGGTCGACGTGCCGATCGGGCCCTTCTCGTCATAGAGCCAGCATTCGCCGATCGCGACGCCGTCGGTGGCGCGGTGGTTGACGACCTCGAAGCCGATCCAGTTGGTCACCGGCAAACGGTGCAGATAGATCGTGACGTCGCTGTTGATGTAGCCGAGCCCCTGGTCGCCGGCATTGGCGAACGGGCTCGCGAAATCCGCGCCGGTCGCGACGTGGACGAACGGCGTCATCTTCACGCCGGCGACGAGCTCGCGCACCTCGCTCATCCAGAGCCGGCGCTCGCCGAGTGAACTCATATGGCCGACAATTGGCCGCGTCTCCCATTTGCCGTTCATGCCGAGCCTGGGATCGGCCGGCTTCGGAATCTCCGCGGGCGCCGGCACCGTCCAGTTCGGCGGCGACCACACATTGCCCGGCGCATTTTCCGTCCGGCGCAACAATTGGCAGGAGGCGCGCGCCATGCTGGTGCCGCCGGAGACAAACTCGGCCTCGATCACCTTGATGCGGAGCCCATCGCGGACAAGTTTGGTCGTCACCTCGACCGGCGTCGTGATGTTGGGCAGCCGGAACATGTCGACCGTGAGCCGCGCGGGGATGAAATCGTCGGAGCCGTGACGCTCCTCGATGACGAAGCCGAGCAGGCCGATCACGACGCGGCCATGCATCGATTCCGGGCTCCAAGGTCCATTCGCAACAGCCGTCGGCATGAAGCCGTCGCCGTGCCTGGTGAAGAAGGGCTGGTTTGTCATGGTTGTCGACCATGATGGGAATGCCGCGATGAAATCAAGAGGCCGCTGCCGCGCGCCACTCCTGCTGCACGCTGACGTCGGGCTCGCCGCCGGCGCGTGACGACAGCGCCGCGAACGCATCGGGCGCGATCAATTGCGACAGCGCCCACACTGCGGCGCCGCGCACCAGTGGGCTCGCATCGTCGAGCAGGCGTCGCGCCTCGCCGGCGAGGTTTGCATCGCCCGAATTGCCGATCGCGATCAGCACATTGCGGATGAAGCGGTCGCGGCCGATGCGCTTGACCGGCGACTTCGTGAACAGCGCGCGAAAAGCGGCATCGTCGAGCCGCGCCAGCTCGCCGAGCGCGGGCGCGCGCAAGGCGTCACGCGCGGCAAGCTTCTGCTCGCGTCCCGCTTGCGCGAACTTGTTCCACGGACACACCGCGAGGCAATCGTCGCAACCATAGATGCGGTTGCCGATGCTCTTGCGGAATTCGTGCGGGATCGGGCCCTTGTTCTCGATCGTCAGATACGAGATGCAGCGCCGTGCATCGAGCTTGTAGGGGGCCGGAAACGCCGCGGTCGGACAGATGTCCTGGCAGGCGCGGCAGCTGCCGCAATGATCGGCTTCGCTGGAGTCGCTCGGCAGTTCGGTGGCGGAATAGATCGCGCCGAGAAACAGCCACGAGCCGAACTCGCGCGACACCAGATTGGTGTGCTTGCCCTGCCAGCCGATGCCGGCGGCCTGTGACAGCGGCTTCTCCATCACGGCGGCGGTATCGACGAACACTTTCACCTCGTCGCCGGTCGCAGCAGCGAGCCAGCGCGCCAGTGTCTTCAGCCGCTTCTTGATCACGTCGTGATAGTCGTCGCCCTGCGCGTAAACCGAGATCGCGCCATGCGATCGACGCTCGAGAATTTTTAGCGGATTGTCGTCCGGCCCGTAGTTGACGCCGAGCATGATGATCGAGCGCACACCGCCCCACAGCACGCGCGGATCGGCGCGCCGCTCCGGATTGGCGGCGAGCCAGTCCATGTCGCCATGGCCGCCGGAGTTGAGGAACTCGTGGAAGTATTTCCCGGCCTCGCCCGTCGCGTCAGGGCCGGTGAAGCCGATGGCATCGAAGCCGAGCGCGAGCGCCTCGCGCGTCAGTGCCGCCTTGAGATCGGCAGGAGAGAGCCGGACCGCCGGGTTCAGAAGTCGAGGTCCACATAGGTCCGCGACGCCGGCACCCCCGCCAGCCATTCGCTGAGCAGCGGGCGGAACGACGGGCGGGATTTCACCCGCGCGTACCACGCCTTTGCTGCGTCGTCCTCGCTCCATGGCACGTCGCCCAGATAGTCGATCGCCGAAAGGTGCGCCGCGGCGGCGAGGTCCGCGTAGGTGAGGCGGTCGCCGGCGAGATAGTTCCGGGTCTTCGCGAGCCAGCCGATATAGCTCAGATGATAGCGCACATTGACCTTGGCGGCGCGCATGATGTCGGGGGCCGGCGGGCCGCCGCCATTGTCCTCGCTCATGAAGCGCTTGTAGATCCGCTCGGTCACCAGCGGGTTGGAGGCTTCCTCGAAGAATTTCTCGTTGAACCACGCCATCAGCCGGCGCACCTCGACGCGCTCGGCGGTCGAGGTGGGCAGCAGCCGCCGCTCGCCGGCATCGAGGCCGTGCGCCTCATCGACATATTCGGCGATCACAGGCGCGCCCGGAACCGGCGGAAAGCCCTCGGCGATCAGCACCGGCGTGGTTGCCGCCGGATTGAGCGCGAGATACGCCTCGCGCCGCTCCCACACCCGCTCCTCCACCAGCCGCAGATCGAGCCCGTACTCGCCGAGCACGAGGCGAATGAATCGCGAATGCGGACAGAACGGATGGTGATACAGCGTGTACATGAAGCCCTTGGTAGTTCCGCGGCGATTAAGAAACCATCAACCTGTGTGACCTGAGCCTGCAATTTGGCCAGACCTGCTCCGGTCGTCTCTATGTCGCGTCAGCACGCAAACCGGTAGCCACCCCCGCAGATGGTGCGGGTCACAAAAACGCTATAGCCCAGCAAATCGGTCAGGTAACCCATTGTTTGACGATTTTTTGCGATTGCGGCCAATGTGCGAATAAGCGAGAAGAATCCCGTTTTCCACACAGGGCAGGCCACATCATGATGACGGATATGCTGCGAGCGGTGATTCTCGGCATCGTCGAGGGCGTCACAGAGTTCCTGCCGGTCTCCTCGACAGGCCACCTGTTGCTCGCGGAACGCTTCTTCAATCTCGGCGAAGGCAATTTCTGGAAGAGTTTTGCGATCCTGATTCAGCTCGGTGCGATCCTCGCGATCGTCGCGCTGTATTTCGTCAAGCTGTGGCGCGTGGCGCTCGGCATGTTCTCCAATCCCGACGATCGCCGCTTCGTGATCGGCGTGCTGGTGGCGTTCCTGCCCGCCGTCGTGATCGGCCTGATCGCCGGCAAATACATCAAGGAATTCCTGTTCAATCCGTGGGTGGTCTGCTTCACGCTGATCGTCGGCGGCGCCGTCCTGCTCTGGGTCGATCAGCTCGATCTCAAGGTGTACGAGGACGATGCGACCCGGTTCCCGCTGTTGATGTATTTCTGGATCGGCGTCGCGCAGTGCCTGGCGATGATCCCCGGCGTGTCGCGCTCCGGCGCCAGCATCGTGGCCGCGATGCTGCTCGGCGCCGACAAGCGCTCGGCGGCGGAGTTCTCGTTCTTCCTCGCGATCCCGACCATGGTCGGCGCGTTCGCCTATGATTTCTACAAGAACCGCGCCGACTTCACGTCGGACAATCTCAGCGTGATCGCGGTCGGCTTCGTGGTGTCGTTCATCACGGCGATGATCGTGGTGCGGGCGTTCCTCAACTTCGTCACCCGCCGCGGCTTCACGTTCTTTGCCTGGTGGCGCGTGATCGTCGGCACCCTCGGCCTGATCGCGCTGGCGATGGGGCGGTAAGGACAACTCCGCTCGTCGTCCCTGCGAAAGCAGGCACCCATAACCACCATTCGCTCAGTGGCGCAGGGCTGTGGCCTCAGCGCTGTACACCTTGGACATTCGTGGTTATGGGTCCCGGCTCGCGCTTCGCTTGGCCGGGACGACGTGTGGAGAGAGGGTTACGCGCTCTTCTTCTGGAACTGCCCGGTCGCGCGGAAGCGCCAGAGATATTGCGGGGCGATCGCTTCCATCGAATCAGGCGTGATGCCGAGGCCGGCGAAAGTGAGCCCGGCGGCCTTGGCGGCATCCGACACCACATTGTCCGAACGCAGCATCGCGACCTGGTCCGGCGTCAGCGTGAAGGGGCCCGGCGCGAATTGCAGGACATACGATTGCAGCTTGGCGAGGCCGAACGGCAGCGGCGCCAGCATGCGGTCGCGCTGGGTGATCTGGAGGATGATCTCCATCACCTCACGCATGGTCAGCACCTCAGGGCCGCCGAGCTCGTAGGTCGCGCCCGGCTTCGCCTTGCCGTCGACGGCATCGGCCACCGCGTCGGCGACGTCGGCGACATAGGTCGGCTGCAGCTTGCCAGTGCCGCCGCCGACCAGCGGCAGGACCGGCGACATCCGCGCCAGCGCCGCAAAGCGGTTGGTGAACTGATCCTCCGGCCCGAACAGCAGCGACGGCCGCATGATGGTGGCCTGTGGCAAGGCCGCCTGCACCGCGGTCTCGCCGGCCGCCTTGGCGCGGTAATAGCCCGACAGCGAATTCTCGTCGGCCCCGATCGCCGAGACGTGGACCATCCGGGCGCCGGCGGTGGCCGCCGCCCTGGCGATGGTCTCGGCGCCCTTCACCTGCACGGCGTCAAAGCTCTGGCCGCCGCCCTCGGCCAGGATGCCGACCAGATTGATGGCGATATGCGAATCACGCATCGCCGCCTCGACCGAAGCCGGGTAGCGCACGTTGGCCTGGACCGCATGAATCTGCCCGACGCCGCCGAGCGGCTGCAGATGGAAGGCCAGTTCAGGCCGTCGCACCGCGACTCGCACGCGGTAATCGCGCTTGCACAGCGCCCGGACCACGTTCCGTCCCAGAAAACCCGATCCGCCGAAGACCGTGACGAGCGTTTCCAGGTTCGATGCCATGAGGTAAATTCCTGCCGGATTCGAGAGCGATTGAGCGCATTTAGCGCCTCTCGCGATACGCCATCAGCCCAATCCTGTACAGGCTATTTGAATTTCCAAACCCGAATTTGACAAGCGCGTAACCGATCCTTACTAAGCCGCTCCACATGCCCAGGTGGCGGAATTGGTAGACGCGCTGGCTTCAGGTGCCAGTGGCTTAACGGCCGTGAAGGTTCGAGTCCTTTCCTGGGCACCACCCCCTTTTTAAGCGATTGAAATCGCTCAGCAGTCGCCCGTTAAGAAGCTTCCAGGCGACTGATCTGGAATCGTAATTTGGCTGGAATGACGTTCTGAGATTGCAAGGTTTTGGTGTTTTGTGCATCGGAAGCTTGCAATTTCGTTTTCGAGATTCCCTCGACGGGCGAAGCATGATTCCCTGTCCGCATCGGAGGGCACGATGCGGCCGAAGAAGCACAAAACGACGGGAGCGAACGATTTTTTCCGGGCGCGGCTCGACCAGATCATCAATCT